>CAZSYW010000253.1:0-3530 GCA_964611315.1 uncultured Rhodospirillaceae bacterium
GCGCCTTGCCAAGCGAGACCCCTCGGTGGAGGCGCGCGTTCAAGGCGGCGATAAACAACGTTTGATCCGGGCTTGGGAGGTATTGGAAGCGACCGGGAAACCGATTAGCGAATGGCAGTCGGGTGAGAATGTAGGAGGACTTGAATGTCCTTACTTTGTGATAACGATTATGCCCCAACGCGCGGAGTTGTACCGCTCATGTGATGAACGGTTTGAAACTATGCTAAATGCTGGTGCGCTTGATGAAGTTGCAGTTCTGAGTAGGCTCGGCCTGGATCCGTCCTTTCCCGCAATGAAGGCTCTCGGTTTGAGGGCGCTTGCCAGGCACTTGAAGGGCGATCTTTCCTTGGACAATGCCCGTCAGTTAGCTTGTAAGGCGACCCGTAATTACGCCAAACGTCAATATACCTGGTTTAAAAATCAACTTACGCCTGATATTGAGGTGGAAGACCCAGTGGTTTACAAGGGTAAGGTAATCGCGGCTGTCACCCGCTTTTTATTGACGGCATCATGCCAAAGAACTAGCGTCCCGCCTTATCCAGCCACCTCGGGGGTTGGTAAGAGCTAAGGGGCCAGAGCTACGGGGCCTTTGGGGAACTTGCGATGCGTCTGACCGGAAGTGAAGTGGTTATAAAAACCCTTGTGGATCAGGGGGTTGAGGTAATATTCGGGTATCCGGGCGGCGCAGTATTACCGATCTACGATGCTATTTTTCGGCAGAATGAGCTGCGCCATATCTTAGTGCGACACGAACAGGCAGCTGTTCATGCGGCTGAGGGATATGCTCGGTCAACGGGAAGGGTGGGGGTTGTGCTCGTTACATCCGGCCCTGGGGCTACTAACGCGGTCACCGGCCTTACGGATGCATTAATGGATTCTGTGCCGGTGGTGTGTCTTACCGGGCAAGTTCCAACTCATCTGATAGGCAACGATGCTTTTCAAGAAGCGGACACGGTTGGTATTACTCGCCCGTGCACCAAACACAACTATTTGGTCAAGGACGTAAACAAGCTTTCACGCACCATTGCCGAAGCATTTTATGTCGCGCGTAGTGGTCGACCTGGGCCGGTGGTGGTAGATTTGCCAAAGGATATCGTTACTGCGGAAACAACATACGAGGTGCTCGGGGAAATAGAACATCGGAGCTATCGACCGGTGACCCATGCGGACCCGGACGCGATTAAACAAGCTGTGTCACTTCTGGAACGGGCGGAACGTCCGATTATTTATTCGGGCGGGGGCGTCATCAACTCTGGCGCACGAGCCAGTAAATTACTTAGAGAGCTTGCCCAGGAAACTGGTTTTCCGGTTACCAATACGCTCATGGGTCTGGGAGGATATCCTGGCAACGACCCTCAGTTTGTCGGGATGCTTGGTATGCATGGCACCTTCGAAGCGAATATGGCTATGCATGATTGTGATGTCATGTTTGCGGTGGGGGCCCGCTTTGATGATCGTGTCACAGGACGACTTTCCGACTTCGCTCCTGATGCCACAAAGATCCAATTAGATATTGATCGTTCATCTATCAATAAGAACGTGTTTGTGGACATTCCATTGATAGGAGATGTCGGTGTTGTCCTTGAAGAATTATTAGGTACTTGGAGGGAGGCCAAAAGCACTTCTAATAAAAAGGCGTTAAATAAGTGGTGGAAAGTTATCGATAGTTGGAGAAAAGTCGACTGCCTAAAGTACGAACAATCTGCGACTTCTATTAAACCGCAATTTGCCTTGCAGAGACTGCACGAAATAACAAAGGATCTGGATGTTTATTTTACTACCGAAGTTGGTCAGCATCAAATGTGGGCAGCGCAATTTCTTCGTTTCGATGAGCCATGCCGGTGGATGACTTCCGGAGGTCTCGGTACTATGGGTTATGGTTTTCCTGCTGCCGCAGGAGTTCAAGTAGCGCATCCGGACTCTTTGGTTGTTGATATTGCTGGGGAAGCCTCGTTTCTTATGAACATGCAAGAGCTTTCTACGGTTAAACAGTATCGTTTGCCGGTGAAGGTGTTCATACTGAACAATGAATACATGGGGATGGTACGACAGTGGCAGGAATTTTTTCATGGGGGTCGCTATGCGGAAAGTTATACCGATTCCCTTCCTGATTTTGTGGCCTTGGCTGAATCTTTTGGCATGAAGGGCCTGCGGGCTACTAAGCCAGACGAAGTGGGCGCCCTTATAAAAGAAATGATCGATCATGATGGTCCCGTAGTCGCCGATGTCCAGGTTGAAAAGATGGAAAACGTCTACCCGATGATTCCGGCGGGAGCAGGTCACCATGAAATGAAACTGGGTTCGGATGATGATATCGCCCCGCGGACAGAAGAAGGTATGGTGTTGGTGTAGTTTGCAGGTAGGGGTGGGGTGTCCACGAAGTGGAGGTCAGTCCGTGCAGTTTTGGCGTAATAAGGGAGTATGTGAGCAATCGGTACCCCAAGGCATTGCGGTGTAGTCGGTTGCCGCTACTGTGTGAGGTTTTGGCCGTTTGTTGCCAACAAGATTGGAGGGGAGGCAGAGGTGGATGTCTTTGCTGTTTTGGTTCCGGCTTGGTGCGGGTTTGAGAGAGCTGGGACCCTGCGCTTTACAAGTTCGGGCAATTCGTTAGAGTGCGCGCCCGCTGGCACTAGCAGGGGCCACTTGCAATTTAATTAGCTTCGAGGTGGTAAAGTGAGCGAGGTTGAGCGCCACACGATTGCGTGTATCGTCGATAATGAGTCCGGCGTGCTTGCTCGTGTGGTCGGTTTATTCTCGGGGCGAGGGTACAATATTGAGAGCCTGACCGTGGCTGTTGTCGATCCCAAACGGGGGCTTTCTCGTATCACTCTGGTGACTTCCGGGACACGAATGATCGTCGAACAGATTAAGGCGCAACTTGGTCGCCTTGTTCCTGTGCGAGACGTGATAGATCTTACTGATGAAGGACCTCATGTAGAACGGGAGCTTGCACTCTTAAAAGTCAGTGGCACCGGTGACAAGCGAGTTGAGGCGCTGCGCATTGCTGATATTTTTCGGGCTCGTGCGGTTGACAGTACGAACGCTTCTTTCGTTTTCGAAGTCACGGGTACCACTGACAAACTTGATGCCTTTATCAATCTAATGTCACCGTTGGGGCTGGTAGAGGTTGCTCGGACAGGGGTGGTGGGTATAGCCCGTGGTGCTGAGGCTCCCGAAGTAGGTGACTAAATGACAGGAGGTAATCGATGCGTGTTTATTATGATCGTGACGCTGACGTTAATTTAATAAAGGGTAAAAACGTGGCGATCATTGGCTATGGCAGCCAAGGTCACGCACACGCCTCTAACCTAAGAGACAGCGGAGTTGGCGCGGTAAAAGTTGCATTGCGTGAAGGATCAGCTACTGCTGCAAAGGCTGAAACCGCGGGGTTTGAGGTGTTGTCTGTGAGGGATGCCGCCGGTTGGGCCGATGTTATGATGATGGCTACACCAGACGAGCTACAGGCTAGCATCTATAAAGATCACCTGCATAAACAGATGCGTGATGGTGCAGGGCTGGCGTTTGCCGAT
>CAZSYW010000254.1:0-3525 GCA_964611315.1 uncultured Rhodospirillaceae bacterium
ATGCCGGAAACTCGCATAAAGGGTTGCGCGCCGCCTTCCTGAACAACAATCGCAACAAGCGATCGGTTGTGATAGATGTAAAAATGGAGGTGGGACGCGAGGTGTTAAAAAAGTTGGTCACCACAGCCGACGTGTTCATTCAAAATTTTCGTCCTGGCGTGGTCGAACGGCTCGGCATCGGCGAACCGGAATTAAGAGCTATCAAGTCCGATCTAATCTACGTCTCAATGAGCGGTTGGGGCGAGCATGGGCCATTCGCGCATAAGCCGGTCTACGACCCAATAATTCAGGCCCTATCCGGCCTGGCGACAATACAAGCCGGATCCGACAAAGAACGCCCACGTTTGATCCGCACAATTTTACCCGACAAGCTGACCGGTATGACAGCGGCACAGGCGGTAACATCCGCTCTTGCCGGACGCGCGCAATCGGGCAAAGGCCAGCACGTGAAGGTTTCTATGCTCGATTCCATCATTGCTTTTCTTTGGTCATCCGACATGGGAGGCCAGACCTTCATCGAAAACGAGGTAAGCATTCAGAAAGCAGCGACCTTCATCGACCTAATTTACGAGACGAAGACAGACTACATCACCGTTTCGACCATGACCAACGACCAGTGGAGCAGTTTCTGCAAGGCTGCAAACCGTGAACATCTTTTGAAGGACGAGCGCTTCAAGACCCCTGCCCTACGCGATGAGAACGCAGACGAAAGGCTAAATCTAATCCAGGAAGCTCTGCTCGAACGCAAAGCCGAAGAATGGCTCAAAATTCTTGAAGATGCCGGTGTGCCCAGCGCCCCTGTGCTGACCCGACGGCAGATGATCGACCACCCTCAGGTCCAGGCTAGTGGCATCGTCATCGAGCACGACCATCCGTATGCCGGCAAATTGCGTCAAGCGCGCCCTGCCGCTCGCTTTGAAGGAACCCCAACAGCTATCCGTCATGGGGCACCTCTGCTCGGTGAGCATACCTATGATCTGCTCGGCGAGGTCGGATATAGCGGGGCTGAAATCGAAGCCATGTTCGAATCCGGTGCCTTACTCGCACACAAGCCAGATTGGTCAACGAAAGTAGTTCAGTAATGTAGTAACACTCTCCAACCACTTTGTGTCCGGAGGCCTCGTCGTCAATTATCATAAAACGTCCCCCGAAGTCAGTCAGGTGGGATTCAATATCGTCCTGCGAGAATTCGAGCCCTATATAGCTGCCAGCCATCGCGTAAATGGCGCTATTTAAGTGACGTGCAGGAATCACAGCTAACAGCCAATGAGCTCTTCTTTGGGAAACAGTTTCCAATATTGTTTGCAGAAATAATATTTACTTCGAAGTCAGGACTTGACCTATTTCGCATGCATTATTGATTGTTTCTTCAACACTCAATTTTGTTGGCAGTGTCTGGCCGAATGCCCAGGACAATCGCATATTCTTCAACCATATCTGAAAATTTTGAATGTTCCTCGAATGCTTCCCGGGCCGCAGTGCCAAGATTTGTGCGCTGCACTTCACTCATGGTCAACTGAGTTAAGTGACCCGCCAACTGACTAACATTACCCGGAAGGAATGTCAGCGCGGTTTCCCTCGATTTGATTTGTTCCTTAATTCCAAAAACCTCGGTCGTCACAATTGGCAGAGCGTGATACATAGCTTCCAAGATGACACGCGGATAGCTTTCCAGATACGAAGTACACACGAATATGTCAGCAGCCTGATACAACTCGATTGCATCCATGGTTTCGGCCAAAATATGCACACGTATTTTTTGAGCATCGGAAAGTGCAGATAACGCTCTTCGAATGTTCGGTTCGTAATCCTTGATCATGCGGCCCTTTAGAACAATATGTGACCGATCAATTGCATCATCTGACATACCTGCGAATGCCATAATCAAGTCGGCTTGGCCCTTACGGTCGCAAATCGTGCCAACACATAGAATCATAATATTATTGAGATCGATGCCCAATTGGCAGCGTATTCGCTCCTTTGGCTGAGCTTCGGTTTCCAAGGCAATCAACCGCCGAACGTCGAGCGCATTGTGGATCGTTTGGCTGCGACCTTGCGTCATTGCCGTCCAAAGGCGGCGCGTCTCCTCAGCGACAAAAATGAACTTGCTAGCGCAGCCAAACGCACGCAGGGCTTCTTTTTGAACCTTAAGGGACAAGGTGCTGAAATGCTCATCCCAAGGCTCACTCTCTCGTATATTCCAAATGCTTGGTACCCCGCCAGCGTGAGCGGCGCTAATGGCCCGGAACGCATCTAGTGTGTTAACGAAAACCAGATCTGGCTTGATACGAGTGAATAATTCAGCTAGATCCGATTTGGCTTTATCATTTCCTTTAGCTGTTAGTCGCGAATCGTCACTTGGCACCCAAATGGAAACCGGCACACCCAACTTTCCATATTCTGCGTGCAATGGTCCATCACCCATTGCTAGCAAGGATACAGAGATATCAAAGGATTCCATCAATCCTCGCACCTATTCGAATAAACTAATTGGTGCACCTTCCGGCAAGAGTGTGTGGCTCACGAAGAGAATACGCATTGGCCTGATTGATGGCTGGCCCGCCAAAGGGATCGGAATTTCCCTTTCTATCAATATCTCTGGGTCTAGTTCGCCATTACGATTCCACTTGAATATACGTCGGAGTATCTCGCCAATGTCCCCAGCTGCCAAAAGTCTCATGGCAGTAATTATCCGGCGAAGCAGGTTCGTTGACCAATACTCGATCACAAATACTCACAGTTCCTAGATCCGCCAATTATCAAACGCCACTCGCATCGACGAATTAACCACACGGTGGCCCAGCATGATGGCGACATATATTTTCTTATACCAGAACGGTCATTTACCAGCCATGATTGACTCAATTCGACGCAAAGTACGTTTGGCTACTATGATTTTTCTGGCGAACGATGGCGACGCAACCCCATCAACATTCTGCTGCGAGGCATCATACACGAGACCAGACGGTGGAACGACGTAGTTAGCGCCTTTCCAAATGGCGAAAGCGCACTTAACTAATTCACATTTAGCTAATTTTTTAGCTGCTTAAATATTAAATTATTTCTATTTTCCGATTAAATAGAGTGCCAAACAAATATCCTCCCACTTGATTAGAAGATTATCGTTTAGCTATTTAAATTGTTTTTATTCAACAACCTATTTACTCGAATTCTAAGTATGCTTGCCACTAATGCAATTTCCCATTTTATTTCGGCGAAATGCCAACTTCCGCTACCGATCCCGGAAAAGCTATTTCAACGACCTCATATACGCGGCCGTTCGAAAGAATATCACTTTTATCACTTGCCGAAAAATAAACAGTTCGCAACCAATGGGAATAGCGCCCCATACCTATCTCGCTAATATCATCATGCAGCGCATGTGGATATTTGAGCGCTGAACCATCTTCAAGTACAACGAGTTTCGAAACAGATTCATAATCGGACTGCAAATCCATATTTACGGTGCCCTTAAAGGCATTCCCTTTAACATGACTTACATCGGCCAGTTTTATTTTTTGGGGC
>CAZSYW010000255.1:0-3488 GCA_964611315.1 uncultured Rhodospirillaceae bacterium
CGCGCAGACGCAGCATGAGTATCGACCGACCCTCCGACCGTCAACGCAATATTGATAAGGTCGCTCGGATTCCAGTTAAGGTACCGAAGACTGAGCGAAACAAACGGTTGCGGAAACCTGCCTGGATTAGGGCACCATTTCCTGGAACACCAGAAGTCGCAAAACTTAAAAAGGTTCTTCGAAAACACAAGCTGCATACAGTATGTGAGGAGGCGAATTGCCCTAATCTGGGGGAATGCTTCGGAAACGGAACAGCCACCTTCATGATTATGGGTGATCTGTGCACTCGGAGGTGTCCATTCTGCGATGTTGCTCACGGCAGACCTCGACCTCTCGACGCGAATGAACCAGCCGCCATAGCTCAGAGCGTAAAGCTGATGAAATTGAACTATGTGGTCATAACTTCCGTTGATCGAGATGACTTACGAGATGGAGGTGCGAGCCACTTCACGGCCTGTATCGACGTGCTACGGAAAGATTCACCTAATATCAGGGTAGAGATCCTGGTTCCCGACTTTCGCGGAAGAGATAAACTGGCTCTCGACATCATTTGCAGCTCACCACCCGATGTCTTTAATCATAATCTTGAAACCGTACCTCGATTGTATCGAGAGGTTCGGCCCGGCGCTGAATATAACCACTCTCTAAGGTTGTTAAAAGACTTTGGTGAGAAGGTGAGAACGATTCCAACAAAGTCGGGGCTAATGCTCGGACTAGGGGAAAAAAATGATGAAGTTAAGGAGGTGATGAGGGACATGAGGCGCCATGGTGTCCAATTTCTCACTCTTGGCCAGTATTTACAACCAAGCCTCTACCATCTGCCTGTCCAAAGATACGTATCACTCCAAGAATTTGAAGAATTTCGAGTCCTAGGTGACAAAATGGGCTTTACCCACGTCGCCTCAGCACCCATGGTGCGCTCCTCCTACCATGCTGACGAAGCAAATATTTCAATAAAACTATGATTTTATTAGCTTTTATTCGATCTTTCGGACAAAACACAATTTAGCCCTGGTATTTAGCCAGAAACTCGGGTTAGGATCCCCATAACACTAGGTTAGAAGAGGTGCTAGATAGCAGTTTATCCTAGCCTCGTGCAGCAATAATCATTCATAAAATTACAGGAGAGGAGTTCCTATGAGACTCAAGACGACTGTGACTGCGGCCGCTATGGCCCTAGCGCTCGTTGCAACAAGTGGTGTCCAGGCGGGCACCCTTGAAGACGTACAAGCTAGAGGTGTTTTGCGGTGCGTGGTCAGTACGGGTATCGCCGGATTTGCGGCACCCAACGCTGATGGTGTATGGGAAGGCTTTGACATTGACTTCTGCCGGGCAACAGCGGCTGCCGTCCTTGGCGACGCTAATGCTATCGAGGCAGTGACCTCCACAGGTAAAACGCGATTTACTAGATTGAACGCTGGTGAAGGCGATGTCCTCTGGAGAAACACCACAATTACTTTCTCACGCGACGTTGGCGTGAAATTACGTTTTCATGGTGTCAACTACTACGATGGACAAGGCTTTATGGTCCGAAAAGATCTTGGCATCAGCAGTGCGACAGAACTTGACGGTGCATCCGTCTGTATTCAAACAGGCACGACAACCGAACTCAACCTAGCGGATTATTTTTCATCCAATGGCATGTCCTATGAGGCGGTCACCATCGAGACCAACGATGAAGCGCGTCAGAACTACGAAAGCGGTCGCTGTGACGTTTACACCACGGACGCTTCTGGTCTGTCTTCAACCCGCTCGGCTCTGCCGGACCCCGATGCACACATGGTTCTTCCTGAAATCATCTCAAAAGAACCCTTGGGCCCCGCAACTCGACATGGTGATGACCAATGGTCTGACATCATTACGTGGGTATTAAATGCCACAATTACAGCCGAGGAGCTTGGCGTTACCAGTGGTAATGTCGATTCTCTATCGGGCAAGACCGGTGTCTCTGACAACCCTGAAGTCCGTCGTATGTTAGGGGTTGACGGCAGTCAAGGTTCTGAACTTGGTCTCGCTAATGATTGGGCTTACCAAATCATTAAACAGGTCGGTAACTATAGTGAAATTTTCGAGCGCAACATTGGCCCGAATACCCCACTTGGAATCGAACGTGGTCTGAACGCTTTGTGGACAGACGGCGGACTGCAGTACTCACCGCCTTTCCGTTAATCGAAAGTTAGTAACTGTTTTATAGCTGTCTGGGCGCCCCGGGAACCAAGTTTGGCTTCCGGGGCGCTCGCGTTTAATAGCAATTTCTATGTATACTGCTGTTTTCTAAAAAAGCGATGGCCGTAATGACACCCACGCCAGCTAAATCACAAAACCGCCTTCTTCGGATCTGGCGGCATCAGGAATCCCGGGCAGTCATCATTCAAATCGTGACTATGGCAGTTGTTCTCGCTCTAATCGCCCTAATCGCCCGGAATGTTGCCATTAATCTCGCAGCGATTGGTAAAGAATTTAGTTTTGGGTTTTTGTTGTGGCCCGCGGCCTACGACATTACGTTTTCGCCATTTATTGAGTACACCAACCAGTCGACGCATCTTCGAGCCGCTGCTGTCGGTATCCTAAACACCCTGCTGGTAGCATCCTGCGGAATCGTGCTGGCATCGGTTCTTGGTTTTACCCTAGGTATTCTGCGACTATCCAGCAACTGGCTGATCAACCGTATCGCCTATGTCTTCGTAGAATTCGTACGCAATGTACCAATCCTCATCCATATTCTTGCGCTCTATTCCCTAATCGTCGTCATACTGCCGAAGCCCAAGAACTCAAAAGTTTTTTTCAATGAAACCTTTTTCCTATCGAACCGGGGTTTCTACGTACCCTCCCCCGTCTTCGAATCAGGTGCAACAATTGTCGGCGTGGTATTCATCGTTGCAGTTGTCGCTGTTCTCTTATTCCGGCGCTGGGCAAGGCGGGTACAGAATCAAACAGGGAAAATCTATCCCGTCTTCTGGATTTCGGCTGCTATAGTCGTTGGCGGGACGGGTATTGCGTTTTTTGCCACCGGAATGCCGCTCTCCTGGGACGTGCCCGCACTCAAGGGTTTTAATTTTAAAGGGGGGATGGCGCTCAAGCCAGAATTCCTAGCGCTATGGATTGCGCTCTCTTACTACACGGCGTGTTTTATCGCTGAAATTGTGCGTGCTGGGATCCTCGCTGTCAGCCACGGTCAAACCGAAGCAGCCCACGCGATGGGCCTACGCCCAAATCGCACCCTTCAATTGATTGTGATTCCACAGGCACTCAGGGTTATCGTGCCACCACTTTGCAGTCAGTACCTAAACTTGACCAAGAACTCTTCTCTCGCGATTGCGATTGGCTACATGGACATTACTGCAACCATCGGCGGCATCAGCTTAATGCAAACCGGGAAAGAGATGGAAACCATGATGATCGTCATGGGATTTTATCTGGTTATCTCGCTCATTATTTCGGCCTTCATGAACTGGTTCAACCAACGAATCAAAATGACCGAACGCTAA
>CAZSYW010000256.1:0-3484 GCA_964611315.1 uncultured Rhodospirillaceae bacterium
CGGAAAAAAGTCTGAACGGCGGGGTTCCATTTATTTCAACTCTACGGTAGCGCCAACCCCTTCAAGGGTCTTTTTAAGATCTTCAGCTTCATCCTTGGTCACGCCTTCCTTGACGGCTTTCGGCGCAGACTCGACCAAATCCTTTGCTTCCTTTAGACCCAAACCGGTCATAGCACGCACTTCCTTAATCACGTTAATTTTCTTCTCACCGATTGCGGCCAAGACCACGTCGAATTCGGTCTTTTCTTCGGCCGCCTCGCCACCTCCAGCGGCCCCACCGGGAACCGCCGCAGCCACCGCTACAGGCGCCGCAGCTGAAACACCCCACTTTTCTTCCAGTAATTTTGCTAAATCTGCCGCCTCAAGAACTGTTAGCGACGACAGTTCCTCAGCAATCTTTTCCAAATCCGCCATTTCTTTTTTCTCCTAAGCTTTAACCCACCAAGACGCGCGAGCGATTACACACATCGTTCACTCTTCAAGTATCCTCTGGTCCCGCACCGTAGGCCCCAAATACCCTGGCTAACTGACCAGTTGGCGCTGACAGTACGGAAACCACGTTGACTGCGGGACGTTGTATCAAAGCAATGAACGTGGCACGTAAATCATCGAGTGATGGCAAACTCGCCAATGATTTTATCTCAGCCTCCTCCAAATACCTTTCACCCAAGCCGCCGCCGAGAATAACCAAATGATCGCTTTTTTTTGCGAAATTGACCGAGGCCTTGGCCGCAGCAACGGGATCGTCCGAAAACGCGACCGCAACCGGCCCCGCGAATAGCTTGGACAAGCCTTCGTACGGCGTTCCCTCAATTGCTCTAAGGGCCAAACTATTCTTCGTTACCCGAAACGTGGCTCCGGCCCCTCGCATTTCTCGCCTAAGATCATTCGCCTCAGATGCCGTCAGCCCACTAAATTGGGTGATAACAACAGAGGTCGCAGCCTCAAACGTTTCGCGTAATGACGCGACCATTTCCTCTTTTTGGACTCGGTCCAATGTTGATCTCCGCGTTTTGCCATGCAACGTACACAATACGTACACCGCTGTTGCGTTTTGCACCCCTGTTAAAAGTCACGGGGCCCATCTCGCCTGTCCGACAGGTTAAATCCACCAGAGGAGTACGAAAGGCCAAGACCTAATCCCTAGTGGCAACCACTGTCTATGCAGGCCGCACGATAGCCGTGCGTTTATGCTTTAGCCGACGATCGGCGGCAGCACCGGCAGTCTCGGACAGGTAATAAAGTGGTTCAAATTAAACCACCTCCAAGGCGCGTATCTGCGCCTGAACTGAATCTCCCTAGTCTTTTAAATCTGTGTTTGCCGAGCTCAAGTCCGCTACGTCAACTCTGATACCCGCGCCCATTGTCGAGCTTAGAGTCACACGTTGCATAAATATTCCCTTCGCACCAGTCGGTTTTGCCTTGTTGATAGCGCCAATAAATGCGAGAGCATTCTCGGTTAAAGCATCTTCCGAAAAACTTGCCTTCCCTATACCTGCATGCACGAGGCCCGCCTTTTCAACACGAAAGGCGACCTGCCCTCCTTTCACGGCCTTGACTGCTTCAGCCACATCATTTGTAACGGTACCAAGTTTTGGATTTGGCATTAACCCGCGAGGGCCAAGAATTTTCCCTAATTTACCAACCACCGACATCATATCGGGGGTTGCAACACACCGATCAAATTCAATTGTTCCCTTACTTACGGTCTCTGCTAACTCGTCTGCACCAACAATATCCGCTCCAGCCGCCTTGGCTTCGTCGGCTTTCACATCCTTAGCAAATACTGCCACACACACAGCCTTCCCCGTGCCATTGGGGAGAGATACTGCCCCCCTCACCATTTGGTCCGAGTGCCGAGGGTCTACACCTAAGTTCAGCGCAATTTCTATAGTCTCATCAAACTTTGCAATCGCACGTTCTTTTACCATCCTAACTGCCTCAGAGACAGCATATTGCCGCTCTGAATTCAGGCCCTCTTTAACTTTTTCACGACGTTTCGTTTTCTTCGCCATTCCTTCTACTCCACCACATCAATTCCCATCGAACGAGCCGTCCCTGCCAGAATACGACAAGCCGCATCGACGTCATTGGAGTTAAGATCAGCCTTTTTCTTATCTGCGATTTCACGCAACTGTTCCATAGTCACGCTGCCGATATTTTCCGTACGACCAACCTCACCGTTCCCTTTTTCGATCCCGGCAGCCTTTTTGATAAAAAAACTTGCGGGTGGGGATTTGGTCGTAAAACTAAAGCTTCGATCCGCATACACCGTGATCACGGTCGGTATTGGCATCCCCTGTTCCATATTTTGTGTCCCGGCGTTAAACGTTTTACAAAATTCCATGATATTAACGCCATGTTGACCCAACGCTGGACCAATGGGTGGAGAGGGGTTTGCCTGCCCTGCAGGCACCTGCAGTTTAATATAACCACTGATTTTCTTCGCCATTTAAATATCCCTGCCAATCTGGGTTTGCGGTGCGGTGATGGCACACCTCCCGCATTCGTCGATCCTCATGAACCGGACCACTACAACTTCTGAACTTGCGTGTACTCTAACTCCACCGGCGTCGCACGACCGAAAATCGAAACAGATACCTTAACTCGTGCCTTATCCTCGTCAATTTCCTCGACCATTCCGTTAAAGGAAGAAAACGGCCCATCAGCCACCCGAACCATCTCTCCGATCTCAAAAGTAATCGACGGTTTTGGCCTTTCTACCCCTTCTTGCACTTGCTGAAGTATACGATCCGCCTCCGCCTGAGAGATCGGTGTCGGTTCACCAGATGCCCCCAAAAAACCCGTTACCTTAGAAGTGTTCTTGACTAGATGCCAGCTTTCATTCGTCATTACCATCTTGATCAAGACATAACCCGGAAAAAACTTACGCTCACTGGAGATTTTTTGACCTCTTCGCATCTCAACAACTTCTTCAGTAGGCACTAAAATTTTTTCAAACAGTTCAGGCATACTCCTTTCTGCCTGCTCCCCGATCGCTTGGGCCACTTTCTTTTCAAAACCAGAATAAGTGTGAACAATGTACCAGCGTTGTTCCATCGCTGTTTATGCTCCAATTCCAAGAATTAGCCGAATGCCCCAGGACAACACCTGATCCACGAAAAAAAAGAAAATCATCAATAGAAACACCATTACAAACACCATGGCTGTCGTCACCGATGTCTCTTTTCGCGTCGGCCAGGTTACTTTAGAAACCTCCTGACGCACTTGGCGGACAAACTCGCCTGGGCTTGTCTTGGCCATCCCCTAACGCTCCTCTTTCATTTTGAATGACCTATCAAATGCTTGGCAGGAGTGGAGGGACTCGAACCCACAGCCCCCGGTTTTGGAGACCGGTGCTCTACCAATTGAGCTACACTCCTCCACGGCAGAATCCTCGATGGTCCGCTCCGCATTCAACCTCAATTCAACCTCTTAGCGTCGTGAATTATTCGATGATTTCCGCAACAACGCCGGCACCAAC
>CAZSYW010000257.1:0-3482 GCA_964611315.1 uncultured Rhodospirillaceae bacterium
GACACGGGTGAATTTTAACGATTTATTGAATTATCACCGAGAGCGTGGTTCCAAGGCTACCATGTGTGTGTGCGAGTATGACTTAGAAGTCCCTTTCGGTGTAGTCGAGATAAAAGGCGACCAAATCAAAAAAATTATTGAAAAACCAGTACATCGGTTCTTCGTCAATGCCGGCATCTACGTTATAGATCCGGATTTGTTTGAACTCATCCCAAACGACACTTATTTTGATATGACGAGCTTTTTCGATATCATAATTGAAACCGGTAGGAAAACAGCTGTTTTTCCTATTCTCGAATATTGGCTTGACGTCGGGCGTGTAGCCGATTTGGATCGAGCCGATTTGGATTTCGAGAAAAATTTTACCTGATGGGTAAGGAAATTCTGTTTCTAATTACGGCGCGTGGTGGTTCGAAAGGTTTGCTAGGCAAGAATCTCCGGCAGCGTGCTGTTCCATGAGCCCCAAGGTGGTGCCGAGGTGGTGTGCGGCGTCGGTGGCGTGCTTCATATCGAGACACTCAGGGAGGGCGACGAAGAAATCCCAGCCGGCGAGCACATCAAGGTCGGGATGCGAATGAGGAACCGGACATGAGCAAAAAAGATCTCAGCAACCTGTTTGACCTAACCGGAAAGGTGGCGCTCGTCACTGGCGGCACCGGAATTCAGGGGACACGAATCTGCCGCGGCCTCGCCGCCAACGGCGCCGATGTGGTGATCGTCGACTTGGACGAGACCGCCGTCACCGAACTTAGCCGCACTATCGGCGACGAATATGGCGTCCGGACCATCGGCTTGGTTACCGACGTTTCTGACCCCGACGCCGTCGACCGAATGGTTGCTGATACCGTCGATGCGCTCGGAGGTATTCATGTGCTGCATAACAACGCCGCTAGCAAGGGTAAGGATGTCGGCGATTATTTTGTCCCATTCGAAGAGTTCAAGTTCAGTGTCTGGCGCGAGATCATGAGCGTCAACATCGACGGTATGTTCCTGGTCGCCCAGGCCGTGGGTAAACAGATGTTAGAACAAGGCAACGGCGGCAGTATCATTCAGACATCGTCCACATACGGCATTGCTGGGCCAGACTTCCGCATTTACGAAGGATCTGAGTATTTGGGTCATCAGATAACGACACCCGCCGCCTACTCGGCCTCGAAGGGTGCGGTCGTTGCACTGACCCGATATCTAGCCACCTATTGGGGCGACAGGGGCATCCGCGTCAACACCCTGGTGCCGGGCGGCATTGAGTCCGGCCAGAACGAAACCTTCAAGAAGAACTACGGCCAACACACGCCCCTTGGTCGCATGGCCGACGTTGACGAAATGGTTGGCGCGGTAATTTATATGGCGTCCGACGCATCAAGTTATATGACAGGTCAAATGGTTGTAATAGATGGTGGCTGGACAGCGCGTTAAATAAAGGCTGGCGAAGGAATTCTGGAGAAAAGAAATGGATTTGATCCCCTACCCCGAACCCATGCAAATGGGCGATTACTATGCGGATGATTTTCAATTGGAGACTAAGTACGGTCTGCCTGGTGAGGTTAAATTCTGCAAACGTTGTGTGATGTCCAATCAGCGGCCTAATTCAGCTGTGGAGTTCATGCATACAACTAAGTCCAAAAAAGAAACACTCCAGTTTGACCACAAAGGCATATGTGACGCTTGTCGAGTCACCGAAGACAAAAATAATACCGTTGATTGGGAAAGCCGTGAGCAGGAACTACGTGAATTATGTGACCGCCATCGGCGTGAAGATGGACGCTACGATTGCGTGCTTCCGGGGTCAGGCGGCAAGGATAGTTTTTACGCTTCCCATATTATAAAAAACAAGTATGGAATGCATCCTCTAACAGTGACTTGGGCGCCCCATATACATACGGAATGGGGTTGGCGGAATTTTCAACGTTGGATTGGTGCTGGTTTCGACAATTATCTGATGACACCTAACACTCGGGTGCACCGGCTCTTGACCCGCCTAGCGACGGAAAATCTTCTGCATCCGTTTCAACCCTTCATACTCGGACAAAAGAACCTAGCTCCTAAAATGTCAGCGTTTCATGATATCCCTTTGGTATTTTTTGGCGAGAGCGAAAGCGAATACGGGAACCCCAAGGCGGATAGCGAGAAAGCGCAAAGAGAGTGGCGATATTTTACGACTGAAGACAAATCACGAGTGTTCTTAGGTGGTACTTCGGTTGCCGACCTCAAGGACCAATTTGGTCTTACCGAAAACGATTTGGATGCTTACTATCCAGCCAACCCGGAACGTTTGAAGGCTGTAAATACCGAAATTCATTATCTGGGTTACTATCTGAAATGGCATCCTCAAGGCTGTTACTACTATGCACAGGAGCATGGCGACTTTGAACCTTCACCGGAACGAACGCCAGGAACTTATAGCAAATATAACAGTATTGATGACCGCATTGATGATCTTTTCTATTACACCATGCACATTAAGTTTGGTATAGGGCGTGCAACGACGGATTCGGCGCAGGAAATACGTTCTGGCGATATTGTACGAGAAGAAGCAGTTTCTCTCGTAAAGCGTTTTGATGGGGAATTTCCTGATAGATTTGCTGAAGAACTTTTCAAATATTTAAGTGTTCCGGAAGAAGAATTTGCAGTCGCTTCCAAAATGTTTGAACAGCCGATTATGGATAGAGAATATTTTGACGCCTTGTGCGATGGATTCCGCTCACCCCATTTGTGGAAATATGAAAATCAGGAATGGTCGTTGCGTCACTCGGTTTGGCGCGACGCCCCGTAAACGGATTTAATGGCAGATTTCAGAATAATTGCACGACTAGATGTCAAACCTCCTTTTTTAATTAAGGGTGTGCATTTCGAGGGTTGCGTAAACTAGGTGATCCACAGGCGTTCGCCGAAAAATATTATTCCGATGGAATTGATGAGATCATTTATATTGATGCCGTTGCCAGTTTGTATCAACGCAATACGATCAAGGAATTAGTAAAAAAGACGGCCACCAACGTATTTATCCCCATCACCGCCGGTGGAGGTGTGCGTTCCGTTGATGACGTGCAGACCTTGTTAAGGGTCGGGGCGGACAAAGTCGCTGTCAACACAGCTGCAGTGCATCGACCCAAGCTGATCTCTGAAATTTGTCTGGCTCTGGGTTCTCAATGTATAGTTCTTTCGATACAAGCAAAGCGACATACTCAAGGTTGGGAGGCCTATTGCGACCAAGGTCGTGAGCACACAAAACTAGATGTTGTTGAATGGGCACGGCGTGGTGAGGAGTTGGGTGCTGGTGAAATCCTCGTCACTTCCGTTGATCAAGAGGGTACCAAAAGAGGATTCGACACGGAGCTAATCAAAGCAGTTGCGGAAGTTGTTTCCGTTCCTGTGATCGCTAGTGGCGGTATGGGGAAAATTGATGATCTTGTTCAAATGTATAGGTTGAGTGGTGTCCGAGCCGTTGCGATAGCCAACTTGTTGCATTACGACGTTATGGA
>CAZSYW010000258.1:0-3472 GCA_964611315.1 uncultured Rhodospirillaceae bacterium
CGTCCATGATGATGACTAGATTTTTTGGGTCCATCTATTTAATTTCTCTTATATCTTTGCCGAAAGTCGAATACAGGCTTGATGCCTATACGTCCGACTGACCGCCGATATCCTTCTCGGCAAGGCCGTCAATTAATCGTTTCTGGTATGTCACAAACCGGTCATCTGTAACAGATCTCGGATGCTCAATTTCTATCTCGATAATTTCTTTTACTTTCGACGGACGAGAAGAAAACAGGCAGACGCGATCGGAAATCATCACTGCTTCTTCAACACTATGGGTGACGAACAATATCGTCTTATGGGTCTTCCCATGGATACCAATCAGATCTACAAGCATCTTGTTGCGCGTCTGCGCATCCAGGGCACCGAAGGGCTCATCCATCAGCATCACATCCGGATCATAAGCCATGGCGCGAGCAATGGAGACCCGTTGCTGCATGCCACCCGACAAGGTAAAGGGATAGACATCCTCAAACCCCTCAAGACCGATCATGCGCACCAACTCCTTTACCCTTGCCACGCGCTGTTCCTTCGGCGTGTTATTAAGGCGCAGTCCGTACTCGATGTTTCGAGCCACGGTCTGCCACGGGAACAGAACATACTCCTGAAAAACGACGCCTCGATTGGATCCGGGACCGGTGATAGGCACCCCATCTAGGAGTATTTCGCCCTCCGTAATTTTCTCAAAGCCGCCAATCAAATAAAGAAAGGTCGACTTGCCACAGCCCGACGGCCCTAGCAAGGAAATTAGTTCACCATCACGTATTTCAAGATTGAAGCCGTCGATGGCGGTTACCGCATTTCCCGTTCCATGCCCAAACGTTTTGGTTACGTTGTTGACGGAGATTTTTATCGGCTGCTTGGAATGTGTCTGCATGGATTCAAACCCGACTAAATATCTTTTTGGGACACGACGCCCCAACGCTCAATAGTCGCCTTTTCAATATAGCGGAAAAACAGTGATTGTAGGACGAGGCCGAGTATGCCAACGATGATAAGTCCGGCGAACATTGCCTGGGTGTCTAAGAATGTGCGAGCATCATAAATCATAAAACCGACACCGTAAGCCGTGGAAGCGAAGATTTCGCCGGCCAGCACGGCGCGCCAAGCCCGGCCCAATGCCAGCTTATGGCCGGTGATCAGGTAAGGCATAGTTGCCGGAATAACGACGGTGAAGAGTATTTGTTGCCTGTTGGCACCGGCGGTTTGGGCGGCCCAAATCATTTTTTTAGGGATGCTTTGTACGCCGGCTGCCGCCGTAAAAATGATGGGGAAGCAAGCGCCAAGGGCGACAATGATGATCACCGTCTTCATGCCGAGGCCCGACCACAGAATGATGACCGGGACGATGGCCACGGTCGGTATGACCATGAACAATGAAATGATAGGATTTAACCATTCATAAATGGTCTTGTTGAGGCCCATCAGCAGGCCAACCGCGGATGAGAATAGGGCTGCGGCGAAAAAGCCAACCAGCAAGCCGACCAAGGTGGCGCCGATATGGCGAAGCATCAGATAGCTTGGGGCGATGCCGTCACCAGGTCCCATCATTTCGACCAACCGGACCAAGGAAGCCGATGGAGGCGGCAAGAGGACCTGACTTATGGCGCTTAAGTGCGCGAATAGTTCCCAGGCAATGCCGAATAACAAAAGAGATAGGGTGGGAATTAGGTATCCCTTTATATTAAACCAGGAGATCACTGCTCCTTCCGGGGCAACCGACGCCTGCAACACCTTCGTTTCTCCAATTAAATTTGCCATTTTTTACATACCCCCCCGAGCACCTCCATAGGCCGTTGACTATGGCCACCGTCCAGCTGAAGAGATGTTAAAATAAACACGTCACGGAAAAAGATCCGTTAAATGTCTTAGTAAAACTATACGACGTTTCCATGATTGTGCATGGAACCGCCGTATAGTGTCTCAAATAGGAATGTCAGGAAGCCGTGGTTAATTTTTTGACTGATAGAGCTTCATAGCCTTAGCCATAAAACTCCGGTTAACCATGGCATTAAAGTCCGGTTTCTTACCTTTCAATTTTCCTGCTTTACTCATCGAGGCAAAGACTGAATTCAAGACCTTTAGATTTTGATCGCCAACGCCAGGTGTGTAGTCGAACGAATCGATATCGATCATTAACACATCGGCGGGTAAATTTCGGCCTCTCTTTTTGAAACCCTTGGCCAATAGTTCGGCTGCCCGCTTATGATCCTTGAGCAGGATATTCTGGGCTTCGATCGTTGCGGCGAGGAAACGAACCACCAAGTCGGAGTTCTTTTCGGCAAAGTTTTTATTTGCAAGCCACATTGCCTGTCCGATATTAGCTCCCTTAAAGTCCATCATGACGCGGCCAAAACCCTTAAAAATCGCAATTGACGTCGTCGGCGGGAACCATATTCCGGCATCGACGGAACCCGCTTCCAAAGCTGCCAAAATGGCCGAAGGCGCCGTGTTCAGGATTTTAAAGTCCTTAAGAGAACAGGTACCCTTCCATGCGCAATAATCGGAAAGGGCCCGGTATGAGCCGGAGCCGATTTTAGTGGCAATTTTTTTACCTTTGAGATCGGCCAATGTTTTTATGGCCGAATCCTTCTTAACGATGACCTTGGCGTATCCGCCGTCGGTCGAAACCGCCGTGCCGATTACAATAACATCATTGGTTCGCGTCAACAGCGAGGTCACAGGTGTATCGCCGTTGCTACCTACATCGACGCTACCGCCGACCAAAGCTTCCGAAACCTCAACCCCTGTTTTGACCCGGACGAGTTCAATTTCGATGCCATATTTCTTGGCGGCTTCACTTTCTATCAGCACCATATCCCAGTTCGTGGACCGGGAACTAAGACGAATTTTTCCTGCAGCTTGTACAACACTAGTGGCCACCAGTGAGCCGATAAATAAAGACACAATAGCTAAGACACTGCTTTTTTTAAAAGATTGATTCATCGTTTCCTCCCTTGTTTGTTTGGTTATTCAGAATTTAGGTCAATCAAAATCCTCCAGGACCCACAGGCTGGCCTGCAAAACCTGCTCTTCCATATGCCGCATTGCAGGATTAGGATCCTGGAAACATATTCCCAGAAGATGGTCTTAAGTCAATAGTTCAGGTCTTACTTGACGGTCTCGAGACCGAGGATAACGAGGTCGAAAGGCTGACCATCGTCAGAGCTATGAGAACCGGCAGTCCATTAACTTTGGATGGGTTCAGGACGAACTTCAGGAAGGAGCTGCAGAAGGTAGGTCTGTTGGGATTAAAGCCGCCTTTGACATTTCACGGCCTCAGAAAGAATGCCACGGGCGCGCTTTTAGAGGCTGGCTGCACCCCTGAAGAGGTCAAAAGTATCACCGGCCACAGGACAACCCAGATGATCGATAAGTACGCAATTGGCGTCCGCCAGAAGCGTATGGCGGAACGCGTAAAGAACATTTGGGGCAAGTAAAAGCAGTAAAAATGGCCACAACAGTGGCC
>CAZSYW010000259.1:0-3468 GCA_964611315.1 uncultured Rhodospirillaceae bacterium
GAGACCTGGCAGCTCACGGCTTTTGATGATCTGGAGATATGGCAGATCCGTAGTGATGAAGGCCGGTTGTGGGTCGGCACCCAACCTGCCGGGTTGTATTACTCCGATAATGGTGGTGTGACGTGGTCTGATGTGGCCGCTTTCAATGAGGCGCCCGAGCGCGATTCCTGGTGCATACCTGTGGACCCGGTCTTGCCCGGAAGGGCGCGGGCCCTTGTGGTAGACCGCAACAATTCACAGAACATTCTGGTTGGCATCGAGGTCGGCGGAATTATGCGTTCTACAGATGGTGGAGGCTCATGGGAAATGGTCCTGCCAGGAGAAAATCCCGATTTACATATGATGTTCCAGCATCCAAGCGAGCCGAATGTGGTGTTTGCCTCGACGGGGTATGGGCGGCTGGATGGTGTTGCAGAAATGGTAGAAGGCAATGCAGGTGTATTGCGATCTGACGATTTTGGACACACGTGGGCCTATAAGTGGGCAGGGATCACCCCTCGTTATTCACGGCCAATGTGTATCGACGAAGGTGGCCTGACGGTCGCGAGTGCACCGACCGCCTTTTCGAATTACAAACAAGCCGATGGGGCACAAGCGATGCTTTTTCGGTCTGAAAATCAAGGAGAGTCCTGGCGGTCTTTGGGAGATGCAGATCATTCGCCATCTGCGGCTAACTTCCATGGCTTAATGTCAGATCCGCAAGCACCAGGAGATGTCTACGTGGGAACCGATACCGGTGAAGTGTGGCACGTAAGTGGGCACGCTCAGTGGACTATGGTGGGATCAAACATGCCGGCGGTGCTTTCTTTAACGGCTGCTTAAGCTGTACTAACTAATGAGGAACAAAAATGGCTGTTGAAGGTTTACCCCTGGATCTGAAACCGGCGGCTCATCGCCAGACACGATATGAAGCTTCACCAAGGCTTGACCCGCCGGAGGTGTTGCCGCTCCCCGAACCCACCCGTGATCTAGATCAGGCGAAAGCGGATTTGTCCAAATATGGGCTTTGTCTCTACGCCGAAGCACTTTCGTCAGACGAAGTTGAGGTGCTACAAGAGGCCCTGGGTGGGCAAGCCGCGGCTGAACGCGCGCTGGGAGATAAAGCACCTCCCGGTGCCACCAGAGTTCAGCAGCAAATCTCCAACATGGTAAATAAAGGCAGTGTGTTTCTGGATCTCGTAGAACGCAGAGAGGTCGATGAATTGTGTGGTTTTCTACTCGGTAAGGATTTCCTAATCTCCAGTATCACCGGGGGCATTTTTCATGGGCCTACGCATGAGCCGCAAATACTCCATCGCGATCAGGGTCAGGTGCCGGCTACGGCGGACTTCCCTGCAGCCTGTAATGCGTTTTGGCTACTGGATGATTTCAAACCCGAGCGGGGCAGTACTTGGGTTGTGCCTGGAAGCCATCGCTGGCCGCCTGAGTATCAAATTGAACCGCCGCCGCGGCAGCTGGCAACCCAGATCACCGCACCTGCCGGGACGCTATTTGTCTTTGAAGGGAGAATATGGCACGGCTACGGGGCTAATGAAGAGGGCCATACACGTCGACATATTGCAAACTTCCTCTGTCTGCCATGGATGCGCCAGCAGGAAAACTGGGGGGTCACTTGTTTGCAGGAAACCCTCGATGGTGCGAGTGATAAGCTGCGCAGGCGTCTTGGTATGCGCACCTATGGAACTCTGGGGATGATGAGTGGCACGGCAACCTCGACAGAAGGGCGAAGTCTAGGTAATTATGAAGTTGAGATCCCCGAATTCATCATCGGCAAAGACGGTGCCTTGCACAAAATGCGGCGGGTTAGTCGCGAATAGCTCTATGGGGCATGGCAATTTAGCGTCAATGTTCTGTTAAATTAAAGTCTATGCGCTCAAGGCGAACTATCGAACAAACGCGGCGTTTAGGAGTGTCCGTGTGTATTCGTTTTTGGGGTGATCGAAAATTTCTTTAGCAGGGCCTTCCTCCACAACTTCGCCTGCCTTCATCACAATAAGATAGTGGGACAGTGCTTTAATCACCTTTAAATCATGACTGATGAACAGGTAAGCTAAGTTAAACCGGTCCTGAATATCACGTAAGAGATCAACGATCTGTGCTTGTACTGACATATCGAGCGCCGAGGTTGGTTCGTCGAGCACAAGTAGTTGTGGCTTAAGCGCAAGGGCACGTGCAATGGCAATCCTCTGGCGCTGGCCACCAGAAAACTCGTGGGGATACCGTGCCCGAAAATCCGGATCAAGTCCGACGTCCTGGAGGACTTCAATCACTCTGGCTTCACGTTGCTCGGCCGACAGCTCGACTTCGTGGACTAAAAGTCCTTCCTCGATGATCTGTAGAACGGTCATGCGGGGTGACAGGCTTGCAAATGGGTCCTGAAAAACCATCTGCATATGCCGCCTGAAGGGCCTGATCTGTTTTTGCGAAAAGCCGTCCAGCGCCTGATCGAGAAAATATTGTTCTCCGTACGATGAAATTAAGCGCAAAAGGCCCAGGCCTAGGGATGTTTTGCCGGAACCTGACTCGCCCACCACACCAATGGTTCGGCCTCTTTGTATATCGAGAGACAGAGGTTTTACTGCCTCAAAGTATGCCGACTTTCCAAACCAACCCTTGCTGGTTGCGTAATTTATTCCGAAGTCTCTGACAGACATCACGGCTGTCCCGTCTGACGGATCCTCAGCCGGCAGACCCTTAGGTTCTGCAGCGAGGAGTTTCTTTGTGTATGCGTGTTTTGGGGACTCGAATACTTGCTTGCAGCTACCCGATTCGACGATTTCGCCTTCGGTCATCACATACACTCGGTCAGCCATTGACCGGACGATGCCCAGATTGTGTGTGATGATCAGTAAGGCCATCCCCAACTCGGCTTGAAGTTTTTTTAACAGCGCAAGGATGTTGGCCTGAATGGTGACGTCCAGCGCTGTTGTCGGCTCATCTGCAATGAGAAGTTTAGGTTCGTTTGCAAGTGCCATGGCGATCATCACACGTTGGCGTTGTCCGCCGGATAATTCATGTGGATAAGATGACAATCTTTGCTCCGGGTCAGGCAGTTGCACAAGACGCAAAAGCTCTAAAGTTCGTTCGCGTGCACTGGTGCGTGACATGTTTTTATGCACGATGAGCGTTTCACTGATTTGTTTTGCGACGGTGTGCAAAGGGTTTAAGGAGGTCATTGGTTCCTGGAATATCATGCTGATTTTCCCGCCGCGCAGACCCTCCAGGTCATTTTTCGAAAAACCCATGACGTCACGGCCTTCAACCAGAATGGTGCCCTCGGGATGGCTTGCCATCGGATAGGGGAGGAGTTGCAGAACTGACAAAGCAGTGGCTGATTTTCCGGACCCGGATTCGCCTACCAGCGCGACAGTTTCTTTATGGTCTAGATCAAAAGAAACACCTCGAACGGCATTGTTGTCGCCGAAGCGAACCCAGAGATTCCTGACAGAAAGGAAGGGGGTTTCGTTA
>CAZSYW010000260.1:0-3462 GCA_964611315.1 uncultured Rhodospirillaceae bacterium
CAAGAAACGATTTGATGGTATTGGTGTCGAATCGAACGAAGCGAACAGGCAGGTGTACCGGAGCATGTTGTTCACAACCTCCGGCGTGGCTGATTTCGTCAGTGGCATAATTTTGTTCGATGAAACTATCCGCCAACAGGCAGTGAATGGCCAATCTATGGTTAAGGTTATCCAGGACGGGGGGATGATCCCAGGTATTAAAGTTGATAAAGGTGCAAAACCGCTTGCCAATAGGCCCAACGAAACAGTTACCGAAGGTCTCGACGGGCTACGAGACCGTTGTATTGAGTATTCCAATCTTGGAGCCAGGTTTGCCAAATGGAGAGCCGTGATTCGAATTGGAGACGGGATTCCGAGTCAAACCTGTATCGCGACTAATGCTCACGCGTTGGCGCGTTACGCAGCAATCTGTCAGGAGACCGGTCTCGTTCCAATCGTCGAACCAGAGGTTTTGATGGATGGTAACCACGATATTAATACTTGCGACTCAGTGACCGAAAAAACTTTACGCGCCGTTTACCAGGAATTGTACGAACAACGTGTAGTGCTCGAAGGCACTCTTCTAAAGCCGAATATGATTATTCCTGGAAGCACATGCCAACAGCAAGCCAGTGTGGAAGAGGTAGCGGCGCGAACAATAGCTTGCCTGAAAAGAGCGGTTCCTGCGGCCGTTCCTGGTATCGTTTTTTTATCTGGCGGACAATCGGACGAGGATGCAACACGCCATCTCAACGCTATGAATAAAGAGACCGAAAGGCTCCCCTGGAAGCTATCTTTTTCATATGGTCGAGCGCTTCAAAGTGCCCCACTCAAGGCTTGGGCGGGGGCTAATTTAGAACTCGGTCAGCAAGCATTTTTTCAGCGAGCCCAGGCAAATGGTGCGGCGTGCCGCGGCGTGTATGAGTGATCAACCAACAAATACTATATCCTGTACCCTACCGACAACCGATCACTAAATGTCGCATGTTAATTTATTAGCACCCTTGACCCTCCCGATGGAGTCCCGATACGCTTACGCCCATAGAATGGTTGTACAACCCGCCTCTCTAAAGGAGCGGAATATCGTTCTTTCGTACAAGTCAATGTCCGAGGGAGGGACAAATAAATGAAAACGGAAACTAAGCGAAGCAAATTCGCAACGTCAGCTGTTGGTTTAGCGACTGGCGGACTGATGGCGGCACTTCTGTCGTCAACAGTCCTCGCCGCTGAGGTAACGGATCAACGTTTGCTGAATGCGGCAAATGAGAGCCAGAATTGGCTGCATATACATGGAAACTACGAGGCAACCCGATTCTCAAAGTTAAGTCAGATTAATACCAGTAATGCTGGCAACCTGAAGCTTGCATTTTCGGTTGCGCTCGGTGGCCAACAAAAATCCTGGATCATCGGTGGTACTCTGCAGGGTACGCCGCTTGTGAACGACGGGGATATGTATGTTGCCAATGGTTGGGGTGAAACTTTCAAGATTGATGTTCGCTCTGGTCGCCGTGGAGGCATCCAGTGGATTATGGACCCGGGCGTTGATCCTTCAGAGGCTGATCTGCCAAACAATCGCGGCGTCGCCCTCTATGGAAACAACGTGTACACAGCGACGCTCGATGGCCGGGTCATAGCTACCGATGCGGACTCGGGCGAAGTCGTTTGGGAAAAACAAGTTGCTACCGACACAGGAGAATCTTTTTCCGGTGGCGGACCTTTAGCTGTTAAGGGATCTATTTTAGTCGGACAATCCTGGGGCGACAACGGTACTCGGGGTTGGCTCGCATCTATAAATAAGGACAATGGGGACGAGAACTGGCGTACCCAAATGATCCCGGATCCAGGTGAGCCTGGGCATGAAACCTGGGCAGATGACCACGGTGCCTACAAGACGGGTGGTGCTTCCCTGTGGGTGACTGGCTCCTATGACTCTGAGAGTAACCTAACAATGTGGGGAACAGGGAACCCGGTGCCAATGTTTGATCCGGAATTCCGTCCCGGTGATAACCTCTACTCGGATTCCGTAGTCGCGATGGATGTCGATACGGGCGCGATCAACTGGTACTTCCAGTACACTCCCAACGACTACCTGGATTACGATGAAGTAGGGTCACACATGCTCTACGACGTCGAAATCAACGGCGAGACCCGAAAAGTGGTCGGCCATTTCGGACGCAATGGGTTCTATTATAATCTGGACCGAAACACAGGTGCCTTTATTGGCGGTAGTGAGTACCTAAACGAAGTGACCTGGACCGAAGGCCTTGATCCAAAAACAGGAATGCCACTTGGCTATGATTCGAGCAAACTATTGCAAGAATATATTCCGGGAACCGCACCACGGCGCGGCCAGCCAGCAATCGAAGCATGCCCACATCTACAGGGCGGCGTCAACTTCTGGCCACCGGCATACAACCCTGACCTAGGTATCGCATACGGTGCATCCTTTGAAGGATGTTTTTCTGTTGTCCCAAGTGGAAAACAAATCGAGGACCCAGGTAGCGTAGTCCAGGGCGAGATTTTCCTCGGTGGTGACTGGGATACTCCGAGACGCGTTTTGGGAAGTATCACGGGTGTCGACGTCACAACGACCGAAATTGCTACCAAAGCGATGCACCCATTCCCGCATTATGGTGGTGTTCTAGCTACAGGCGGCAACCTCGTGTTTGCAGGTCTCATGGATGGGACTTTTGCTGCGTACGATGCTCAGAGCTTGACAGAACTCTGGAGCATTAACCTTGGTGGTACGTTCAAGGCTCCGCCGATGACGTACTCGGTTGATGGTAAGCAGTTTGTTGCAATACTGATGGGAAGCGGTGGCGCCAATTTGGTTCCATTAGCTGCTCCTGAATTGGATAACCTTCAAAATTCTGGAATGTTATTCGTATTCGGACTGTAAAAAAGAAAAACGAATCTCACTGAAATTTTGGCGGGCCTTGTGCCCGCCATTTTTTTTACTATCAGAAATTCACTCACCAAAACTACAGACTGCCATATGGTCTGGAAAACCCACCAAACCACGAAACGTAATTTCAGCGTGCTAAAGCTACTATTCTTTTAAATCTGCTATTTTTGGCAGCTTGGTGCAACGGCTCGCACCTACGTTGAAGTACTGCTCACATTCCTCCCAGGTTACTTTCCCTTTACCTATTATTCTTGCTTCCATGTAATCGAGCACAAATTCAATTTCATTGTCACGAATTGGTTTCTGCCCCAACCTCGGCATCATTTCCTCTTCAAGGTCATCCTTGGTTAATCCATAGCAACGATCATCTTTATATGCATTTCGGTCATGGTACGGCATTGCTGTACCGGGAATGCCGCACGCGATTATCACCCGCATTTCATCACGATCTAGTTCGCTTATACGTAGACTCGGTGCATTACCGGGCGAGCGAGGATGCCCCCTTCCGTCTCCGGCCCAGCCATGACACCGGTTACAAGTCGATTTGTTGCTCCAGATCTGTTTACCGCGCTTGATCT
>CAZSYW010000261.1:0-3460 GCA_964611315.1 uncultured Rhodospirillaceae bacterium
GACAACTCATACTCTTGAAACCCATATTTACCGACTGCGCCAAAAACTTGAGGAGATGCCGTCAAACGCTAAAATTTTAGTTACAGAATTAGGGGGTTATCGCCTAAATTTTTGAGCTATCAGGTGTTACATCAACCCAAAGTTCCAAGTTTCCTGACAAAGACGTATTTCACAGGCGAGTGTTGGGCCTATAAATTAATATTTCTGCCCAAACGCCCACGAATGTGGACCTGTGTGGACCATGTAATCAAACGTTGAGATCAAGCAGGACCGGGGCGTGGTCCGATGGGCTAGGCCACCCGCGCGCGTCTCGTAGGACCCAAGCTGTTTGAAGGGCTGGTACGAGACTAGGCATAACCCAGATATGGTCGAGCCTCCGTCCACGGTCAGAGGATGACCAATCTCGGGCCCGATAACTCCACCACGTAAAAAGCTTTTTTGTTTCCGGGGTAAACTGACGCACGGCATCTGCCCAGCCTCCTTTGTTCATTACTTTTTCGAGCGCTGCGACTTCGACGGGAGTGTGGCTGACCACACCAACGAGCGATTTGTGTGACCACACATCGTTTTCTAAGGGCGCGACATTAAGGTCGCCGACGAGAATTCCACGATGATCGCGCCTTTTGGCGAACCAACTTGCCATCTCTTCGAGAAACACCAATTTATGGGCAAATTTTTGGTTAGTCTTTTGGTCGGGTTGGTCTCCACCAGCTGGCACATAAAAATTATGTAGTTCGATATTTGGCTCTAGTTGGCAGTAGACATGGCGTGCCTCGGTTTTCCCACCCCAATCGCGTCGTCTGCCCGCAGAAATGGGGATACGTGAACAAATGGCGACACCGTGATAGCTTTTTTGGCCGTAGATGACCTGATGCGGGTATCCCAGTTTGGTCATAGCTGCGGCGGGGAAGTGGACGTCTTCGACTTTGGTTTCCTGAAGGCACATTACGTCGGGTTTAAATTCTTTCGCTAGCCGGGCAAGACCGGCTAGACGCCGCCGCACGGAGTTGACGTTCCAGGTTGCTACCCGAAGTTTCATCCAAGCCCCACCCTAATTTTTGTTGCAAGCCGTTCAGGCCAAGCGGGACGTTGTCCGGAGGGTAACTTCATTGGTACGTGCCGTATCGGTAGTCGTATCGCAAACGATCATGTCCTGTGAACCGGAATAATTTGCGTTCCAGAGGAAGCCCAAAGCTGTGCTCGTAGAGCGTCACCTGCGTAGTTTTGTTATCGGCATCTGTCACTTCCCATTGCACCAAACGCATGGGTGCTTCCTCAAATATCAATGTAACGAAGCCTTGCCCTGGGTTCGCTTCGTCGACCAGCTTGATCCGTAAAAAACCGGCGCGCCTCTCTATAGCGTTGACGATCATGTCTTTACTAAAATTAATTTCTTTGGACAGCAAAAACCGAAACGGTCCGGTGTCATACTGAAACTGACTCACTTGGTCGATGTCTCGGTCAAAAAAGATTAACAAATTCCCATCTGCAACTAATAAGAGGTTGTTAGGCGGGGCATATTCAACTCGTAAATAATGCGGTCGTTCTAACCAAAGCCAGCCTTCGGAATAGTCACCGTCACCTGTCAACTGAGCGAAGCGAGCACGGTATGTGTCAATTCCGTTTAAAAAGGCCTCGGCTTTTTCGATGTCGGCTCGATCGGCGGCAGGCCAACCATCATCCGCAAATGTAGGGCACGAGAATGTGATAGACCAAAAAAGGAGGCTCAGAAAAAGGCATATAGAATTAACGAATACTGGTGTTTTTAGCATTCCTGTTTGGCCCTTACGGCGATTTGGTAACGTTGGTTTTTACGTTATGTCGGTTGCGGCCGTTCTCAGTAGTCGGCGTTCGCGTCTCCAACCAAAATATCCCGTTTTCCAACATGATTGGCAGCGCTCACCACTCCCTCGGCCTCCATTTTGTCAATAAGTCGTGCCGCTCGGTTGTAACCGATTTGCAGATGACGCTGCACGAAACTGGTAGAGGCTTTGCGTTCTGTCAAGACAAGGTGGATAGCCCGGTCATATAGTTCATCTCCGCTCCCGGCACCTTGGAGCCCGGACTCTGTTTCATTGTCTTCCTCTTCAGTCACCTCGTCCAGATAGTCAGGAGTGCCTTGGGTGTGAAGAAATTTGACGATTTTCTCGACTTCGTTCTCGCTGACAAATGGCCCATGGACACGACTAATTTGGCCACCACCGGCCATATACAGCATGTCGCCCATGCCCAACAACTGCTCAGCACCCTGCTCCCCGAGTATTGTGCGGCTGTCAATCTTTGAAGTGACCTGAAAGCTGATGCGTGTTGGTAGGTTGGCTTTGATAGTGCCTGTAATGACATCGACCGATGGCCGCTGGGTGGCGATAATTAAATGGATACCAGCGGCACGTGCACGTTGGGCAAGTGACTGAATTGCTACTTCGATGTCTTTGCCAGCAACTAACATCAGGTCAGCCATTTCATCGACTACTATTATCAATAGGGGCAGCGGTATCATCTCTAGGGGTTGTTCTTCGTAAATCGGTTTACCGGTCTCTGCGTCGAAACCAGTTTGTACCGTTCGTGTTAGCCTCTCTTTTTTTGTCAGTGCGTCCTGGACGCGTTTGTTGTAGCCGGCGATGTTGCGGACGTTCAAGTTTGACATCAGGCGGTAACGTTGATTCATCTCCTTCACGGCCCACTTAAGTGCAACTACCGCTTTTTTGGGGTCTGTCACAACGGGGTGGAGCAAATGTGGGATCCCATCGTAAACAGACAATTCAAGCATTTTAGGATCTATCATGATTAGCCTACAGGACTCGGGTCGTAGGCGGTAAAGCAGAGACAGAATCATACTATTAATCGCGACAGATTTTCCGGACCCGGTCGTGCCAGCGACGAGAAGGTGGGGCATTCGCGCAAGGTCAACTACAACAGGTACGCCGCTAATGTCTTTGCCAAGGGCTAAAGGTAATTGATAGCTCATATTTTCGTAATCGGTGGAGCCAATGAGTTCCCGCAAATAGACGGTTTCTCGCTGTGCGTTGGGGAGTTCTACGCCAATTGCATTTTGTCCTGGTACAACGGCAACCCGCGCTGATATTGCACTCATAGATCGGGCAATATCGTCCGCTAGTGCTATTACTCGGGCTGATCGAGTGCCGGGTGCTGGCTCCAATTCGTAACGTGTGACCACCGGTCCCTGGCGGACCCGAACTATCTCCCCCCGAACGTTGAATTCGTCCAGAACCGATTCCAGCACCCTAGCGTTTTGTGATAGAGCGTCATCGTCAAGTCCAGTCGCAATCTTGGGGCGACCAGGCCCGGCGAGCAAGTTAAGCGGCGGCAGTTCTGTTACGTTCTTATCCAACAGTAGTCTACCTTGACGTTCGCTCGCTTCGCGTACTCCGGTGCGCGCGGATGCCGGCTCTACCATGATGGTGTGACCCGGTTGGGGGCTGCTTAAGCTTGGCTCAAT
>CAZSYW010000262.1:0-3457 GCA_964611315.1 uncultured Rhodospirillaceae bacterium
GGGTGGCGAGGCCGGTGGGAAGGGTATTGATACGGGACAACCCGCGGCGTCACTGAATGCTGGTCGACCAGGTGGGCTGCACGGGAATCGAACGTATTTATTGCAAGACGATGACGGCCAGATCATCGAAGCTCACTCGATTTCGGCTGGGCTCGACTACCCTGGCATTGGCCCGGAACATGCCTGGTTGCACGAAGCTGGCCGTGTACTTTATGTCTCGGTAACCGATAGGGAGGCCCTTGAGGCTTTTCAGCTTTGCGCAGAGCTTGAGGGAATTTTGCCTGCTCTGGAGCCTGCTCATGCGCTGGCTCATGTAATAAAAATGGCGCCAACCCTTCCATCTGATCATATCATAGTGATGAATATGTGTGGACGTGGGGACAAAGACATATTTACTGTTGCTGATGTGCTTGGAGTGAGTTTGTGACTGAGGTAACAACAAGGACTGGTCGGTTAGAAAAACGTTTTCAAGAATTATTTGACCAGGGGCGCGCCGGCCTTATTTGTTTTGTTACTGCTGGGGACCCCGATAGGCATTGTAGCCTTGAAATTCTCAAAGGTCTTCCTGGTGCTGGTGCCGACGTAATTGAGCTCGGTATGCCGTTTACGGATCCGATGGCAGACGGCCCGTCGATACAGGCCGCCGGATTGCGGGCCCTTGCTGCTGGTCAAACCATGCGCAATACGTTGGACATGGTACGGGAGTTCCGTAGAGATAATGAGAATACACCGATAGTTTTGATGGGTTACTACAATCCAATTCACTCATATGGAGTTAAGTCGTTCCTAGCCGACGCTTTGGATTCTGGTGTTGATGGATTAATTGTTGTTGACCTGCCCCCAGAGGAGGACGGTGAACTGTGTTTGCCGGCACGAGAAGCTGGCCTACACTTTATTCGTTTGGCGACGCCGACAACCAGTGACGCCCGTCTTCCTACGGTGCTTAGTAACGCTAGCGGCTTTCTCTACTATGTTTCAATTACTGGGATTACCGGCGTAGGCGCTGCAGGCGCTCGCTCCGTGGCATCTGCGGTGAAACGGCTGCGATCTCACACCAAACTTCCAATTGCAGTGGGTTTTGGTATTAGGACGCCCGAACAGGCTGGGGAAATTGCAAAGGATGCAGATGCTGCGGTGGTTGGCTCTGCATTGGTTGATCAGATTACGAAAGGAATAGCAGGTGGGAGCGATCCGATTGAGGCTGTGCTTTCATTAACCCGGGATCTAGCGAATGGTGTTCGCCAGGCCCGAAATGGAGTTCAACAATGAGTTGGTTAACAAATTTTGTTCGTCCTAAAATACGGGCACTTGTAACCCGGGCTCAGATCGGCGATGCGCTTTGGGTTAAATGTGGATCCTGTGAGCAAATGATATTCCATAGGGATCTGGCGGAACGGCAGAAGGTATGCCCTCACTGTAACTATCACATGGCAATTGAGCCGGAAAAAAGATTTGCCGTCTTATTTGATGGAGGTGATTATCAGGTAATAGAATTACCTGTTGCAGCTACAGATCCCCTTAGGTTTCGTGACCGGCGACGGTATTCTGATCGTTTGAAAGAAGCGCAAGCCAATACGAATCAAAATGATGCGGTCATAGTCGTGCATGGCGCGATTGGTGGGTATCGGGCGGTAGTGTGCGCGCTCGATTTCAATTTCATGGCTGGGTCCATGGGCGTCGCAGTGGGTGATGGCTTTCTTTCGGCCGCACGTTTGGCGATCCTACAGAAAGCGCCACTTATTGTTTTTACCGCTTCGGGCGGTGCTCGCATGCAGGAAGGAATTTTGAGCCTTATGCAAATGCCGCGGACCATTGTCGCCCTTGATGAGGTCCGCGAGGCCGGACTCCCCTATATCGTTATACTTACCCATCCAACAACTGGGGGTGTGACAGCTTCCTTCGCTATGCTTGGTGACATAACTTTGGCCGAGCCCGATGCGCTCATTGGGTTTGCTGGCCCCCGTGTGATCGAAGATACGATCCGAGAAAACTTGCCAGATGGGTTCCAAAAATCGGAATACTTGGCCGAACATGGGATGATTGACATGGTGGTTAGTCGCAACGACATACGGGATCGTCTCACTATCCTATTAGGCTTGTTGCTTGATAGGCAGCCAACGGCTGAGATTGCAAATTTGGATGGGGGCAACATAGATATCCCCGAGGCGCTGTCTGGGAGCAGTGATCGATCCGGAGAGTATGAACCTCTCGAGCGCTGACGCTTTTGGTTCTCGAAACTTTTCTTAAACGCCTTCAAAGGCTTCATCCGCGTTCGATTGACTTAAGTCTGGGGCGAATGAGACGTCTATTGGCACGAATCGGCCACCCGGAACGCCATTTGCCACCAGCAGTGCATGTCGCAGGCACTAATGGGAAAGGTTCCGTAATAGCCTTCCTGCGTTCAATGCTGGAGGAGGCTGGCTACCCAGTTCACGTGTACACATCGCCGCACCTCGTGCATTTCAATGAGCGCATTCGGATCTCCGGTCGATTGATCAAGGATGCGGAGTTAGAGGCGTCGCTAGAAATATGTGTCAAAGCCAATCAGGGCAATGAAATCACTTTTTTTGAGATGACGACGGCAGCAGCGTTCCTTAGTTTTGCCCGCACTTCTGCTAGCCTTGTACTTGTCGAGACTGGGTTAGGAGGAAGGCTTGATGCGACCAACCTTATGCGCCAGCCATACCTGACCGTGTTGACACCAGTTTCATTTGATCATCAATACTATCTGGGGCGTCGATTGGTCGAGATTGCCAGTGAAAAGTCTGGCATTCTTAAATTAGGGTGTCCCGCCGTAGTTAGTGCACAAACGAGACCGGTTCTCGGGGTTATTGCACGCGCGGCGCGAGCGCGAGCTGTCCCGCTCTGGCGTCAAAACTACGAATGGAGATTAAGTCACCGAAAATTTGGTACGATATTCGAGTCTCGTGCGGCTCGCCGGTTACTTCCCGTCCCAAGTCTTTTCGGTAATCATCAACGCAAAAATGCGGGGCTTGCCGTTGCAAGTCTTGATCAGATGCCGGAGTTTCCTGTCTCCAGTTCTGATGTGCGCCAAGGCCTCATAAGAGCGGAATGGCCGGGCCGACTCCAGCGACTTGGGCCAGGGCCGTTAACGAGCATTGTTCCGCCTGAGGTGCAAGTATGGGTTGACGGCGGTCACAACGCCGCCGCTGGAGCGGCGCTAGCGGATGTAGCTCGGGAGTGTTTTGGTTTTAATTCTTTGCGCCTAGTCGTAGGAATGCTCAAGACCAAGTCTCTTGAGGAATTTCTTGCGCCACTGATCCCATTTGTAGAACGCTTTTGGGGAATCACGATTGCAGGTGAGAGTAACAGTATTCCAGCGGCTATTTTGGCTAATCGTGCTCGAGAACTGGGATTGGTTGCCGAATCATCGCCGGATCTTGAGACCGCGATCTAGTTCGCGAGCACCTCGACGTCATGTGTTCTGATTTGCGGC
>CAZSYW010000263.1:0-1633 GCA_964611315.1 uncultured Rhodospirillaceae bacterium
CGCGTCCCACAATTCAACCCAATATTCAGGGGCGATCCCTGGCGCCCCGTCCACGGTTCCCACAGCTCCTAAGCTAAGTGCGGGCAACGTCAATGCACTAAATCCGATAAAACAACTCAAACCCATGTTCACAAACTCTCGGACGTAGGTAAAGTTATACGCCGAGTGTTTCAGCCCCTTTATTTCTGGCACCGTTTCCTGGAAGAGTGCCATCATCTCAGGCGTAATCTCGCACCCTGTGGAACTTGGAAGATTGTACGCAAAAAAAGGTAGTGACGCCGCACCCGCCACCGCACGGTAATGCTGTGAAATCGCTTTATCGCTTTGCCCATAGAAAAATGGTGGGACACAACAAATTGCATCAACGCCGGCTTTAGCCGCATTCTCCGCCATCTTCGCTGCACGTTTTGTTGTGGGAGCACCAACATGCATAATGATTTTCGCTCTACCATCAGTTTGCTCGGTTACTATTTCTGCCATCCGACTGTTTTCGTCATCGCCAAGCAGCACACTCTCACCACTGCCACCCGCCACCCAAAAACCGTTAATGCCCGATTGGATATTGAATTCCACCACTTCACGGAACGCTTCCTCGTTCAACTCATGGCTTGGGGTCATCGGCGTTATTAACGCTGTATAGATACCTTGGAACTCTGCATTATCACTCATACGACCTAGACCTTCCTGAATTAATTTTCCTTATCAAAATACGTATACATAACCAGAACATTACGTAGCCTTAAAATCTGTTTTAAACCTGCGGCACTGATTTCAGCCGCTATATGTTGTCGCCAGAAATATCATCGCTAACTTGTCCATGAAGCATGAATGATGCCAGTATTAACACAATAAACTCAGATAAAGTGAGTGTTGATACCCATGACCTATCTTGTGAAACTTTTTTGTATCATATTGGTCGGCCTCTTGATGCAAATAGTGAACGCAAACGCGGAGACAGTGAGCGAGAAAATGGGCGAGGTATTCCTCCGCACCATGAAGCACTGGAATTACAGCTACTCCACCTTAGACACGACCAAAGCCGGTGTGGCATGCGTGCGTTGGGAGGGCATTGATCCAGACTTTTTAAACGATGGACTTTTCGAAGCAATCGGCTTTTCCTTTTCAGTCGCAAACGAAGAAGCAGCAATCCGAATCGCAACCCAAGGTTGTGAAAGGATGTCCCGACACTACGAACTGACCGATTGCGCCTGCGAAGTAATACTGATAGACGACACAGTTCGCGTTTCCCTGCCCGACGGCTTCACGGACTGAGTTAGTTAACCCACCGAAAAACTGAAAGAACAAAGACAATTATTGGCGGCATCTGAAGGGCCACTTCGTTTATGTGCCGATCTCCTGCCGTACCCGTAGCTGGTTGCGAAATAGCCCCGGACCATGGAAAACTTTTTATCGAGGCCGACACTCACCCACAAAAATAATCTACCCCTTGTTTCTTAGTATCCTTTACGCAGGACTGACCCCTGGTCGAACCAGTTAACTTGCAATGACAAACGCCGTTACTCAACGTCAAAACTTAAAGGCTGTCGGCTTAGTCAGTGCGGGTCACTTTCTGAGCCACTTTTACATGCTCCTAATCCCATTTGACAATTTTTTTTAAAACATCCAAATATCG
>CAZSYW010000263.1:1643-3423 GCA_964611315.1 uncultured Rhodospirillaceae bacterium
AATCCCACCACTGTTTCCACTTCTGAAAGATAAGTTTGACGTTGGCTTTACGGAATTGGGACTCTCGATTGCAGTGTTTAGTGTTGTCACCGGGCTAACACAGGCCCCTATCGGTTTCCTAGTGGATAGGTTAGGAGGACGTAAAATATTGTTGTGCGGACTCTTACTAGAATCTGCTGCCTTTATCTGCATCGGTTTGTTCCCAAGTTATTGGATGTTGCTTGCGATGATGGTTGTTGCAGGCCTTGCCAATGCTGTTTATCATCCCGCGAATTACGCCATCTTGAACGCATCCGTTCCCAACGCACGGATGGGCCAAGCTTTCTCAATGCACACGGCGGCGGGTATGTTGGGAAACGCTGTTGCACCGATAACCGTGGTTATGTTTATCTCGTTTACCGACTGGACCACCGGGATAATTCTGTGCGGCATTGCGGGCGGTTTATTAAGTGTCCTGATTGCGGCAAATGCAGGCGTACTTCAGGATACTCTGCCGCAGATAAAAACTAACGAGACAAAGAACGCGCAGTCTGGACTCAGACTTCTATTTAGCCCACCTATTTTACTCGGCGCGCTTTTTTTTCTCTGCATAGCAGTTGCCGGGCACGGCATCAGCGCATTCGGCGTCTCGACACTGACTATTATTCACGAAATAAGTGTAACTGATGCCGCAAAAATCCTATCTGCGTATTTGTTTGCATCGCCAATCGGAGTTTTGTGTGGCGGCTGGATTGCTGACCGGATTCGCCACCATCATTTGTTTGCCGCGTTGTGCTTTATCACCATCGCCCTATTGTTCTTTGCGATCGCTGGATTTCCAATGCAGATTGAGATTATTGCATTTTTATTTCTTATTTCCGGATTCTTTTCAGGCATCGTATCTCCATCTCGCGACATGTTGATCCGTTCACTTGCGCCTCCAACTGAAATAGGAAAAGTGTTCGGCTTCGTGTCCACTGGGTTCAATGTAGCTGGCGTCATCGCACCGCCACTATTTGGATACATCCTGGATCATCATGATCCAAGCACTGTTTTCTGGACAGTCGGAGCCGTGAGCCTGCTAACAGTTCTCACCGTCTATACGACGGGCCAACAACGGCGCGAACCCGATATTTAACAGTGTCCTTTGGACGAGAAGTGGCTATGCAAGACATGTCTCGTTCACTAATTTACCAAATCAACCGAGGCCGTTCCACACTTCAAGTTTTCCAACTCACTCACAAGTTTCGGCGTGCAAAGCTAAGTTCGTGACCGTCGGGATCAGACAAATGAAAGTATCGTTCCCCCCAAGGAGCGTCACGCGGCTCAAAATCGGGCTCAAGATCGAAGGCTAATACACGGCGGTACATAGCATCCACGTCACTTACATAAAAAATTGCGCGCCCCCACCAACACGGCTCCCTCTCCGGAACTTCCAATGTAATATTTAAATACTGGGAACCTGCACGAAACGTCACAAATTTTTGGGAGGCGCTACCTCTGGCCAGCTCGAATCCAAGGTTCTCATAAAACCTTACTGCGCGTTGCATATCGGCAGTCGCCAGCGTTAAAGCGCTAAGAGATTCTATGAAAACTGCATCAGACTTTGTGTTCATGAGCAAACTTAAACCACGCGTCTCACTATACCGCAAAGGCCTACTCTAAAGAAGATGGCAAGCCACCTGGTGTCCCACCATATGCTCCTTAAGGGCTGGCATGCTTTCACGACAATCGGGCCGGGCCATCGGACAACGAGGATGAAAAGGACAACCAGTAGGTGGGTTGAGCGGGCTTGGGACCT
>CAZSYW010000264.1:0-3389 GCA_964611315.1 uncultured Rhodospirillaceae bacterium
ACACGCTCCGTTTCCTGTCGCATATAGGCGATAATCTTTAAAACCTCGTCTCCATCAAGGGTTCTCGCGAATGATCCCATCTGGGTATTGGGAATGCCTCCCATGATAATGTTGACCAAGTCAGACGTAAGACCTTTGCGCGACCATTTGAATTTTCCTTTGGTAAGAGAGGGCCCCTTGGCACCCATGCCGCCACCTCCATGGCAGTACGCGCAGCGCCTGGCAAATCTCTGCCTTCCATACTCGATCGCTTCCGCATCACCCTCGAACTCGTTTTCAATGTCCTCGTATTCTTCGTCGGCAGCCTGGGCAGGAGAGTTTGCTGACACCAGCGCTAACCCAAAAGCAAGACCAATCGTCAAAACCAAGGTCACCAAACCCTGCATCAGTGGCACCTTCCAGTTAATAGACAAGTTTTGCACTCCTCATTTACCTTGTTTAAATCCGCGGCTCTTACCCTTACAAGCCTTCGCCTCCGTCACTCTGGCGTCCGGTACTTCATTGGATCTGGCTTGTCTACCGGGGCATAATAAGGCACCCCGTACTTTTCCACGATCGCCTGGAGTTCTCCGCTCTCAATAAGTTGCCTAATTCCGTCATCCACTAATGTTTTTAACTTTGTATCTGCCCTCGGTACTACCATAGCAATATTCCAAGTAAACAGTGGATCCGGCTTGTAATTCGAGATCGGACGAAACTTTGCATCTGCAAAGTCTCTCCGCGCTATGCCAAGAGAAGGCGACCACACCATTGCCGCGTCAACTTCTCCCCGCACCATGCCCTCCATAACCCGATCGTTCCCTTGATAAATCTCGCGCTCATAACCGTGCATAAGCAGATATCCATCCATAGGGGTCGTCCTTGAAACTCCAATCTTGGTCCCCTTCAAATCTTCAAACGACTTTGCATCGGCGGCCGGGCCCTGTACAACCGGAACAAAGGCAAGCGCCATATACGGGCGTGTAAAAACCAAATCTTTTTCCGCCAACTCGTCGATCTGCCTGTCATCAATAGCAACCCCGATGAACACATCGCAAAACCCTTTTCCAATCGAATTCCGCAGCGCCCTGCCGAGGCCTCCAATAGTTCCTGAATTCACCCAAAACTGAGCCGAGCGATACCCAGCCGCCCGCGCTATCGCCTCCAGAATTTCTATATCGTAGCCCGGTGGATAACCTTGAGCCGAGGAGGGATAAATATATGGGTCAGCACAAATAGTCATCAATCCATCAGCTAAGGCATCAGCCGTTTTTGCGTTGGCCGGCGCAGCCAACCATCCCAACGTTGCAGTTAACGCCAGCCCGCCAAGGATCGTCTTCATATTCATATTAGCTCCAAAAAAGAAGGGGCAGACGAACTGCCTGCCCCCCTTTTACATTTTCAACAATAAGCTTAGTGCAACCCAAAGGCGATGATCATTCCGCCCTTAGTGTGGGTTTGCAGCCAGTCACCATAGGTAAGTGGCCAGAGACCTCCACCACCAGCTCCCGATACAATCGTAACGTACTGTTCACCTTCAACGGTATAGGAAGTCGGGTTACCATGAACGCCACTGCCTGTCTGGAACGACCACAGGGCTTCACCTGTCTCATCATTGGCTGCCTGGAAGTGTCCATCTGCGCCGCCAAAGAAGACCAACCCTCCAGCTGTTGCCATGATACCACCCGTCGCCGGCGCTGCCGACGGACGCGTCCATATCATGTCACCGGTAGCCGCATCATACGCATTGACCGCACCGTTACCTGAACCAAAGCGAAGGATCGAAGATCCGAGATACCATTCGCCAGCGTTCCATTCCATAAGACCAGCCTGTAGGTCCATATAGAAGTTGTAGGTCGGGACGTAGACCAAGCCACTGCGCTTACTGTAGGCCATTGGATGCCATTCTTTGCCGCCATCAAGTGTCGGCCATACGCGGGTCACCTTGTCGTAAGTGACGTCCATCTTCGGCCAGTCCATGATCGGCGTGCAATTGTCGCCAAATCCGGCATTCCAATCAACTGTACCCAACGGTACGACCCAATTGCACTGTCCGTTTGAACGGTCAATCGAATACAGATAACCATTCCGATCGCCATGCAACCAAACTTTCTTGCCACTTACATCGGCTAGGATGACTTCGTTGATGCCATCATAGTCATAAGGATCGCAAGGTGTGTACTGGAAGTGGAATTTGATCTCACCACTGTCCGGATCCATTACGATCGTGCTGTTGCTGTAAAGATTGGTGTGAACCGTAGGATCTTCACAACGAACATGCCGATCGAAATCGGGGCCTGGGTTGCCAACTGGCCAGTATAGCAGGTTCAACTCATGGTCGTAGGAACCCGTTATCCAACCGGAACCACCACCGTATTTCCATGAATCACCCAACCAAGTTTCTTGCCCGTCAACGATACCGCCTTCTGGAATGGTATAGGTTTTCCAGACTTCGGAACCGTCCTCTGCCGAACGAGCAGTTACCCAACCACGGACACCGTATTCCGCACCGGCGGTACCCATAATGACTTTACCGTCAAGTGCCATCGGCATAACAGTAAACGTCTCGGCGTAAGTGTAGTCACCAACGGCAACGTCAAACACGACTTCGCCACTGGCAGCATTTAAAGCAACGATGTGCGCGTCCAACGTAGCTAAATACACGTTGTCTATGTAGGGCGCGACACCGCGGTTAACAACATCGCAGCAGAGTTGTGGATACACATCGGCCGGAAGGTCACGAGTGTAGACCCAGTCAATGTCACCATTTCTGCCATCGATCGAGATGACCCGGTTAAAAGACGTCGTCACGAAAACAGTTCCGTTCACGGCCACGCCTTGACTATCCTGGCCCTCGAGCTTACCAAACGAGACCTGCCACTTGGGCACCAGGCTTTTTACATTGCTCCGGTTGATCTGAGCCGCTTGGACATACCGAGTGCTCTCATAGTCTTTACCATAATGAAGCCAGTTCGATGGATCCTTGTCCGCATGTTCCAGCATCCAGTCGGATACATGGTTTTTATGTTGCGGATCAGCTCCAAACTCACCAGCTGGTTGTGCCGACACAGTTGCTGCTGTCCCCAGGGCCAAAGCACCGGCGACCAACAGACCTACTGCTGGTTTGTTCCAACTAATATCCAATTTACGTACCTCCCGTCGGAGTTTGTCGAAAATTAAAATCAGGAAAACCGAGGTCCGTTGTCAAAACCGGCCACGGACCCGTACCACCCCGTTGCGGCCCTGCATAAGGTCCGACAGACGAGCGATGCGCCAAAATAAAGTCAGTTAACCTCCCTTGAGGGGAAATTTTCACCTATTAACGGGAATCAATCAACAGGCAATGTTCAATTTATGTAAATTATCCGAAAATAATTCCTGTGCGTCGCGTGCGTAAAAATTTCTAATTA
>CAZSYW010000265.1:0-3388 GCA_964611315.1 uncultured Rhodospirillaceae bacterium
ATAATCGTACGGCTTGCCAGTAACCTTTAATATGATGTTAGCATAAAGCACTGCGTGCAACAGATATCACACCGGCAATGGCCCCCATTTATTCTGCTAACAACAGCTTAACTAAAAAAGATCGCTTTACCCTGTTTATCATTTCTTACTCGACCAATAAATCGTCCAACGGCGCAGGACTAACTCGGGGTTTTGAACTACTTTTTTCTTTCTCACTCTTCAATGCTGGAAGCTCCTCAACAACATGCCTCGTTTCGCCGGAAACTACATCCTCTACTTCATCGGTTGTCTGCTCGAGCTCTTTGGGATCTAAAATATCCTGTGCAACTAATGTCCAACGACCATCAGATAACAAAAGATCAATGCCTCTCTGCGCCAGCAAGTTTGCCAACCTGTCCATATTTCCTAGGTAAAAGATGTTCACCAATGCCTCTTTTTTTGACAAACTTAAAAGTTTAGTTTTTCTAATTACTGTAAGTGCGCCAAGGGCGGAATTAAGTTGTAACCAGTGCTGAAGCCCCTTGATGGGCACGAAGACAAGGACGTTTTGTTTTTCATTGAATTCAAGGAGATTTTCTAACTTCCAGTCATATTCAATTCGGGCCGCCATCTCGGAAACGGAGGCATGCAACAATGCCTCAATATTTCCGTCCGAATTGCCTCTAAACCTTTCCACTCGGATCGGCCCGACAACCGAACCATACATCTGTGCAGTCACATCGACGCTTGGGATGCCACTTGGATCAAACTCCAGTTTTGCGACTGCCACCAGCGCTTCTTCGGCCCCATGTCCTTCCGCGAACTCGCGCAAGGCGGCGCGATCACCGCTCAGTGCCTGAACCGAATTAATGGCAGCAAGATCAGCCAATTCTCCAATCGGCACGACTAGATTCACCAGTCCTTCCTGGGCCTCGAACCGATACCACGCGTCACGCCACGGATTTGGGTCATCCCAAAGATTCGTTGTGCCAGCCCTTTGGAAAACTGGCAATACTATAATCGGCGGGCTTGCTGATTCGGCAAACGGAATATCCGCGCTTCGCAGCAACGCGCGCACCGCATACGGCTTAAACCGAACAGTCAAATCGGCTAGGTAGCGCCGCTCAGAGCGCTGTTCATTGGCAACCTCAAACCCTTGAACAAACTCGCCAAGTCGCGACTCTTCAACCACGGGGAGCCGACCGTGATCCGTATCCAAGGTGAGCTTTTTCAACAGCGCTTTGAGGGCCCGGTCTTGCCCGTCTGCTAGGGCTAATTTCCGAGCGGCATTGGCGTCGCTGGCCTTGAAATCGATAGAAATTAAGTGAATCGTGAACAAATCACTGGCATCAACCCGCGCCGAGAGGCAGGATGCCAGTGTAGTAATCAATGTTAACCGCCGGACCCAGCAGATCAGTATAGACCGTCGTGTCATTTCGGTGCTTCTTCGGTAGAGTATGTTCCGTGCCAATGCCCAATTATCACAGACCTTGTCCTTCCTCCACTCGATCATAACATGAGCGACTCTCCCAAACATAAATATACATACCGGGACGCCGGGGTAGATATCGACGCAGGCCAAAGTTTCATTGATCTGATTAAGCCCTTGGCCAAAACTACTGCAACACAGGGCAGTCAAGCCGATCTAGGCGGATTTGGCGGGATTTTCGACCCTCGTGCAGCGGGCTTTCAGGATCCTGTGCTGGTAGCGGCCACCGACGGCGTTGGAACGAAGCTATTACTGGCGAACGCGGTTGGCAACCATCAGACTGTAGGTATCGACCTTGTAGCTATGTGTGTAAACGATTTGATCGTGCACGGCGCTAAACCATTGTTTTTTTTAGATTATCTCGCGACTAGTAAACTAAATACGGATGCCGCGAGCGAAGTTATCAGGGGCATAACCATCGGGTGCCGCCAAGCAGGTTGCGCTTTGATAGGCGGTGAGACAGCGGAAATGCCAGGTCTATATGCACCAGGACACTATGATTTGGCCGGGTTTAGCGTAGGTGCTGCTGAACGGGGCCGTCTTCTCACAGGAAACGACATTGGCATCGGCGACCAGATCCTTGGCCTGGAATCTAGCGGCATACATTCCAATGGTTTTTCACTGGTACGCAAATTGATTGCCGAACATAATGTCGATTTGAAAGAGGCATCTCCATTTGACTCGAGCCAAAGCCTTGCTCACTTGTTGCTAACTCCGACCCGTATTTACGTCTCTAGTGTATTAAAGTTACTAGACCAACCCGAATCGGGAGTTAAGGGCCTAGCGCACATAACGGGCGGTGGATTTTATGAGAATATACAACGAATTCTTCCCCCGGACGCAGCTGCAAACCTCGACGCTTTTCGGTGGCCACTCCCGAAAGTATTCAGCTGGCTTCGCCAATTAGGAAATGTAGATCCTCACGAAATGGCCAAGACCTTCAACTGCGGCATCGGCATGGTCGCAGTCGTGGGCGAAGACGAGATTGAACACGTAACAAAGATTTTGGGTGATGCTGGTGAAACTGTGCATCACATTGGCGCAATTGCTCCACGTAACCATGAAGACGAAATTGTTGCCGTTCATAACATAGAGCTAGCATGGAAGTAACTGTAAGGTTGAGGGTCGCCGTACTCATATCTGGTCGTGGCAGCAACATGAGGGCCTTGATTGACTCATGTCTTACTAACGAGAGCCGTGCGGAAATTGTGCTCGTAATCTCAAACCGCCCGAACGCCCGCGGTCTCTCGCTAGCCTCGGAAAGTGGAATAGAAACAGCAGTTATAGACCACAAGGGTTTTTCCGATCAGAAAGCGTTTGAAACTGAGCTTGGACGCACACTTAAATCAGCTAACGTCGAACTAATTTGCCTAGCTGGTTTTATGCGTCTGCTCAGCCCTGACTTTGTCAATAGCTGGCGTGATCGCCTTATAAATATCCACCCCTCTCTTTTGCCCGCGTTTAAAGGTTTAAATACCCACGCAAGAGCAATCGATACAGGAGTGCGCGTGACCGGCTGCACCGTCCATTTTGTTCGTCCACAAATGGATGATGGCCCCATCATCATTCAGGCTGCGGTCCCCGTACATCCAAACGATACGGAGGAAAAACTTGCTGAGCGTGTCTTGAAAGTGGAACACCACTGCTATCCTCTAGCGGTTCAGTGGATAGCCGAAGGTCGAGTGCAAGTGATAGATGAACAGGCAATCGTAGATGATTCGGGCGCCGCTACAACCTGGCTCGTCAACCCCGAGACGTGAGAATGGCGCACACCAACAGGGACTCAACTATTCCTAACCAGTGATGTCAATCCCGCAAAAAAAATAGGCAATTTCCACAACAGCTGTCTCTGGGCTATCCGAACCATGGACAGAGTTGGCCTCGACTGATTCACCAAAATCCTTTCGGATAGTGCCTTCC
>CAZSYW010000266.1:0-3360 GCA_964611315.1 uncultured Rhodospirillaceae bacterium
GCCGATCTGATCGGCTTTGAAGCGCAAGTTACGGCGGCGGCATTGTTCGAATAGAAAGTGCTGGCCGCATTTTGTCCGGGTCTCTCGCTAGAAACTCCATTCCTCGCCGGACATATCGATCACTTTCCCGCTCTGATCCCGGGTGATGGACTTAAGCGTGGTCACGTTGCCGCGTCCGCCCTCGTCCAGCGTGTAGGTTGCAGCGGGCGTCCCGAGTCGGGTCTGGACCCACCCCGGGGACCATGCGACGACGGTCGGCCCGTCTTCCGCAAACTCAAACGCCATCCCGCGGCTCAGCATGTTGATCGACACCTTGCTCATCATGTAGCCGTATCTAGTCATCATGACGGGATTGGACATAGAAGCCAGCCCGGAGGTGGTGTTGGCAATTAAGCCGCGCGTGGGCAGTGCGCTCTTGCGTACCAGCGGGAGCAATGCCTTGCATACCCGCACCGTGCCCAGCGTATTCACGGCAAACACGTGCTCCAGGAGATCGATGCCGACTTCTTCTATGCCTGGATTGGCCTGCTCGATATCAATCCCGGCGTTGTTGACCAGGATGTCAATCGCGGGGACGATCGCCTCAGCAAATGTCCTGAAGTTTTCCACCTCGGCGTCCACGGTGATGTCGCCCTGGACGGTATGACACCGGCCTTCGTGTTCTTGCTGGAGCGCAAACAACTCGGATGCTTCGGCTTCGTCCCGATAGGTAGCAATGACGGTGTCGCCATCGGCGAGGAAATACTTGGTCTGATAGAGACCGATGCCTCTGTTGGCACCGGTGATGAATACAATCATAGGTTGGATTATCCTTTCGATATAAGAGGGTTAGGTTTGTCATAGGAGCCGGGAACCCACGGGAATTTCTTTTCTATATCATTGATGACTTCCACGCCAAATCCCGGTTTATCCGGCAGATCCATGTAGCCATTTTCTACAACTAATGGTTCCTTAAATACACCCTCTTTGAGTGGATTATAGGTCTGGTTCAATTCCAGCATATGGCGGTTGGGGATTCCGGCGGCAAAGTGTGCATTCGCCATGGTGGTCAATCCGCCGTGCCAATTATGCGGACAATGCAACAATCCTTTGAGGTGCGCAATACGAGCAATATACCAGTTTTCGGTAATGCCGATAACATTACAATCGCTCTGAACGACATCCATCGCGCCACTGTCCATCCATTCCTTTGCTTCAAATCTCGTTTTAAAAATCTCACCGCTGGCCACCATGACTGTCGAAAGCGCTTCATTGACTCGTACATTGCTTTCGATCGTGTCAAAACGTTCAAACCAGTGAAAATCCAACTCGTCGAGAACCGGACAGAATTCATTGAGAATCTCGTCCATAGGCACTCCGGTTTCGCGCATCGTTTCGTGCATCAATTTAAAATCGGGTCCTACGGCATCGCGCAGTCTCCTGAGAATGGGAATGTATTTTTTCAGGGTCATATTGCTGAATTGCCAATCCGTGCCACAGCGGAATTTAAAGGCATCATACCCCTGTTCCTTATAGCTCAGCGCTTCCTCGATGAGCACTTCTTCACCGTTTTTGTACCACTCGTGATAATCTCCACCGCTGGCATACACCTTGAGACGAGTAGCCGGTTCATTATCCGTGGCAAGCAGTTTATACACCGGCATATTCTTGGCTTTGCCGATAATATCCCATAAGGCACAATCGACCCCGGCCCAGGGGCTTCTGCCGTTCCAATTATCCGCGTCTCCACAGGTCAGGAACTCAATATCAAAGGGATTTTTACCAATCAGTGATGGTGTGATTACTTCATCGGTGTACTGTTTTATTTTGTCGCAGCCGGCGTACGGGCTGCCCTCGCCGATACCTATAATTCCCTCGTCGGTGAACACCTCCGTCAGGCAACCATCCGTCTTCCAGACAGATATTTTGCCGCTGCGCCAGAGATCGCCCTTCGGATCTTTATAGGAGATCGGAGTAACTTTGATGTCGGTGATCTTGATGTTTTCTCGTTCGATTCCTTCCAAAGGATATGTGCGTCTTGAAATGTCTTCCATTGTCGATGCCTCCCTGTGTATCGCAGTATGTGTTCAGAGCATGGGTCGTGCGACACAAGTCGCTGTATTTATAAATTCCTGTCCATTGGCATTTTAATCGGTTGACCAATTTCGTTTGATTTGTAAATCGCCTTGACGATCTCCAGTGGTTTAAGGGCTTCTTCGGCTGTTACCAGGGGGAGCGGTCTTCGAAAATGGCATGGACGAATTCTCGAATTTGCAGTGCGTGATAGCCGGGGTAGGCTTTCTCAGGACCGGTGTTCTTAAAATTTTCCGCTAATCCTTCTTCGCCGGGAATGGACCAAATTTCGTTCACGCCAATACTGCCTTCTGGAGTTTCAGAAAAACTCACTGAAGCACCACTATCACCATGAATAGTGATTTTCGCTCCGAATGTTGGGTTGGTAATTAATGTGGCCAGTATAATGCCCATGGCCCCACTTTTAAATCTTAGGGCGGCAACAGCAGTGTCTTCTGCTTCTATATGCTGATGAGAGTAATTGTCCCACATGCCGTATACGGTGTCAACCGAACCCATAAACCATTGGTAAAGATCGATGGCATGCATGGACTGATTAATTAAACAAGCCCCGCCTTCTTTGTCCCAGGTCCACACGTGGTGGCGATGCGTAGCCTGAGTGGGCAGACCGGTGGAGATGCCGCGTCGCACAGCGTTTCGGCCGAGTGCACCGGTATGGAGTGACTCTCGGCACTGTTAGGCATGTCGCTTTTGCGGACGAAATCCCCACGCACGAAGAAATAGTGCGAAAACTGCTCTCAATTCTGGACGAAACTTTTTCGGCCGAAGAATCGATTTTGGATCTCCTGTCACGCGGCGATAGTTCAGTAAGGGATCAGCAATAGTGATTACTAAATCTGTGTGCCTATCACGACTAAGATCTGAGCCTTCTGATCCTGGGAAAGATCCGGCCAGATAGCTACCACCTGCGCCAGGTCAGTAGGGAGATCCCGGTACTCTTCTGGTACTCTTTTCGAGTGCAAAGATGTGCTTGGTAATTGCAAAGAAGTGTCCGGATTCTGTTCGGCGCATATTTTATCAGAATCTGTAACGCTTTGATTTGCACGGGTTTGTTCGGCTTTTGTATCGGAACTGCTCGTATCAGAAAAAGTTGCCTGAGGGTTCGATTCCCGCCGCCTCCACCATCTTGAAAGAGCGCAACTCCTTTTTAATCAGAGGGGTTGCGCTTTTTTATAAGCCCACTACCTGCTGGTGCACGCTGGGTACATCATGTCTGCGCGAAGGTGGACTTTGCCGGCACCGGATAGGTTATGTGCAGATGCGGCGTCTCCATGCGTTGCTGATTTG
>CAZSYW010000267.1:0-3343 GCA_964611315.1 uncultured Rhodospirillaceae bacterium
AAGAACAAACAGTTCTATAAGAATAAATGGCATGGCCGACTTGACCACTTGGCCAAGTGTAACCTCAAATGGCGCTATCCCCTTCATGACGTAGAGCAAAAGGCCAAATGGCGGCGTCAACAGGCTGATTTCCATCGTGATCAGCATCAGTACCATAAGCCAGATCACATCGATATTGAACATTACCTGAAGCGACTGGTAGCCAAGTAAGAAAAACGGCAACGTCAATAACAACATGCTTACTTGGTCCATGAAAGCGCCGAGGAAAAGCAACACTGCCATCATAATGATGACCACGGTCAGGGGAGTAAGTTTCATGTCGGTTACAGCGTTAAGAAGGCCTTCAGTCGCGCCCGAGTTTGATAGCGCTTGGCTAAAAACTAAAGATCCGGCGATAATGAAAAGAATCATTGTGTTGATTTTTGCTGTTTCCATCAGCGATTTTCCGATCGCCTGCCAATTAAAGTCTGCCCCCTCGATACCAGAAATACGGATGGTGTTGTTGAACAGCCGAAAGAAATAGCATGCGCCCAACGCTGCTATACATCCAAGCGCGGCTGCCTCAGTGGGCGCGGCCACCTTGAAAAAGATACTTCCCACCACGACTATAAAAATAATGAAAAGCGGAAGAATATATATAAAAAAGGGCAGTGCACGATTAAGAAAGCGACGGGCGTCGCCGTCGTAAGACAGGGAACACTGTTCCCGCCCCAGGAAATTCAGTGACACTGTTACGGGTCTATCGAGTTCACCTTCATCTGGCGTGTAGGTTGGGGCCAGATTTGGATTGAGTATGCAGCGTGCGATTACGTATATGAAGAACAAGACCGCCATCAAAATACCGGGAACGATACCAGCAATCAGCAACTGAGCGACAGACTTTTCAGCCAAGCTGGCCAACAGGACCGCCAACGCCGACGGCGGGATTAGCATAGCAATACCACCCACCGCCATAATAGGCCCCATGGCAATGGAAGGTTGGTATCCACGCTTCACCATGTCGGGTAAGAGGACAGAACCCAGGATCGCCGTATTTGCAATTGTCGACCCTGATAGCGAGGAAAACACCGTACCGCCAACGATAGAGACTACGGAGAGTCGCCCCGGCACCCGGGAAATCAAACGGTCGATGGCGCCAATTGCCTTAAACGCAACCCCAGTTTGGAGGAGAATTTCCCCCATCAGTAGGAACAACGCGATAGGTGACAGAGTGAATTTAATCGCGTTGTGAAACTCCATCGGCATCAAAACCAGGCCGATATCGCCATTAATAAAAAGAGCCGTCCCCAATACGTTCGCGGCGAAAAATGCGAGAGCCACCGGCATACCCAAAAACATTGCCATGCATACTGTTCCAAGCAGCAGCGCGAGGGCGAAATACCACTCCATAACTTTAGAACCCTGATTCGGGAGAGCCGGCCCGTTCAGCAGCGTACATTACCCGATTGCGGCGCATTCGCAGAAGAAATTCGATTGCCAGTAGAATGAAGGACACCGCAAAGACCACCATCATATAGCCGGTTTCAATCCGAAGATCCTTGTCCGGTAAGGTACTGTCCTGAAACTCAGAGATGGCAGCACGAAAACCATAGCTGCACAACAGAATGCAAAGTGCTGCGCAAGCTGCATCAAGCAACCGCTCGAGACGCAACGAAATTTTCTCTGGTAGCGCCGTTGTCAGAACGTCTACCCTGACATGGGCTCCTTGCTGGAGCACCCAGGGCGCACCGACAAACACCCCAATATATAGGGTGTACTCCATCGCCTCATAGAGCCACCAAATATTCCCGACCTGGAACTTCAATAAAAATAGGTTGAGCGGGATCAGAACCGCGAATAGCCCGATAGAGGCGGCGACTAGCCTGGCCAACCACACGGTCACGCGGTTGAAACCAGCCTCCAACCGATCCAATAGCCTAAGCATGATGCAAATAGTAACCCTTTGAATTCGAATCAGACTACGGACAACCCCTCTAGCTGCCCGTAACCGATTTCAACATGTTATTTGGTTAAGAGCTGTTTCAAGGCTGGTCCATGTTTGGGACTCCGCGCAACCACCTCATCCCATGCCGCTTTCTTGGCTGCATTCAGCCATTTCTCACGATCGCCACCGGTAAAGGTAATAGCCTTCATTCCTTTACTATCGGTCCAATTCTTCTGCTTCTTCAAAGCTGCCATGAATTTGGGCGTTGAGGGTTCAGATTGTGCTTCGAATTTCATCCCGACCTTGTTTAGGACATCCTTCTGAGCCTGTGACAGAGTCTTCCATTTACGGAGATTGACAAGAGTGTGGAGTGCTGCACTATAAAATCCTGGTTCAACACGAAATTTAGTGACCTTGATCCACGACGGAACCCAGCCTAACGCGGGCCATCCATAGCCCTGCACAGTCCCATTTTCCATATAAGTATACACCTGACCGATATTGGAGCGCTGCACAGTGGCTCCTAGTGATTTGAAAAACGCGGTATAAACTGGGGCAACACGAAGATGCAACCCAGTGAGATCAGGCTTGGTTATTGGCTTGCTCAGGAATAAATGAAATTTACCAAAATCATGATGCCGGGCTACATAGTGAATATTTTTGGCAGCAAGTAAACGCCGAAGGTATGCAAGCCCACCATTTTGACGTAGCTTCGCGTATGTATATTCTGAAAGCCTGAAGGCCGGCGCTTCAGGTAGAACGTTACCAAAGTATGCCTCAGTGCAACCAACTACATCGTACGCGCCCTTAGACATCTTTTGCGTCAGCGTAAATGGACTGCCAATCGCAGGGGCACCACCCACCATTTTTATTTGTAAAGTTCCCTTGCCAACCGCATTTACCTCTTTTACTAGGGCTTCATACGGCCTTGAGGGAGGGCTACCAATGGGAAAACAACTAGCCCCGCGCAAGGTGGTTTCAGCAGCCGAAATCGGCGTCCAAGATACACAGGAAATTGCCAGGACGGCAAAAGCACCTATGCAGTATGTTAATACTCTATGCATCTCTATCTCTCCCTGTTAAGTATTCGGTCATTCGGTCTATATTTTTGTGCGACCGTATCCGTGCGTCAGTCATCGTATAGTTGTGTGTGCAGGAAACAACCCCGTTTTGTTGGAATTTTGACTTTGTGCATGGCTGCTTCAAAGCACCCACAATCATAATGGGACTAGCATCGACGACCCGCTCCATGGCAAGAAATTGCCCGATCTGTGGGGGGAGGCCGCCGAATTTCCCACCTGGAAACGGTCTAGAAAAAAGGCACCACACTTTTTTACATTCTGAAAACGATAGCTTACTCAATGAATTGGGTGCTGCGGGGGTGTAGCTCAGCTGGTTAGAGCGCTGGCCTGTCACGCC
>CAZSYW010000268.1:0-3341 GCA_964611315.1 uncultured Rhodospirillaceae bacterium
CTATTCGCGCTCAGCAAATAAAAACTTCTCAATTTTTGGGCGATAATCAGAGAGTTCCGCAGCAACTGCAGGAAATGCTTCAATTTCTTTACGCCAGTTCAATACATTCTTTGGCCATTTAATTTTTAGAGGTAGTAAAGGAATAAACACGTCCAGCCAGGCAAAAGTAATGGGGTACCCGCAGTGAGCCAATGAAAGCTCAGCCGGTGAACTCTTTGATATTTCCGATAATTGTAAAAGGCGTGTATTTATTTCGATAGCTTGAGCCAGGATTAGTTGGGGATCGCGTTTTCCAGGAGAAAGGTTCCCGAAAAGCTTTCTCATTTCTGGTTCAAGACGGGTATCATGAAATCGACTTAACTCTCGCGCTTTTGCTCTATGGTTTGGTTTACTTGGCAACATTGCTGGAACCGGGAATTTTTCCTCTAGGTATTCAGCAATAGCTTCGGAGTCAGCAACAAGTAAACTTCCATCCACGAGTGCGGGGAGATTTCCTGAAGCTACAATTGCTTTGTATTCGTCTGAACCGTACCCCCCAGGGGGCGGTTGTTCATTCCACTCCAGCTTTTTATGACGTAAGACGATTCGCAATTTCGCACAGTAAAGACTGATCGGAACCGAATAGATGGTCAACATTTCAATATGTCCTTAAAAACCCATTCTCTCGTGATTGTTAGTTCATACAGCATAGCAATTGTGAATCCGTTTTCTATTCAATGACACGTTAAATAGTTAAATGTGTAATCGTTGAGATTACAATCTCCTATTATTTTCTTTCGTTTTGTTCGACTGCGTTAGTTAAGTTTGTTTACCTATCGACTAGTGAAAACGGAGATATAAAAGCTTTCGCTTGGAAATAGGCCGTTTTGATATATTAGTTTGAATTTATTAATTGGTCGTTTTGGTGTAGGGAACTAGCAGGGGCGGTATGTATTTTGACATAAGACTATGGGGATACACTGAAGGGGTTCGGTTGCGCATATTTAGCGCGGTCGCCGTCGGTATACTGTCAGTTCTTTTCGGCATCGCCCGTTTGGCGTTGCTCGGTTGGCTTATCGCCCTGATCTTCCGGGGGACTCCTCTGGATCAACTTATCTTACCCGTCCTGAGTGTTGCTGGTGCAATGGTTCTGCGGGGGGGTCTCGAATATCTACGTACCATGGTGGCGCACGATACCGCAGCCAAGGTACAGGTGCACCTCCGAACCATAATTTTTGATAAAGTTACGAAACTCGGCCCATCACATTTTGGACTGGAGCGGACGGGCGATGCGATTCTGGCGATGGTCGACGGCGTCGAACAGCTGGAAATCTATTTTGGGCAATACCTCCCTCAGCTCATTGTTTCAGCGGTTACGCCGTTTCTTATCTTTGGTTTCGTGGTATTCCTGGATTTGCCTGTAGCATTGGTTATGCTTGCGGCCTCGTTGGTGACACTTATCGCGCCGCAAATCTTCCATGTTTGGGATAAGAACAATAGTCTGGGGCGGTCACGCGCCTACAAGGCATTTGCGGCTGAATTCCTAGATTCCGTGCAAGGTCTTGCCACGCTGAAGGCGTTTGGACAAAGCGTTCCGCGTGCCCGGATCCTCAAGCAAAAGGCTGATGATCTATTCAAATCGACCATGTGGGTGTTGGCAACCAACTCACTCACTCGTGGTATAACAGATACCGGAATTGCCGTTGGAGCAGCTGCGACGCTGGCACTTGGCGCATTTCGTGTGGCAGAGGGCAGTATGGATCTCGCCGCGTTAACTATAATCCTAATGCTAGGTGTCGAGGTATTCCGCCCGCTCCGTGATATGCGTTCCTTGATGCATAATGGGATGGTAGCGCAGGCTTCGGCCCAGACCATTTTCCATCTTCTCGATGCCGAGGCAACCGTCACTGAGAGCCCCGGTGCGGTTCCAGTCGGTAAAATTACGCCAACCGTCACGTTTAAAAACGTGACTTTCGCTTACCCCGGCGGGCGGCGGGCGGCCCATGAAGGTCTGGACTTCGAAGTGAAGGCAGGTGAACGGGTTGGTTTCGTGGGTCCGAGCGGGGTTGGTAAAACTTCAATCGTACGTTTACTATTGCGCCTTTATGATCCGGACAAGGGATCTGTAAAAATTGGTGGGCACGATCTCCGAGGTCTGACTTTTGATGATATTCGTTGCCAGATCGCGGTCGTTAATCAGGACACTTACCTATTCCACGGTACCGTCGAGGATAACCTCCGGATCGGAAAACCGGAAGCGACAAAGGATGAAATTGAGGCGGCCTGCCGAGCCGCGAATGCCCAAGAATTTGTCCATAAACTCCCCAACGGCTACGCCACAGTGATCGGCGAACGTGGGATAAGGTTGTCGGGTGGTCAGCGTCAACGCATCGCAATCGCGCGGGCGATCCTGCGTGATGCGCCGATCTTGGTTTTGGACGAAGCCCTTTCCGCCGTTGACGCAGAGAATGAGGCAGTTATCCAGGAAGCTCTGGACCGGTTGATGGAAGGGCGGACGACACTCATCTTCGCTCATCGTCTTTCTAGCGTCATCGGTTCGGACCGTATTCTTGTTTTGGACCAGGGAAAAGTCACGGAAACAGGAACCCACACCGAATTAATGCTTCAGCGGGGGGTCTACTACAATTTGATGGCAGCACAAGCCGAGGAACGTGACGAAGGTGAATTGGTGATCAACGGTGGCAGTCCTCAGCAGTTGGACACACGGGCTGCGCCAACTTATTGCGAGGAGGCACAGTTTGCTGCAACCGACGCTATCGTCAAGGCAGAAGGGCTTGGTTGGGCTGGGGCAACACGCGAATTAATGAAGCATATTTTGCCCTACAAGGGAAAACTGTCTCTCACCTTTTGTTTTGGCGTAACCAGAGTGATCGCATTTATCGGTATTGGTGTTGTTAGTGCGTTAGCTGTTCGGGCCGTAAAGACGGGCGAGCCATTTATAGATCTGGTGATTCTTTTGGCGATCCTTGCACCGGTTGCCGGGATCTTCCATTGGTTCGAATCGTGGATAGCCCACGACATGGCTTTCCGCCTTCTCGCGGAAATGCGAATTGCGCTTTTCGAAAAGCTCGATAGACTTGCTCCAGCCTATATGGTACGCCGTCGTACAGGCGACATGGTGGCGATGGCTACCCACGATGTGGAAACCGTCGAATATTTCTTTGCGCACACGGTTGCGCCGGCCTTTGTTGCCGTCCTCGTCCCAAGCCTGGTCTTCGGTGTGCTGATTTACTTTGGTTGGCAATTGGCAGTAGCCCTCGCTCCTTTCCTTGGACTGGTTGCACTCAGTCCCTTCTTGATGCGGAGGCGGGTCGACGAACTAGGCTCCCGGGCTCGGGAGG
>CAZSYW010000269.1:0-3341 GCA_964611315.1 uncultured Rhodospirillaceae bacterium
CGTTCTGGTGGGTCTGCGGCTCTGGCACTCAGATCAGGAGGAGCGATCGGTGCTGCTTGGGATGACTCGGAGGTTCTACGTACAGGAGCGCGGGCCCATGGAATCAAAATAGAGAATCTCTTGGAAACAGGGCTTTCCTGTGTCAGCGCTCTAGTTGTAAGTCCCGGTATTCCGTTGAGGTACCCCGTTCCTCATCCTGTGGTGGAGACAGCACGATCATGTGGCGTAGAGATAGTTGGGGACATTGAGCTTTTCGCTCGGTCTGTCTGCGGCCCCAGGTTAGTGGGAATAACTGGCACCAATGGTAAATCGACTGTTACCGCGTTGTTGGGGCACATGATGCGAACCGCCGGGGAGAATGTTCAGGTGGGCGCTAACATAGGTAAGCCTGCCTTAAGTTTGGACCCGTTGGACTGCTCCGGAATATTTGTGCTTGAGCTATCCTCTTTTCAGCTCGACTTGCTCACGACGGCTGTTTTTGACGTTGGAGTATGGATAAATTTGAGCCCGGATCATCTAGAGCGTCACGGAGGCCTCAATGGCTATATCCGTGCAAAAAAAAATCTCTTCGAGCGTCGGACCGATGCTTCTGCGGCGATAGTCGGTGTTGATGATTTGATATCTGTCGATCTTGCCGAAAATCTGCGCCGGGATGGCACTGGGATGGTCATTCCCATATCTTGTAAAGGGCCGGTATCAGGGGGTGTATACACGGTTGACGGTCAACTGTATGACGATCTTGATGGGGGATCTATCGCAGTCGCAGACCTTGAAAGGATTCCATCTCTCGGGGGACAGCATAATTGGCAAAATGCTGCAGCAGCTTTCGCAGCGGCGCGCGCATGCGGCCTCCCTGCCGGGGCGGCCGCAAGGGGTCTGGCTAATTTTGCGGGTTTGCCGCACCGGCAAGAAGAAATAGCGGTGTACGAAGGTGTTCGTTACGTCAACGATAGCAAGGCGACAAATATGTTGGCGACAGCTCAAGCCCTTGCATGCCATTCGTCTATTTATTGGATCGCAGGTGGTCGCGTGAAGGATCTAGAACTGGATACCCTGAAACCTCTTCTTTCTCGCGTCGTTCACGTTTTTTTGATTGGTGAGGCGGCGGCGGCTTTTTCAAAAGAATTATGTGAATACGTACCATGCAGCATCAGTGTCACCCTAGATGTTGCTGTTGCGCAGGCGCGGCAGGCAGCTATGGCTGATGGGAATGAAAAATCAGTAGTGCTGTTGTCTCCCGCTTGCTCTTCTTTCGATCAGTTCGATGACTTTGAAGCTCGTGGCGACGCATTTCGTTTCCTAGTGCGAAAATTGTCGACATCAGGCAGCGATGCGTCCATGCCGAGTCCTTTAGGGTTCCAAGAGGGGCCGTGTACATGATTGCTGTACCTCGGACGGATAATAGTATTTTAGGTCGGTGGTGGTGGACGGTGGACCGGTGGTCTATGGCTGCTTTATTAGTCTTAGCTGCGGTAGGTGCTATTTTGGTGATGGCGGCGAGTCCATCGGTCGCGGAAAACATGGATTACCATAGCTTCCACTTTGTCCGCAGGCATCTGCTGATTTTAGGGCCGGCACTGATTCTGATGATAGGGGTATCCTTGCTTTCTCCAGTCGGTGTTCGACGGTTGGCTTGGGTTCAGTTTGCAGCCGGACTTCTGCTTATGGTTTTAGTTTTGGTGTTTGGCGTTGACGTCAACGGGGCGCGGCGTTGGATATCATTCTCCGGATTTTCTATGCAGCCTTCGGAGTTTGTGAAACCGAGTTTCGTGGTCGTGACTGCGTGGTTGTTAGCACGGCCAAGACAGTCGGGAGAACCGCGTGGGCTTATTCTGTCAGTTAGCCTCTTATTAATCGTTGTCACCCTTTTGGTGGCACAGCCGGATTTTGGTATGGCACTAGTGGTGGGGGCGGTATGGTTCAGTCAGCATTTCGTCGCCGGCATGCCGGCTTACGCCCTGGCAGCTGCAATTATCGCAGGGGTTGTCGGGTTGGTCGCAGGTTATTTCTCGTTGTCGCATGTACAAAGTCGAATAAACCGGTTTTTGGACCCGGACACGGGCGACCGTTACCAAGTTGACACTGCACTGAACGCTTTTGCCAACGGTGGGTTGCTGGGGCGCGGCCCAGGGGAAGGTGTGGTCAAAGGCTTTCTCCCAGATGCTCATGCAGATTTCATTTTCGCTGTGGCGGGCGAGGAATTTGGGTTGATCTGTTGTTTAGCAATCATTTGTCTGTTTGGTTTTGTGGTTTTGCGGGGAATAGCTCGGTTGCTAAAAAATGAAGATATTTTTGTACTTGTATCTGGTGCGGGGCTAGTTTTTTTGTTCGGTCTCCAGGCCTTCGTTAACTTGGCTGTTGCGTTAGATCTTATTCCTACTAAGGGAATGACCTTGCCGTTTGTTTCCTACGGCGGCTCGTCCATGATTGCACTTGCGTTGGGTATGGGGACGCTTTTGGCTTTGACCCGCCGTCACCATCAAAAATGGCAGGAGCCATAGCGTGCGTTCCGTCAGTGAGGAGCCCTTAGGGAACATTTTGATCGCCGCGGGGGGCACTGGTGGGCATGTTTTCCCGGCTCATGCCCTAGCTCATTATTTGTGTCAGTTGGGTTTTCAGCCGACCCTGGTTACTGATAGACGGGGAATGCAATTTGCTTGTGATCAGGTTGGTGTCCCATGTCGTATGATTTGTGCCAGTCCATTTTCACGTCGAAATTGGTTTAGGTGTTTTTTAGCTGCGATCAAATCGGGCGTTGGGATGGTTCAGGCATGGGTTTTGATTCGCCAGTTGGGGCCTGTGGCTGCAATTGGATTCGGTGGATACGCTTCTTTGCCCACTATGCTAGTCGCATCGCATATGAAGCTACCCACAGTCATCCATGAGTCGAATGCCGTATTGGGACAGGCAAATCGGCTTCTGGCACCTCGGGTATCAATGATCGCTACCGCGTTCCAAAACACTTCTGGGCTTGCCGAGTTGCATAAACATAAAGTTGTGCAAACGGGCACGCCAGTGCGTGCTAATATTGTAGCCGTGCCGAAAGCAAAAGCCCAAGTTCGAGATACAGCTTCGAAAATCCACTTACTAGTCATCGGCGGCAGCCAAGGGTCACGGATCATGAGTGAGGTCGTGCCGGCAGCCCTTGGACGATTACCACAGTCCTTAAGGAAGCGTCTTGTGGTGGTTCATCAATGCCGCTTATCAGATAAGTTCGAGGTGAAGGCTTCATTTGCAACGACCGGCGTAAATGCGTCTGTGGTTCCGTTCATTGATGATATGCCGGCAGCCCTCAGGTGTGCCAACCTAGTGATTAGCCGGGCGGGTGCATCTACCGTAGC
>CAZSYW010000270.1:0-3336 GCA_964611315.1 uncultured Rhodospirillaceae bacterium
GCCTCTCGGCTTTGGTCGCTTTTTGGGGAGAGGGTGCTCTAGCTTTCTCGGGGGGGTCGATAATGATGATTTTGATGACGCCATTTTTCTTCCAAGGTATTGGGGTGGTCCATCAGTGGTCCCGTCGAAGTGCATCATCGAAATTGATTTTAGTCGCGTTTTATCTTTTTATGGTGCTGCTGCAGTGGCCAATTCTATTAGTCGTGGGCCTAGGTGTGGCCGACGAGTGGATGAATTTTCGCCGACATCGCGTTGTTTCGTGATGTGTTGATAAGCTTTTAAGAGGTTAAATAAATGGAAGTAATACTGTTGGAACGCGTAGAGAAACTTGGTCAACTGGGCGATGTCGTGCAGGTTAAGGATGGCTACGCTCGGAATTATTTATTGCCACAAAAAAAAGCACTTCGAGCTACTGAAGAAGCGCATGCCCATTTTGAGGCTGAGCGTGCTAAAATAGAGAAAGAAAATGAATCCGCGCGAGACGGTGCGGTGACCTTGGCGGAAGGCATGTCCGGACTTAACGTCGTGATAGTTCAGCAGGCTGGGGAGAGCGGTCAGTTGTATGGATCAGTAACTGCGCGAGATATCGCAGCAGCGGTATCTGCGGCTGGGTATCCGGTCGAGCGTCGTCAGGTAGTGCTTCAAAGTGTGATCAAGTCGCTTGGCCTTTATCGGGCGGAGGTGCGGCTTCATGCCGAGGTTCCGGTCGATGTCACCGTCAATGTTGCGCGTTCTGAGGAGGAGGCAAAACTTCAAGCATCGGGCGCAGAGGTGACCTCAGAAACCGAAGATGAGGGAGCGCAAGCCGTGGACGTGGAGGAGATCTTCGAACAGGTTCCGCCAAAAGAGTCCCTAGCTGTAGAGACGCTGGAGTCCTCTGACGCAGAGGGAGTTTCCGTGAATGAGTCCGATACCGTGTCAACTTCGCAATCCAACGTTGCGGCGGACAATTCGTAGGGTTTTAAGGCTTTTGGTTGGAGGACCAAACTCGGGAAAAGCATCCCCCGTGTAAGCGGGTAGTGATCTGGGGAGGGAAGAGCATTGCTGTTTTCGCCGCTAATGCGTCACATGATTGTTAGAGGGCGTTTGGTGATTGTTGATTCAGCTGGCCGCTCTCACGCTTTTGGCCCTGATCCCCAGCCGAACGCCCGTATCCGACTTCACCGACGTTCAACTAACTTTCGTCTAGCCGCTAATCCTGCCTTAGCAATTCCTGAGGCATATATTGCGGGAGATCTCACCATAGAGTCGGGGTCACTATACCATTTTCTGGAATTTATGGCGCAGAACCTGGCTTCCGCGGGCCCTTCTCGTTTGATGCGACTAAGGGAATGGTTTGGGTACCTCTCGAGAGGTTTCATGCAGTACAACCCTGTCGCCCGGGCTAGGCGGCATGTTGCTCATCATTATGATCTCAGTGGCGAGTTCTACGAATTATTTCTTGATTCTGACCGGCAGTATTCGTGCGGCTATTTTGAGGATCCTGCCGAAGATTTAGAAACTGCCCAATTACACAAAAAACACCATCTTGCATTGAAATTATTGCTTGAGCCTGGGCAAGAGGTCCTAGATATCGGTTCGGGATGGGGTGGTCTTGCCCTCTATCTCGCCGAAACCGGGAAGGTAAACGTAACGGGACTGACGTTATCGCATGAACAGCATAAAATTTCAGAAGCTCGCGCCCGGCAGCGTGGTTTTCGTGAGCAAGTGCGCTTCCATCTTCGTGATTATCGACAAGAATATGGCGAGTACGACCGGATCGTGTCAGTGGGCATGTTTGAACATGTTGGGGTGCCATATTACGACGCGTATTTTAGGGTAGTGCGTGATCGGCTGAAGCCTGATGGGGTGGCCTTGGTGCACACTATTGGGCGCGCTAAAGGGCCCGGGGTCACAAACCCTTTTATACGGAAATACATCTTTCCAGGGGGATATATACCGGCGCTATCTGAGGTAATCCCGGCAATCGAACGGGCCGGGTTATTTATTACGGACATAGAAGTCCTGCGCCTACATTATGCTGAAACGCTGCGCGCTTGGCGAACCAACTTTGTTGCTAATTGGGACCGTGCATGCGACTTGAATGATGAGCGTTTTTGTCGAATGTGGGAGTACTACTTGGCGGCTAGCGAAGTTTCCTTCCGATATTTAGATTTGGTTGTGTTTCAAATCCAACTCGCGAAGCGTCTAGACGTCGTACCTCTAACCCGTGATTACATCACGAATCAGAAGTGTAAAGAATTTTGATTTTCGAGGTGGGACTCGCACGAATCTTGAGTGATATGGGGTGCCTAGGCGCTGATAGGATTGTTTGTGGGTATTTTTTATGAGTACGTACCTCAAGTCGTAAGCATCCTGTAGAGAGTTATCCCCGTGTTTCTTCGATATCCACAGACGTGCGGCCTTCACCATCCGTTAAACTGCAGCTAAGCTTTAACCATGGATACAGCTCCTTCCGAAATTTCCTATCAGGAAGATCGACAGGGTGAAAGCGGCGAGCATCGTGTTTTGCCGCAGAATATTGATGCGGAACAGGCGCTGCTTGGTGCCCTTTTAATCGACAACGATGCTTATGACAAGGTTTCAGATTTCTTGGAACCAAATCACTTTTTCGTTCCGGTGCACGGACGCGTTTACGAAGCAGCGCGCGCACTCATTCAGCGTGGGCAGGTAGCGACGGCCGTTACCCTCAAGGCTTACTTTGCCTCTGACGAAGCATTAATTGACATTGGCGGGGCTGACTACTTGGAACGCCTGGTTTCAAGTGCTGTGAGCTTTGTGCACTCAGAGGACTACGGTCGAGTGATCGTCGATCTAAGCCTCCGACGTGACCTCATCCGTCTTGGTGAGACCGTTACCGAACGAAGCTATGATCCAGCCGTGGATGATAGTGCTATCGAGCAAATTGAGGCGGCAGAAGGCCAGCTATACCAAATGGCTGAGAGCGGAGCATCAGAGGGAGGATTTCAAGCTTTTGGCGACTCCCTGGAGGCTGCTCTTCAAACGGCGGAGCATGCTTACAAACGTGATGGCCAACTTGCTGGAGTTGCCACCGACTTTGTCGACCTCGACAATTTGCTTGGGGGATTACACAAGTCGGATTTAATAGTGGTTGCTGGGCGCCCGTCGATGGGAAAAACAGCGCTTGCAACAAATATCGCTTTTAATTCGGCGCGGGCTCGCGTGGCGGGGTCAGATGCAGGGGCAGTAGTTGGTTTTTTCTCATTGGAAATGTCTTCGGAACAGCTGGCTATGCGAATTCTTGCTGAGGAATCCGGGGTTCGGTCAGACCACATTCGTCGCGGCAAAATTAAGGATGATGATGAATTTGTTTTT
>CAZSYW010000271.1:0-3333 GCA_964611315.1 uncultured Rhodospirillaceae bacterium
CGACCAGCCTGGAAACGCCATTCTAAGATTCACGCATGCGCGGCGCGTTATGGGAAAATGAGGACCGATTTTGGCTCCCAGCCATCCACCTAATGAGGAAGCACGGTCAAGAGATAAGCAGCCAAACAGCAGAAACAACATACGAAGAAACATATATTCCAAGCCGTGGCGGATTTTCCGAGTGAAGGGACTTTTGGGCTTATCCATTGCTATCGATCCGCGATACAATGAGAGAGCATCGTGTCAAGAACCCTGTCATCAACCCAAGACACCTCAACAGAAAGAACCTCGACCAAACCCTGAAATGCCTTTGATACTCGAACCATATCCTTAGCTGTCGTGACAAGAGAGGCATTTAATTTGTCTGCTTTGTCAGCAAGCAAAAGTAATTCATGATCGCGGTAGCGATGATGGTCGGCAAAAGCATGTCTACCAACCAGCTCGCAACCTAAGTTGTGTAATGTGTCAAAAAATTTCTCAGGCCGACCGATCCCGGCAAATGCGACAACTCGGCGCCCTGCAAAGGCAGACCCCGCAGATCCCGCAACGAGTTGAGCGCTCAAGACAGGCAAACGAGTGGGAATTTTCTGCCGCACACCCGCTTTGTCATCACCCAAAATTACCACAACGTCAGCACGATCCAAACCCTCTGCAACTAGCTCACGGAGTGGTCCAGCTGGCATCAGAAGCCCATTCCCAAAACCATAAACGCCATCTATCACGACCATCGACAAGTCCTTTTGGAGTGACGGGTTTTGAAAACCGTCATCCATTACGATGACTTCCGCACCAGCCAGTTCTGCGGCATGTGCACCTGCAATACGATCGCGAGCGACCCATGTCGGAGAAACGGCAGCTAATAACAAAGCTTCGTCCCCAACCTCATCTGGACCATCGCATGCTCTATCGACGCGGTGCGGGCCACGAATGGTGCCACCATAGCCACGCGATAAAAAATGCACTGCACAGCCACTTTTTTGCAAGCGACTTGCAAGCGACAGAGCCACGGGTGTTTTACCAGCCCCACCGGCCACAAGATTGCCAACACAAATAATTGGAACATTCGCAGCCATGGGATCAGCCAACCGCCAACGCCAGCGCCCAACCGCTCCAAAAATCAGGCCTGCCGGACTTAGCAACCTTGCCGCTATTCCCCGCTCTTCCCAGAAAAAAGGTGTCTGCATTATTTATCCGACGTTGGTAGGTAACAAACAAGTGCTTCAAACACTGTATCAATAACGCCGGCCTTAGACGTCACTATCTTTTTTTGTTGTTGCGAAATCCAGACGATGTGCTCCGCAGCGGACAGTAGTTCAGATAGCTTTTCTGGCAAATCCGTCGGCGCCGCTACAGACAATGACACACCGCTTCCACTAAAATCCTCCATGACTTCAGCGAAATTGAACATGGACGGGCCAGTGATTACCGCACATCCAAGTTGCACGGCTTCAATGGGGTTTTGACCTCCATGGTTTATGAGACTTCCTCCGACAAGGGCTAACGGCGAGAGCCGATAAAAAAGGCCGAGTTCGCCCATGGTATCCGCAATATATACTTCCGTTTCTGGGGAGACACCCGCACCAACGCTGCGTCGAGAACAACTCAAGCCCCTGGAAACCCACTTTTTCTCAAGTTCAAAGGCGGTTGATGGGTGACGAGGCACAATAATGGTGAGTAAATCTGGAAAACTTTCTCGGACCTGCACATGGGTCTGGTATACCGTCTCAAATTCACCTGGATGAATACTAGCAGCAAGCCAACGTGTTCGAGCGCCAAGCACACTTTTCATCTCTCGTAACGCCGTCTCCTTCGCGGCCAGCGGAAAACCAGCATACTTAAGCGTTCCCGTAACAATCGGCTGGACCGCGCCAAGGTCGCCAAACCGACTGGCATCAACCGGGGTCTGCACCAAGACTTGGTCAAATCCAGCGAGAAGTGGCTCTATCAAAGTGCGGGCCCAACGCCAGTTGCGATACGACCTAGCTGACATCCGACCTTGCAATAATACAGTGGGAATCTGGCGTAGGTGCGTATCGCGAACTAAATTCGGCCATAGTTCGGACTCCACCCATACTGCCAGGTCCGGTCTCCAGTGATCAAGAAAACGACCGACGGCATCGGGACGGTCAATAGGGACAAAGTGATGGAAAGCGCGCTCCGGCAAAAGGTCACGTAGCAAGAGGGCAGAACTTTTAGTTCCTGTCGTCACCAAAACATGTCCATTTGGAATGAAGTCTAGCACTCGCTCTACCAAGGGTAGAACTGACAAAGATTCACCTACACTGGCGGCATGAACCCAAACCAGCACACCAAAAGGTCGCGACCTTGAAGGACGTCCAAAACGCTCATCTAAACGGGATAAATCTTCCTTGCCACGGGACGCACGCCAATGAAGTAAAGCACCTGCGGCAGGCCCGACCACCATAGTCGCTGCCCGATAAAAATTCAGCATCAAGGGCCTAAATTGTTAGACGACAAACTCAAATGAACTCCAGAAATTCACCGACGGGTCCGTTTTTACACTCATGCGGAGACAATTGCTGCATCGTTTTCGTCCACGATCTCCGCTTTATTCGGCACTTCCTGATCCACCAATTGTAGGGCGTACAATCGACTGTATAGGCCTTGCAGAGACAACAGTTCCTCGTGTGAACCCTGCTCGACCACGTTTCCTTTGTCAAAAACATAAATCCGATCAGCATCGCGAACTGTAGCCAAGCGGTGAGCGATCACCAAGGTTGTACGCCCACGCTTCAAGGTTGCCAAAGCAGTTTGCACTTCACGCTCAGAAGCGGCATCTAGAGCTGCTGTTGCCTCATCCAAGAGCAGAATCGGTGCATTTTTGAGCAAGGCCCGAGCAATCGCTATACGTTGACGCTCTCCGCCCGATAATTTTGCACCACGCTCGCCCACCAGAGTGTCATAGCCATCCGGTAAGGACACGATAAAGTCATGCGCTGCAGCAGCTTCTGCTGCCGCAACAATTTCGCCTCGCTCAGCATCAGGGCGGCCGTATAAGATGTTTGCTCTAACGGTATCATCGAACAGAGCAACATCCTGACTAACCAAAGCGATTGCACCGCGGAGAGAGGATAAAGTCACTGACCGCACATCTTGGCCATCCACCTCAACGGATCCTGACTCAACGTCATAAAAACGGGGGATCAGGTTAAGTACTGTCGACTTGCCAGCTCCGGATGGGCCCACCAGCGCGACCGTCTCTCCGGCCGCGACTTCAATATCAATACCCTCGAGAGCCGGGACATCGTCTATGTATCTAAATTTGACTGCGCTAAATTTGATGTGACCGCCACACACAAACAAATTACCAGC
>CAZSYW010000272.1:0-3332 GCA_964611315.1 uncultured Rhodospirillaceae bacterium
TCAACTAGTGACTTTGCTTCATCAATCAGGGCTTGGTACTTGTCATTTTGTTCCTCACTCCATGCTTTCTTGGGATCAATGCTGTTCCTAAAGGGGCTTGTTTGCCGTTCTATTTCTCCAAAAACATGGACAAAAAGTTCCGTATCACAATCAATTCCGTAGAACTCAAGAACCATCCTGTCCCATGGATCAATCTTACTGGTTGGATCCACATGCATAGGGTTCTCGTTGTTAAGGATCCATTCAGCTCTTACACCAGTAATCTGCTCAGTTGCCAAAGCCAGTGTTCTGCTGAGTCTCTTTTTGCCCTTTACAATTGCATTGAGTCCATTGGGGCTCATCCCAATCAGTTCAGCGAATTTTCTTTGGGTCATATCTGAATCCTTGATTGCGAAAAGTAGTCTTTCGCCGGGATTATTAAATAAATCACTCATAATTGTATTTTTACTTGATTTTATTCTCTATAGTGTATTATAATGTGATTGGATGATCAATGATTGCACATTGGTTAATTTTTTTCAAGATATATTTAAAAAATGAAATGATATGAAAAAAGCTAATGAAGATATAGAAACACTCTCTGCCCGGCTTATCTCTGTAGAAGAAGCAGCAGAACTGATAAAAATCAAGAAAGGCACTCTCCAAAACTGGTTAAGCCAAGGCTCTAAGTTTAAGCGAGTTAAAATTGGCGGTAGGACCTTCATTGACAGGTTGGAATTAGAAAACTTGCTTCAGGTGGCACTCTCTGGAAAGTAAAATCTCCTTTCCAAAATGACCATCCAAGCATATTAAGCCGATAGCTATATTGTCTAGTTAAATTCTCTAAGAATCACTAAATAGACTATTCCTTTATTCGGTCAGTTAAGCTTGACTGCAAATTAGGCAAGGATACCCGAATATAGCAGTTAAATCTTTAACTAAAATGAGGTGCTTGAACGACCTCGCCAATGGCAAACAGTTCGGAAACTATTTGGTGCATTGAAGCACTTTAACCTCCATGAAAGGAAAAAATATGGATAATACAGAAAAGAAGTCACTGGACGACCTCGCCAATGGCGAAAAGTCCGAATCAAAAGGGACACAAGATTCCGTGAATGCTGGGGGCAATAAAGCAAAGCAGCATAAAAAACCTAAAATTGATCTGGAACGTGTTCGTGCCAAGGCCGATCAACGAATCGATCTTGGAGTTACCACTGAGTACACAGTGATCCCTGTACGTAACCCCAAGCCCGATGAATTCTTCATGTGCATGCCAGATGAGGATTACTCGATGGACGCTCACATATTGAGCCTGAAAACAGAAAACGAGTGGTATATGATTGACCCTGACATCCTGCCTGAAATCCAGTTGGAGTCTCAGCTGCGAGTCAGGACTTTATATGTGTGTGTCACCATGACCTTGAATTTTGCCCCATTTGTTACCTGTATCCCCCAGCATGATGAATTTGGGAAAATCAACCCTTGGCATGAGTCCGGGCATCGTACCATGGAAGAAGCCAAGAAATGCTGGGTACGCAGACAAGCCGATAAAGCAAATAGTGGTTACATCATCACGAAGGCAATGAACGCTAAACTCCCGGATCCAAAATGGCCGACAATGACGTTGAGTGAGATTATTGACATGGCGTTCGACAAGTTATATATCGATGATATAAACCATCCTGTATTGCAGCGTTTACGGGGAGAGACGATGTCATGAAAGTGGAGGTTTCAAGTGAATCTTCAGACCTAGGTAAAACACAACACCCTGCTAAGAATTGTAGGACTCCTTTCCCCGGTTTTCGGATAGTGACATACGACTTCGAATATGTTTCGGTTGAAGGTGAAAGACCGAACCCAGTATGCCTGGTCTGGCATGATTGGGAATCTGGAGAGACTCATCGCATCTGGCAGGATGAGTTGCTGAGGATGAAGAAACCTCCCTTTGACATCTCGGAGAAAACTATCTGCTGTACATACTATTACGGTGCAGAGGGTTCTTGCCATCAGGTACTTGGCTGGGAGCATCCGACTAATGTTCTCGATTGTTTCACTGAATTTCGCAGCCTCACAAATGGTAGAAAAGTTCCATGCGGTAACAGCCTGATCGGTGCCATGATCTTCTATGGCCTGCCTACTATGACTGGGGAGAAGAAGGACAGCATGCGTAAGCTGATTCTTGGCGGGGGCCCGTGGAAAAGCCGGGAAAAGGAGGCCATCTTAAAATATTGTGAAGCTGACGTCAAAGCATTAAATCAATTGGTGATTGCTATGGCGCCTGACATTGAACTGGACTTCGCCCTTTATCGAGGAGCCTACAGTGCCTGTCTGTCAGAGATTGAAGACAGGGGGATCCCCATTGACAAGAAAGGCTTTAACAAAATCAGGAATGTTTGGCCAAAGCTGCTGGAGAAACTGATCATGGAAGTAAATAAGGAATATTCATGTTTCCAAGGTTCTGTTTTTAAGCAGAGTTTATTTGCAGAATATCTGGTTCATAAGAAAATCGATTGGCCTCGTACAGTCTCTGGCAAGCTGGATTTAAAGGATGAAACATTCAAGGAAAAGGCTGTTCAGTATCCGGAGCTGGAGGATCTGAGGGAGCTGAGATCAACCCTCTCCCAAACCCGAAACCTCAAGCTTGCTGTGGGTTCCGATGACAGAAATAGGTGCATGCTGAGTCCGTTTGCCAGCAAGACAGGCAGGAACCAACCCAGCAACGCTAAGTTTATTTTCGGACCTGCTAAGTGGGTTAGGTTCCTCATTAAACCAGAAGCTGGAATGGCCTTAGCATATGTGGATTACTCCCAGCAGGAATTTGGAATTGCTGCTGGCTTATCGGGTGACAAAGCAATGCAGGAAGCCTATCAAAGTGGTGATCCCTACATCACCTTCGCTAAACAATCTGGAGCAGTGCCTGATGATGCTACTCCAGAAACCCACCCCAAGGAAAGGGCACAATTTAAGACATGCGCCCTGGGCACTCTTTACGGGCTGGGGTCAGAAGGCATGGCGCAGAAACTGGATCAGCCGGTGGAAACCGGAAGGCAACTCTTGCGTCATCACAAAAACTGCTATAAGGATTTTTGGAAGTGGAGCCATGATACTGTTGCAACAGCAATTCTTTTACAAGAAATGCAGACTGTCATGGGCTGGAAGATGAAGGTACCTGCTCGTATAAATGCCCAGGAAGGCCCAAATATGCGGTCGCTTGCAAATTTTCCAATGCAGGCCAACGGTAGTGAAATGCTCCGTGTTGCTGTCATCAAAGCCCATGAACTTGATGTGGAAATATGCGCAACTGTTCATGATGCCCTGCTGATTCAGGCACCACTGAATAGAATAGATAAAGC
>CAZSYW010000273.1:0-3327 GCA_964611315.1 uncultured Rhodospirillaceae bacterium
ATGAATATCTTGGCGCTCATGAAGGTCAAGAAATTCAGAGGTATTTTCTTCACCGCATCCATGATCTCCATCCGATCATGTTTTCTATGAGGCGGATGAGCAAGCCCATCGTTGCCAAAGTGCGAGGGGCAGCAGCAGGTGCAGGCGTGTCTTTGGCAGCAGCATGTGACTTGGTCATTGCGGAAGAGGATGCGTTTTTTACGCTGGCTTATTGTCATATCGGAACCACTCCCGATGGGTCGTCCTCTTTTCATTTGCCGAGAGCTATCGGAGTAAAACGAGCTCTTGAAATGACTCTGCTTGGTGATCGTTACACTGCACGTCAAATGTCGGACATGGGCCTAGTAAATTTCGTGGTGCCTTCGAATGAGCTGGATCAGGAAACCGACAAACTTGTTCAGCGTTTAGCTCGGGGTCCTACTCATGTATATGGAATGGCTAAAAAATTAATGTATCGGAGCTTAGAAAACGAATTTGAGTCTCAGCTCCAACTTGAGGGAGAATGTTTTGCTGAATGCGCGAGTCGCGATGACTTTCGTGAGGGAGTGGCTGCGTTTGTCGAGAAACGGAAAGCTAACTTTACCGGCAACTGAACAAAAGGTTTCAAAAGATACTAGGAGAAAAATTATCCACGATAATGAGGCCTCGTTGTATGGGTTTCCTCCGATCACCTAAGGAGTTGGTTCTGCACTCAGTGCTTCATTATTCCTACGCTTGGATCGATCGAGCATCTAGGTACGCGAGGTGATCAGTTGGCGATAGCTCAATAGCTCGTTTCCGATAGTCCATGTAGCTCTCGTATATACGCATAGCATGTGGGTCTTTTGCAGCTGTGTCGTACAGGACATCCAGACTTACCTTAAGAAACTCCGAAATTACGTCATCAGGCAAACGCTTAAAATTAACATTTTTTTCCTTTTTTAGCGTTTGGTAGGCAGCCGCGTTGTGGTAAACGGTCTCCGAATATAGCCTCATAGTTCCATTATGTGCTGCGACTTTTACAATTTCTTTCAGGTCGTCAGATAAACTGTTGAATGCCTCACGGTTTATGGTCAGGGACTGGTTGGCTCCAGGCTCGTGTATGCCTGGTACGTAACAGAGCTTCGCTACTTTATAGAAACCGAACGCGAGATCGGTCCAAGCGTTACCCCATTCTACCGCATCGACTATCCCGGATTGCAAGGAGCTCATAATTTCCCCGCCAGGCATGTTGACCGATGTAACGCCCATACGATTTAGCACCTCGCCAGGAAGTCCGGCCATACGGATTTTCATGCCTTTCAGGTCAGTAAGGGAATTCACTTCTTTCTGATACCAGCCAAAATAAGACGGTGGACCTACTCCAGAAACAAAAGCCTGTAGGCCAAAATCATACCACATTTCGTCCCACAGTTTTTGCCCTCCACCCCAATGGATCCAGGCAATTTGCTCATATGCCGCTAGGCCGTTAGGCACGCCGCCAAAAAATGGTGCCCCGGGATGTTTGGCAATCCAATACCCATCCCAACCATGTCCCATCTCTGCTATTCCACCACGCACTGCATCGAATAATTCAAACGCAGGAACAATCTCGCCAGCACCGAACACTTTAACTTCTAGAAGTCCTTCACTCATTTTTGTTATGTTGGCGCCAATTTCGTTAGCTGTAGTCCCGAGACCAGGAAAATTCTTTGGCCAGGTTGTAATCATTTTCCAACGTTTTCGACTTTTTGATATAGCGGGTGCAGGGAAGGACGATGCCGCTGCTATGGCGCCTACAGCGCTACCCTTTAGGAAAGATCTGCGCGGGATTTTCATTACCTTTTGTCCTTTTAGTGGCTGCTTTTGGATAAAAAATATGAGTTGTGCTTAGTTTGCCCTTTGAAAGAAAGTAGGTCAGCGTAGCAGAATATAATCCTTTTAAGATACTGAACATTGGCTTGGTACTTTTTGGTCATTTGAACCGTATTTTGGGTCGGGTTTGGTTGCCTTCCACCCTTTCGCTGGTTGGTGTAAGATAAGACCCTCCACCCTTTCTGGGTGATTTTGTGGGTTTCTGGTATTGCATACGTGGGGCGATAGATGAGTGAGCCAAGACCTAAGATCGTGCCTATGGCAGAACCTCTGATGGCGGGCAAAAAGGGCCTGATTATGGGGGTGGCGAACGATCGCTCGCTCGCCTGGGGGATAGCAAAATCTGTTGCTGAGCACGGCGCGGACCTTGCCTTCACCTACCAAGGTGATGCGTTGGCCCGTCGTGTTGGGCCGTTGGCTGAATCGCTTGGATCCAATGTTTTGTTGCCGTGTGATGTCAACGATGATGCAGCATTAGACGCCGTATTTGATGACATTGCCAAGCGTTGGAATGGTTTAGATTTTCTGGTTCATGCGATTGCCTTTTCGGACAAGGAAGAGCTGAAAGGTAGGTACGTTGATACTACCCCCGAGAACTTTGCTCAGACGATGCAGGTCTCGTGTTATTCGTTCACAGCGGTTTGCCGGCGTGCAGCTGCTTTAATGCGTGAGGGAAGTAGTTTGCTGACCCTGACATATTACGGGGCAGAAAGAGTGATCCCGCATTATAATGTAATGGGGGTAGCCAAAGCTGCGCTCGAGGCTAGCGTGCGTTATTTGGCGGCTGATCTGGGTGGTGATGGTATCCGCGTAAACGCAATTTCCGCTGGGCCGATTAAAACATTAGCCGCAAGTGGGGTTGGGGATTTTCGATATATTCTGAAATGGAATGAATTAAACTCGCCGTTGCAGCGAAATGTCACAATCGAGGATGTTGGCGGCGCAGGCTTGTATTTGTTAAGCAACCTGAGTTCCGGTGTCACCGGGGAGGTGCATCATGTTGATTCGGGTTATCATGTGGTTGGGATGAAGAGGCCAGACGCGCCTGACATTTCTACGGTGTAGTGGACGAATGGCTGGCAATAGTTTTGGACAGGCTTTTCGATTTACCACTTGGGGCGAGAGCCATGGACCTGAAATTGGCTGCGTAGTTGATGGTGTGCCGCCTCGTTTGGCTCTCTCTGAGAAGGATATTCAACATTGGCTTGATCGTCGCCGGCCAGGCCGGTCTCGATACACCTCTCAACGGCGAGAGCCGGATATGGTTCAAATTGTTTCTGGCGTGTTTAAAGGCGTGACCACCGGGACACCTATCGGACTGATTATAGAAAATAAGGATCAGCGGTCCCATGATTACAGTGAGATAGCGGAGAAATTTCGGCCGTCCCATGCGGATTACACCTATTGGAAAAAGTACGGTGTGCGTGACTATCGGGGTGGTGGAAGGGCGAGTGCGCGTGAAACCGCGATGCGGGTTGCTGCTGGTGCAGTCGC
>CAZSYW010000274.1:0-3312 GCA_964611315.1 uncultured Rhodospirillaceae bacterium
ACTGGCGACTGATTTCTTTTGCATCATCCATCGTCGGCGTGCAAACGCAGAAATCTGCGGTAAGGGGTGGCGGGCCCGGCTGTCCGTGCATTTCTTCAAACAACTGCGCGTGTTGCTGTATTTGTGGTAGACGTTTTGACCAAGGTCGGTCCGCAAACATAACCATTCTTGCGCGCAATTTTGCTGCAGACACGACGGAGTCTTCGCTGGAGGCGACGGCATAAATCCGGCCATCAATTGGGAATCTCGGACGAGGACGAATTTCAACTTTCGGTTGTTCGTAGTATGGGCCTTCACCTTCCATCCAACCCGTGCGCAGAGATTCCATAATCATTGCAGCAGCTTCGTCAAAACGCTCGCGGGACTCTGTCATTGTGGTGCGGAAACCTTCGAATTCGCGTCGAGCGAGGCCTCTCCCAACGCCGAGCCGCAGGCGACCATTAGAAAGTTGATCCAGGGCGGATGCTTTTTCAGCGACCCTGAGGGGGTCTTGCCAAGGCAATATTACAGCAGCGGTTCCAACGTCGATATTAGGATATTTGGCTGTAATGTATGCCATAAGCTGGAGGTTATCCGGACAAAACGCATAATCCCGAAAGTGGTGTTCTACGGCCCAGAGACAGTCGAAGCCGTTGTCGGCCGCAATTTCAGCGATTCTCAGTTCCTCATCCCACACCTGTTGGTCGCTAATTCCGTCCCATCCAAAACCCGTAAAAACCATTTGCAGCCCAACATCCATTTTTTGCTCCAAGTATTTTTTTTTAAAAGTATTTATCTTTCGGTTTTAGAATGCCTCGGTTGGGCACAGGGAACGCTTCATCACCTTGCTAAATTATGGCGTGCTTGCGCGATTAAGTTCATCAACGTCACTTTCATCGAGTGTCAATTCGGCAGAAGAAACCAATTCCTCAAGTTGCAATAGATTTGTAGCGCTGGCTATGGGTGCGGTGACGCTGGGTCGTGCGAGCAACCATGCGAGGGCCACGGCGCCAGGTTTTGTTCCATGTTTTTCAGCAACCTCTTCTAGGGTTTTAACCACTCGAAACCCATATTCATTTAAATATTTCTGAACTCGTGGGCCTCTGATTCGACCTTCTAAATCGGACTCGGAGCGGTATTTGCCGGTTAAAAACCCACTGGCCAGAGAAAAATAACTGATAACGCCCACGTCCTGCTCGCTACAAAGGTTTTCCAGTTCACCTTCGTATTCGGCCCGTTCAACGAGGCTGTATAGTGGCTGTAAAGATTGGTAACGCGGCAAACCGGTTCTGGCGCTCAAATCTAGTGATTCCTTGAGGCGAGCAGCTGAAAAGTTTGATGCACCTATTTCTCTCACTTTCCCCTGTTCGATTAGTTTGGCGTACCCCTCAAGGGTCGCTTCGACCGGGGTTTTTGGATCGTCTATATGCGATTGGTATAAGTCAATGTAATCTGTTTGCAGTCGTCGCAGCGATGCCTCAACCGCTTCCAACATGTACGCAGGTGACAGGCCCACTTTATCCGGACCCATTTCCATTCCGAACTTGCTTGCAAGAATTACCCGGTCTCGCCCGCCTCGATCTTTCAGCCACCGACCAATTATGGTCTCAGATTCGCCACCGTTATTTCCTGCCACCCAAATTGAATATACATCTGCGGTGTCCACAAAGTTAAATCCCGCATCTAAAAATGCATCCAGCAGTCGGAGTGATTCCTTTTCATCCGTTGTCCATCCGAAAACATTTGCGCCAAAGCAAATTGGTGAAACATTCAACGATGAGGCTCCAAGCTTTCGGTATTCCATTTTTTTTCCTTTTCGTGTCGTTCTCAGCTACTGCAGTTCTTTCAAAGAAGCCGCAGCTTCCTGTAAGAGACCTGTTTCGAAACCTTCAGTGAAGCCGTCATATATTGGGTGCAGCAGGTCGTATGCCTTCTGTCGTTCCCCATTTTCTCCCAAGAATTTAGCATAAGAAATTGCCGTTCTTAGTTCGAAGATTTTGTTTTTATGTTTGCGAGCCTCCGTGAGTGATTCCGAAAAATGGGATTCCACTGGCTCATGGTTTGATCCATCTTTGCCCAGATAACAAAGGCCCTTTAGACGCAGGACCTCAGGAAGCACCTGTTCGCAGCCCAGTGACTTAACGGTCTTCAAAATATATTGGAGTTTTTCCATCGCGACATCATATTGATGGGCATGAATCGCGGCGTCCAAGTAAGCTAGCCACCAATGGCCGGCCGAATCAAACGAAGTTGAACCATAGCTATTTATTTGATCCAGGCCACTTACAATCTGTTCAAACGATCCGGGTTTGTTTTTCCGATGATCGCTCCATCCTGCAAATATCAAGGCGGCGCCCTCTGTCCAGGGAAGGTTTTTCTCAAGAGAGATTTCAAGAGAAGATTCAGAATGTTTTTTAACTTCATCCAAATTTTTGAGATAAAAATGGGTTATGTTGCAACATTGATGGAGAAAGTTGAGTTCGTAGGGAGATTCCAGCGATTCGGTGTACGCCATTGATTGACGCAGAGTTTCGATCCCTTGATCAAGAGAGCCTAAATAAGCTTGTACTTGTCCCACGTAGTTTACACTGCGAGCTTTTGGATCTAGTCCATATTCGTCGATCCATCGATTAAATTTAAGCTCCTCATATGCTGAAACAGCCTTATTTAAATGTAATAGTGCCGTTTCATAATCGGGTGACCATATAAGGTAACTCCCGTACCACCGGTGGGCGATCGTGTATCCGGTTTTATCGTCCATGGTGTCCGCGTACGCTGCTAATTCTTTTGCAATTGATAGGCCTTCTAAAAATCGGTCTCCATTCATCCGGTTTGAACTAAGGCCGTACATGATCTGAAAGAGTTGCGGTGGCGAATCCATATCCTGTGTTAGTTTGAACGCAGTCTCATATACGTCGGCTGCTTTTTTCGACCCAAGTCCGTATGTCTTAGCTATAGCTGTGGCGAGAGGTGTTTGCAGTTCGAGTTCGCGTTTATCGCGGGCGGGGCTTTCTGATTCGCTTTCCAAGTGCTTTAGGGCGGTTTCAAAATGATTGATTGCTTCACGGTTTGTCGAAGCCCGTGCCGCACTCAAACCTGCGTCCTTCCAATGATCGACCGCCTCCACGAAGCGCTCCGCCCTGGCGAGATGGGAGGCAAGTAGTTCTGGTGTATTTACCGCCACGTCCGGGAATCTGGAGATGAGGCCATCGGCGATGCGACCATGGAACTGGCGTTTGGGACCCTGAAGCAAACTGTCGTAGGCCGCATCCTGTAAAAGCGCATGCTTGAAGATGTACGATCCCTGCGAAGCCCCACCCCGGGGCAGAATAA
>CAZSYW010000275.1:0-3312 GCA_964611315.1 uncultured Rhodospirillaceae bacterium
AAATCAGCTTCATCTACAACCTTTTCAATAAGTTCCTTCATATCGTAGGGTTTGTTGGAATTTTGAGGAACCAAACTATCCAGTGATGGCTCTACTCGATCGAATGGATCTTCAGTCGGCCACTCCGGCACTCCCTCTCGATTTGACAGCGGTAAAAAATCAAAAAAGCGTCGGGCCACCGTTAAAGCTTCTACATCATTTTCAAACCCACGGTCCGAGACTCCGGACTTTGTCGTGTGAGTCTCTGCACCGCCGAGTTCCTCTTGAGTAACCGATTCGTGTGTTACTGTTTTCACTACCTCTGGCCCAGTAACAAACATATATGACGAATCCCTCACCATAAAAATAAAGTCGGTCATTGCTGGCGAATAGACGGCGCCCCCAGCACAAGGTCCCATCACCAAGGAAAGTTGTGGCACCACACCTGAAGCAAGAACATTGCGTTGAAAGACTTCAGCGTAACCACCCAGTGAGGCCACCCCTTCCTGTATTCTAGCCCCTCCGGAATCATTTAACCCTATTATTGGTATACCGACTTTGATCGCTTGGTCCATAACCTTACAAATTTTTTCAGCATGTGCTTCACTCAGACTTCCACCGAACACTGTAAAGTCCTGACTAAACACGAACGTCGGTCGACCGTTAATAGTGCCGTGGCCTGTCACCACCCCATCTCCGGGAACCCGTTGTTTATCCATGTCAAAATCGTTAGAACGGTGCTCAACGAACATGTCATATTCCTCGAACGAATCCGGATCGAGCAGCAACTCCAATCGTTCTCGGGCAGTTAGTTTTCCTTTGGCATGTTGAGCATCGATTCGACGTTGACCGCCACCCTCATGGGCCTTAGCACGCCTAACTTCTAGTTCCTCATAGATGTGTTTCATGCCGACATCGTCCTTCGATAAATCTTGTTAACCACCTAATAGACAAATTTTTCACTTTGACCGCCCTGCAATTACTCCGTCTTGACCCAAATAGTTTTATTTATGCAGCAAAGTGCCCATTAAACAAGCATATGGTAGTTCGTGATAAACCCATTTCGATCAACATTACTGTCGCCTCACTTTCCTATCCGAGTTAGGGCAGAAGCCTTTATTGTTCCAAATACTCTTTCCATCAACTGGACTCAAAGCTCTCGTCCATCCTACTACCCCAGAGTTCGGGTCAGGAGAATGTTACTCACCAGTGTCGAAAGCAAGCGACCTCACGGTCAAGAGCATATGTTCTGGCATTTCGGCAACAACGCACAAATCCGTACCATCTTCCAACGTCAGTTGGATTGATCGAGCGTGTAAGTGTAACCGCCTTGCTGAAGCAAGATTGTCTAAAAAAGCATGTTTCCCGCCGTACTTCCCATCTCCCAGTATCGGAGTTCCAAGCCCGAGGCAGTGAACTCGCAACTGATGCGTGCGCCCAGTCTCTGGATACAGCGCAAGAAACGCTGCCGTTGACCCTGATCTATCCAGCATTTGATACCGGGTGCGTGCCCGCCTCCCCTGATTGGGCACGACAAGTACGCGATCACCGCGAACGCCTCCCCTCTTCTCTACCTCATTCTCTATGAAACCTCTTGCCAATGTTGGAACCCCAACCACGACTGCCCAATATTTCTTTCGCACCAACCCCGTTTTAAACTTCTTGCCGAGCCGGCGCGCCGCGTCAGCCGACTTAGCCAACAACATGACACCACTGGTATCTTTATCGAGACGGTGGACTAGCTTTGGTGCGGGTTCATCGTCGTGTACCAATACTTGTGACAGGTTATCGATATGCCGGTATTGCCCAGTGCCACCTTGCACAGCCATTCCCGCTGGTTTATCAATCACGATTAAGTCATCACTCTCAAACAACACTCGTGACAGAAGATTGCGAGCGTCCCCACAGTTAACTTTTGGGTACGCCCCCTTTACTCGCCGGCCTAATCCATCGACAGGCGGAATCCGAATTTGTTGACCAGCGGACAATCGAAAATTACCAGCCGCGCGCGCGCCGTCCACCCGCACTTGCCCCGTACGAACCAGCTTTTGCCGCAAACCGTGGCTTAGGTATGGCAAGACCTTGGCGAGCCATCGATCAAGACGGGATCCGTCCTCATCCGCAGATACTTCTATTTTTCTGACACCTTTCACGCCAGGAAACCGCGCGTTGCAGCGATGCCTAGTACCAGACCAAGGACTGCAATAAAGACCGACCCAATTACATAGACCCCTGCCGTGAACCAAGCGCCCCGCTCCACCAAAACAACTACATCCATAGAAAATGTCGAAAAGGTGGTAAAAGCTCCCAGCAGTCCAATTGTAAGGAATGCTTTCAACTCAACAGTTGGTTGCCACATTATGGTGCCGGCTTCATACAGGACACCCAAAAGAAAGGATCCAATGACATTCACCACTAAAGTGGCCCAGGGAATACTGGATCCAAACCAGTGTTCAATTTGAACCGACACGTAATGGCGGCCCATGGCCCCCAGTGCACCACCAAAAGCAATCGCAAGCACGAGTTTCAACAATCAGTCTCCCGATTTTACACGTTTCTTTCTACGGCCAAATCCAAATGACTCTTGAGCTTTTAGTATAGAAAACAGTAAATAACCAAAAAATCAACGAAAGTGGTTAGGTGTCATTTAGTCTTCGCTCTCAGACACCCGACGTTTGTTAGCACGCAACTCACTCCAATATCGTAGCCGCCTCTCAAGTTCCTTCTCGTAGCCACGAGAACTTGGTGTGTAAAACACTTTTCGGTCGACCCCTATTGGAAAGAAATCTTGACCCGAAAATGCGTCTTTGGAGTCATGATCATATGAATACCCTGCACCGTAACCCAAATCTTTCATCAAACTCGTGGGCGCATTTAATATATGCTTTGGAGGCATAAGCGACCCTGTGTCTCTAGCGGCGACACCGGCGGAGCTAAAAGCTTTGTACGCCGCATTAGATTTCGGCGCGGTAGCAAGGAAAATAACGCATTGGGCCAAAGCCAATTCACCTTCAGGCGACCCCATGAATTGATACGCTTCTTTGGCACTCAGCGCCTGCACCAAAGCCTGTGGATCTGCCATACCGATATCCTCGCTAGCGAATCTCACCAGGCGCCGAGCGATGAAGAGAGGCTCTTCGCCCGCCTCCAGCATACGAGCCAACCAATAGAGCGCTGCATCCACGTCCGAGCCACGCAAGCTCTTGTGAAGCGCGCTAATTAAATTATAGTGACCGTCTTGTCCTTTATCATATGATGGCGCCCGTTATTGCAGCACCTCAGTGAGGGTTTCGTTATCTAAAAATCCACTCTGTGGTGCATCCAATAGGGCTT
>CAZSYW010000276.1:0-3296 GCA_964611315.1 uncultured Rhodospirillaceae bacterium
AAAATACATAGGTCACGTCGCAGTCCGTCGCCATGGACGGCCAAACGGCCGAAAGCTGCGCCTGCTCGTAGTTATTACTCGGTGAAAACTGCAGCAATAGCGCTAACCATTCTCCGCGGATCTGTGTAAGGCTGACACAAACAGGACCGGGCGAGGCGGGCGATCGGCTACCTCCCAGATGCATAATCAACGTTTCTTGATTGGCTGGAATGGCAAGGGTTTCCTGAGCATTGAGGCAACGGCCACCAACGAAAGTGCCATTCGTGCTACCAAGGTCAGTAATTTGAAATAGATCGTTCTCAATCGATACTCGCGTCTGCCCTCCCGTCCTAGATACCTGCCCACATCCAACTACCGCGCCTTCACTTCCTCTGCCAATTTCAAGTGCAGAGGCAAGCCTGATCACATAAGGCCCATCCAAAGACTCAACGACAGCATCGCCCTCGAATGCGAAAGTGTTCTCCAATGCGTTGGTGTCTTCTCGCAACCGGTCGAGATAAAACGACTGCTGCTCCGACACTGCCTGCTCCAATTTTTTCACCAATCCACGGGCCGCTTCATAATCCTGTAATGCTTGATAGTAGTTTGTATTTTCCGCGTTTTTCTTGGCCTGCTGCAACAGCGCCTCGATCTGCACAATTGTCTCTTCTGACGCAGTCGACGGCGCCTCTTTCACCTGTGATGGATGTCCCTTCAATGGGTCACCAATAATCGTTGTAGCTTCTCTGCTCGCCACGAAATTGGTGCTCAAATCTAACACAGTGACATCCTCTGCCTCTGTAATATCCTGTTCCTCGGATGCTTCCTCCTCCGAATAAAGGTTCTCATCCGGTGACTTGGCATAGACGCGAAGTTCTAATGCTTCGTCGGGTTGTACAAGTCCGGGCGATGGCGCGAACTCCTTCTTGAGATTGGCAATCAAGTCATAGGCTTGGCCACTGATCAAAATCCCGCCTGGTGGGGTATTGGCGACAAGCTGTGTCGCTATTTGGACGCCGTGGCCGGCCAAGGCGTCAACACCTAGAATGATCTCGCCGACATGTAACCCCAGTCGAAAAAACACCCGGTTTTCGGACGGAAGCTCACGATTACGAACCAAAACACTGTGTTGAAACTTTAAGCCACAATCAACGGCGTGCACGATTGTACCAAATTCGGCCAAAATTGCCGTTTGCGACCGGCCGATGGCCTTGCCCCCCGCTCGTTTAATCTGGCCCGCAAGCGTAGTTTTGTAGTGACTGAGGATTCCTAACCAAACTTCCATGCGCAGACTATTCACGGTACCGATTGTTACGGCCTCGGCCGCAAATACTGCGGTAAGTCTTTTTTCTAACTGTGATGATGTCACCGGCAGCTCTTAGCTTGACCACTGAATGTTGAGGCGAGATTACCTCAGAGCACCCAAATTTACTAGCGGGGCACTTCGCAAGACCCTAAAGCTGTTTGAATAAGGTTTTGATATAATAGGATGTTAGGGGCTAAATAGAAATTAGTCTAATCTGCCGCTAATCCCTATTTTGGTCTTTTCCTTGGCAACGAATATGACCTTGTGGTCGTGCTTAGCGGCCTACTTGGACCGTTCGAATGAATTTTTTAGTATTAATTTTGAGCAACCAATTTTAAGTGCAGCTTACGGAATTGTGCCTATAGTTATGTTCACATCACCGAGAGCAAGAACATCGCCGTGACAAGCTGTCCTTTGTCCTGTGAGAGGGGTCCCGTTGAGAATTGCCTCTTCGGGACCAATTGAGCTTAATGAATATTGCCCTTGGAACCGTTCGACAGCCACTTTGAAGCCCTCTGCAGTTGTGCCTGGTAGGTAGACACCGCAATCTAAATCACCGCCAACCAAAATTCTACCTGCGCTCAGCACCCAGGTTTGACTAACTTCCTCAAGCAAACCAGTCCAGTATTTGACAATGCGCGACATGTCCGGCTTGTCCAGGATGCTACGACTTAAGGAAATTCGTAGCACTGGATCAGCCGCTTCGATCGCATCGGCGATGAAGCGGCAAAGGCCTTTTCTGGGCGGCTCCCGGCTACCGCCAACGGAAATTTCGCAGCGACCGTCATGGAACACCAACGTCTGCGCCTGTTGCGGTAGCAACAGATCATCGTTCAAGAATGTCCCGTTCGCGCTGTCAAGATCAGTGATGGCAAAGGTGCCTTCTTGATAATCAATTCGAGCTTGCCTGCCTATGCGCGAAACCCGGGGATCCGTCACGCTAACCGCGACGGGTTCGCCGTCGATCCTACGGCCGATCGCTAATTCCGTACCAACGACTAACGTCATCGAGCCTGTAGGTGTATCCATTTGCAAGGCGCCTATTTTCGGTAGGCTTTGCTCCTTCCCCTGCAAACTAGCAACTTTTGGCTCCGAATGTAGCGATTTGATCAATCGGTACACGCGGATGGGTTCGGCGATGTTCTTCAGATCCTTAAGGCCGATTTCCTCAATCACCAGGTGGTCGGTGACGCTGGGATCATGGGCGATTTGGTCATAAACACTGCCCGACAGGAAAACGCCTCCGGGTTCCGCTATGGCCTCCAACCTAGCTGCAATATTCACCCCGCCGCCAATCAGGTCATCTCCGGTAATCACCACATCGCCAACATTCAGCCCAATCCTGAACAGCATCTCGGGTCCATCGTGGGGATTATCGTTACGAACATCGATAGCGGTTTGCATCTCCTGGGCACAAAGGACGCAGTTGCCCGCTGAGGGAAATTCTGCGACCACGCTATCGCCAGCTGTAAAAAATGTGCGGCCGCCATAATTGCTAATTATGGGATCAACGACATCTCGGCACTGTCTCAATGCGTGGAATGTTCCAACTTCGTCACGATTCATATGGTCGCTATAGCCGACGATATCAGCTGCCAGTATGGCGCAAAGTTTTCTTTCAACGGCGGTGTCCAAGTTAATTGCCATAACAAGTGTCCGACCATGAAATAGGCGTGAATTTGCTAACGGAAAAATCTTTGCCGGAACTATAATATAATTCAATCGTAGCTCATAGGGACTCTGATAGATTGGGTGTGAATGTCACAATTGGAACTTTCAGTGCGCCTCCTGTCACAGCAGGAATGGGCAGTCTACGGGATTGCCTTACTGTTTGGCTTGATGATTGGTAGCTTTGTAAATGTTATTGTCTTTCGGCTACCCAAAGGTATGCCTGTTGAAGCTCATAACGGCAAATGGCCAATGCTTGGGGGCCGGTCGAAATGCCCCTCTTGTGGCTACACAATCCGCTGGTACGAAAACATACCCGTATTCAGTTTTTTGTGGCTCAAGG
>CAZSYW010000277.1:0-3294 GCA_964611315.1 uncultured Rhodospirillaceae bacterium
ATCAACCAAAATGAGTGCCAAAGCTCCGGACGTAAGCATAGCAATTCTGTAACCGCCAAGCGCAAACCTTCGTGCACATTCCGTACCGGTGCCTGGGCCAACTCCCGCTATTAAGCAGACCTTTCCCCCATTGTTTCTCTCTCCAAAGTTTTTGATACTTCCAAATTTCGCAAAAAATCTTTCCACGCGATTTGACTCCGTGAATTGAACTAGTCTCAGTTTACACGAAAACCCTCTAGTCTTTTCCAATCAAACACCATGCCATGACCGGGCCGCTCCGGCGCTGTCACAAAGCCTTCTTGTACCTCAAGATGGTGTTCTATGAAGGTGTCAAGTCCGAATCCATGAACTTCTAGATATGCGTTGTTTGAGGTTGCGGCGAGTAAATGCACGTGAATGTCGTGGGCACCATGTGAGGTGACTGGTAATCCATGAGCCTCTGCCAGATGAGCTATTTTTATCCAAGGCGTTATGCCTCCACATGTTGTTAAATCCGGTTCCGGAAAATCTACTCCACCCGCTGAAATGAGTGCGGCGAACTCCGCAACAGTATGTAAATTTTCGCCAGCTGCGATGGGAACGCCCCCGTTCGCTCGAAGGTGTGCGTATCCGGAAAAATTATCAGGCTGAATGGGTTCTTCCACCCAGGTTAAATCAAAGTCACGGAGAGCCCTGAGCGCTCGCAAGGCTTGGTCGGGCCTCCAAGCTTCGTTGGCGTCCGCCATTAACTCGATGTCCGGGCCTAAATGGTCCCGCATAGCTGTAACCCTAGAGATATCTTCGCGGAGTGTAGGTTTGCCGAGGCGCATTTTAACCGAACGAAACCCAGTCTTGAGACTTTTGGTTGCGCCGGCCAACATTTTCTCGACCGAAAAGTTCAGGTCAATATTACCAGCATAAGCTCGAACGGAAGGGTTGTATCCTCCCAGCAGGCGCCACAAGGGCTCCTTTAATGCGTTGCCGCGTAAGTCCCATAGCGCTGTGTCCACTGCGGCGATTGCGAAGCTGAGTGGCGCGCCGCGTCCCGCGTAATGATGAGTTTTCCACAATTTCGACCATAACCATTCAATGTTACGAGCGTCCTCGCCGAGGATGCCATCTGCACAGACACTCTCAATGATTTTGGCTACGGCGGCACCTTGGTTCACCATTAGCGCGGTGTAACCGCATCCTTCTGTGCCATTGTTATCTTTTATTCGCACCATTACGAGTTCGAACTCACCCATCACACCGGCGGCTGCAGCTTCGACCGGTTCGGGGAGAGGAAGGCGATACAAAATTGTTTCGAGGGTTTTAACTTTTGTCATATGTTTGTCCTCTTGGGTGATTCCCAGGCATGATACTCAGGCCTATCAGACGAAGGAAGAAAGTATGTCTCAGTTACGAATTTTTTGTTACATGCCGAGTCCCCGGGTTTATAAGGCGACCATTACAGCGCGGCTTTGTGGTGTTGATGTAGAGATCCGCAGTGCGCCTTCCTCTAGTCTCAAAGAATGGCTGTGGGATTTTGATGCCCGTCCGTTGACTGAGGATGACAAAAAAGATCGAGCGAACTCTCGGATAGCTCATACGGGATTCAACAGTCGACTATATAAAACAGATAGTTTTATGAAGGCACATCCCTTTGGAACGGTTCCTGCGGCCTTTGCGCCGGATGGAAAAGTTGGCATATTCGAATCAAATAGTATCATGAGAGCTGTGGCTCGACTTGGCGGCATGGAGACAGGGATCTATGGAGATGATCCCTACACAACCTCTCGGATTGATAGCTTTCTTGATGCAAGTCTTTTGTTTGCGCGAGACTCACAGATTTATATGCTTGCGATTAATAATGGGAGTTTAACCCGTGAAATTTACGACAGAGCTAAAATTTCGTTCGGAGTATACATGTCCGCAATTGACAGTGCTTTGGATTCAAATGCCATGTTCCTAGTGAACAATCAAATAACCTTGGCTGATGTTTGTTTCGCTTGTGAGTATGCCATGTTTTCTCGTGAGGGTAGAAATAGTGAGTCCCTCTCCGATGTTGGGGTGCAGCCAATTACATTTGAATCCACCGCACGGTTTTCGAGAGCCATTGGCCACTTTGAAAAATTGAGCCGCCATGAGGCATTTAGCCCGGACCTCCGGCACATTTAACTGCTTACGTGTAGCCTGTCCCCGTGAAGCAATTGAAACAAGTATGCTCAGGGTAAAAGGAAAAAATTAAAATATGTCCCAGTTACAGATTTTTTCTTATATGCCTAATGCTAGAGTTTATAAGGCAACTATCGCAGCACGTCTTTGTGGCGTGGAGCTGGAAATACGAGCCGCTCCGTTTCCTGAACTTAAAGATTGGTTGTGGGATTTCAACGCGCGTCCGTTGACGGAACGAGATAAAAAAAACGATGCAAATAAGCGCACGGGTCAGGTGGGTTTCTCTAGCGTTTTGTATAAGACAGATAAATTTTTGGCCGCCCATCCGTTTGGAACTGTGCCAGCTGCCTTCGGTCCGTATGGAGAGGTTGGCGTATTTGAATCAAATAGTATCATGAGGACAGTAGCTCGGCTTGGGAACGTAGAGTCGGGGATTTATGGCAGGGATCCGTACAGCGCGTCTAGGATTGACAGTTATCTTGATGCGAGCCTCGTTTTTGCTCGGGATTCCCAGATTTATCTGCTCGCGCTGGGTAATAACGTTTTGACCCAACCGATATACGACGCGGCCAATCAGGCGTTCCTTGCCTATATGTCGGCAATCAATAATTCGATGGAGCTCAGTGAATCGTATTTGGTTAATAACCAGGTGACGCTGGCAGACATTTGCTTCGCTTGCGAATACGCCTTATTTTCGCAGGAACGACGATGCGGATCGATCTTATCGGACATCGCATTCGAGCCGATCACGCTCGATGTTGCTACGCGGTTTCCGAAAGCGACAAAATATTTTGAGACCTTATGCGGGAATGAAGCGTTTAGGATCGACTTGGAACCCTTTTTGTCCACAGATATCTTTAAAATATATTTTTCAGTTTAGAGCATTGTTTGGGGTCGCCCTTTGCAAAGATCTCTTTGCTGACCATTCCTTTCATCACGCGTTTTTGAGTCGTCCACAGAAGTTGAGCCCTCCGAACCAATCCGCTTTGTGACTTCCCCGAGAGTTTTTACGCTTGTATGCTGGGGCGAGCGCTGAATTCTTGGTGCCAACGGACAATATTTGGGTACTTTGATTCGACATCGAGACCAACGGTGTTTGCCATATTTATCACAAAATAACATGTAATATCGGCAATGCTGATATTGGCCCCTGCAATG
>CAZSYW010000278.1:0-3293 GCA_964611315.1 uncultured Rhodospirillaceae bacterium
AGACGCGGCGACGCCGCCCAAAGCAACACTTGAATTCCCTGGAGGTCTTAAAGATTTCCTCCTGGCTGAGACAGATGAAAGAGAAATGGTTACCTCAATCCCATTCAGTGGGGAAGCCAAGCTTACTGACGGAGGTAGAGTCGAGTGGGCTGTTTCCTGGCCATCGGATGACGGAGTTTCATTCCTCAACTCGTATTGCAACACGGTACCCACTCCGGATGGTGGAAGCCACGAATCCGGGTTTAGGACCGCGCTGACCCGGGGCCTCAAGGCGTATGGAGAATTTGCAAAAATTAAACGTGCCAGCCATATCACTGCCGATGACATACTAACCAGCACCTGTGGAATTTTATCGGTCTTTATTTCCGAACCCCAATTTCAAGGTCAGACAAAAGAACGTCTGCAGTCTCCTGAGGCTGCTAAAATGGTAGAAACTTCAGTGAAAGATCATTTTGAGCACTGGTTGACCCAGGATCGTGAACTCGCCAATTCCCTCCTTACTCGTGTGCTGGACAGAGCCGAAGAGAGGCTCCGACGCCGCCAGGAACGCGACGTAAAACGGAAAACCGCTAGCCGGAGATTGAGACTTCCGGGGAAGCTTTCCGACTGCAGTTTAGCCGCGGCATCCGGGACTGAAATATTTTTGGTCGAAGGTGATTCAGCGGGTGGCTCAGCAAAAGCAGCCCGCGATCGAAAAACGCAAGCTGTTTTTGCTTTGCGTGGCAAAATTCTTAATGTGGTGAGCGCCAGCCAAGACAAACTTCGCAGCAATAAAGAACTTTCTGATCTTGCGTTGGCGCTCGGATGTGGCTCAAGACATAACTATAACAGTAATAAACTGCGCTACGAGCGAGTGATAATAATGACCGACGCAGATGTCGACGGCGCGCATATAGCTTCCCTATTGATGACTTTTTTTTACTGCGAAATGCCGAATTTAATTTCCGAAGGCCACTTATACCTGGCTCAGCCACCACTTTATCGACTAAATCATGGGCCAAAGACCGTTTATGCCAGAGACGACACACATCTGAAAGAGCTTCGTTCTGAAACATTTAAAGGAAAAGTCGACATCAGCCGCTTTAAAGGGCTGGGTGAAATGCCTCCGGCACAACTAAAAATAACAACCATGGCCCCGGATACACGCACACTTCTCCAGGTAATAAATGAAGACCGTGTGAAAACTGCGACTGCGAACAGAGTGGAAGCACTGATGGGACGCAATCCAGAGCATCGGCTCGAATTTATACAGAAGAATGCAAAATCTTTTAGCGAGTTTGATGTTTAAGAAGTTGAACCATGCGAGCCTGTTAGAATTGGAAAACACTTCGTGCACATCATACTAGACAACCCGTTAACTTTCCTTAGGCGTGGTGAAATCGTTGTAAAATCTTCTATATCTTACAAACCGTCCATCAAGATTTATTGACACATAATCTTCGCAACGTATATATGGACAATGGTTTTATGTATTTTCGTCTGCCGACGAGCGACTGTACCCTGTTTCTTCTTTAAGGTTTCTTAACGGACAAAAATGTTGTTCGAACAACTGGGCTTGGGCCCTGATATTTTAAAAGCCGTTGCTGATGCGGGTTATACTAACCCAACTCCGATTCAAGCGGAGGCCATCCCTGCTGTGTTGCAAGGGTACGACGTCTTGGGGTGCGCACAGACAGGCACCGGAAAAACCGCATCTTTCACGCTGCCCATGATAGAAACCTTATCTAAGGGTCGCGCACGCGCAAGAATGCCACGTTCTCTGATCCTTACCCCTACCCGCGAACTCGCAACGCAAATATCGCAAAATTTTGAGACCTACGGTAAATACCACAAACTTACGATGGCGCTGCTGATAGGCGGCGTTTCAATGGAGGATCAGCAACGCAAGTTGACCCGTGGCGTTGATGTTTTAATCGCTACCCCCGGGAGATTAATGGATTTGTTTGAACGCGGCTCTCTACTACTTAACGACGCAAAATTTTTGGTCATAGACGAAGCTGACAGAATGTTGGACATGGGCTTTATTCCGGACGTTGAAAAAATAGTGGGCCTATTACCAAAGGCGCGCCAAACAATGATGTTTTCCGCGACTATGCTTCCCGAAATACACCGTCTCGCCGCAAAATTTTTAATTTCCCCTAAAGAGATAACGGTAGCACCCCCGGCAAGCACTGCCGAAACAGTGGAAGAATATCTGGTGAAAGTATCTGCAAGAGAAAAGGGGAAAACCCTTCGTTTCCTACTTAAACATGAAGATATCGAAAATGCCTTGATTTTCTGCAATCGCAAAAAAGATGTGGACCTGCTTAATCGTTCACTTCGACGCCATAAATTTCAAAGCGCAGCCTTGCACGGTGACCTCGCCCAAACGACCCGTGAACAAACGCTGACATCTTTCAAAAATGGAGAATTAAAACTTCTTGTCGCAACTGACGTGGCGGGACGTGGTCTAGATATTCAAGGGTTAAGTCATGTATTCAATTTTGATGTCCCATTACATGCCGAGGACTATGTTCATCGAATAGGCCGCACTGGTCGTGCGGGGAAGAATGGGCGGGCCTTCATGTTAGGAACGCCGGCAGATAGTAAATATATAACAGCAATTACTGATTTGATCGGACACGATATCGCGCATCAAAACATACGAGATGAAGAATTGCTGGGCGCCTCGGGAGAAACTGGCGACAAAAACAAGAAGAAACCATCGAGGTCACAGCACACGACGAAAAAAACTGACAATCAGACTACACGCATTAATACGAAGAAGAGCGAGGATTTTCGCCCCGACAGATCCGACAGATCCGACAGAAACACTCGGAGAAAGCGGCCCTCGCCAGGGAAGCAGCGGGAGGTAAAAACGGTACGTTCTAAATCGGACCCTAATTCGGTCAAGGCCCCTCAAAAAAAACGTCCAAGTGCAGTGGGGTGGGGAGATCATGTGCCAGCTTTTATCCAGTCGCCTTCTCGACCCTCAGGTTGAAAGGAATAAAAAAATGCTTCCAATGTTAGGCTTGATTTCGCCAAAACCCGAATGACGACAGAATTCAATACAGTCGTTCGGGGTGGAACGATAGTCACAGATACACTGACAGAAGTAGCTGATATTGGCATATCAGAGGGAAAAATTGCGGCTATCGGAGACCTTTCCCGCGCCCCTACAAATGAAACGGTAGAAGCTAAAGACCTGCACGTCCTCCCGGGAATCATCGATAGTCAAGTACACTTTCGGGAACCAGGAAATGAACATAAGGAGGATTTGGAAAGCGGAACCAGGGCAGCCGCACTCGGTGGCG
>CAZSYW010000279.1:0-3287 GCA_964611315.1 uncultured Rhodospirillaceae bacterium
GGTCATATGGCGCCGGACCAACTTGTCCTACTAGTCCAGGATGAGACCGGTTATTCAAATATATTGAAACTTGTTAGCACGGCATTTTTAGAGACCGAGAGCGGACAGGTGCCACAGGTTGACATCCGCATGTTGGCTCAAAGAAACACTGGCCTTATAGCTTTAACCGGGGGCGTTATGGGACCCGTGGGAAGAAGGCTTGCAAATGGACAAGCTGAAGCTGCGGAGAGTTGTTTATTGGAACTACAAGAGGTGTTTCAAGGTCGTCTTTATGTGGAGCTTATGCGGCATCAACTGCCGGTCGAAGACGAGATAGAACCGGCCTTACTCGAACTAGCGGACCGTCATGAATTACCGCTAGTGGCCACAAACGAGGCTTTTTTTTCAGATCAAAGCATGTTTGATGCTCATGACGCACTTCTGTGTATTGCTGAAGGAGTAACTGTTGGACAAACGGATCGCCGTCGTGTGACGCCAGGCCACTATTTTAAGTCAGCTGCAGAGATGCGGGCTGTTTTTGAAGACATACCGGAGGCAATTACTAATACGCTTGTAATCGCCCAAAGGTGTTCGTTCATGGTGGAAGAACGAAAACCAATGTTGCCCAACGCCGGTAACCTTTCCAAAGGCAGTACAGAAGCCGAGACGTTGAGAAACTTGTCTAGCCATGGATTAGAGCGACGTATAGCAGGGGAAACGTTTTCTGATGACGAGACGATGAAGTACCGAAATCGTTTAGAATATGAGTTAAACGTAATCATCAAGATGGGCTTTTCCGGCTATTTCCTGATAGTTTCAGAGTTTATACGATGGGCAAAAGCGGCAGAAATTCCGGTAGGGCCCGGTCGAGGATCTGGCGCTGGATCGCTTGTCTCGTGGGCACTTGAAATTACGGATTTGGATCCCATTCGGTTTGGTCTGTTGTTCGAGAGGTTCCTAAATCCTGCTCGGATCTCAATGCCCGATTTTGATATCGACTTTTGTCAAGATCGTAGAGATGAAGTAATTCGTCATGTTCAGGATGAGTACGGAGCCAGGCAAGTGGCTCAAATAATAACTTTTGGGAAGTTGCAAGCACGGGCTGTATTACGCGATGTAGGCCGTGTGCTGGGGATGCCGTACGGCCAGGTCGATCGTCTAAGTAAGCTCATACCGAACAACCCGGCTGCCCCAGTAACGCTGCAACAAGCTATTGACACGGAACCCAGATTGAAGGAGGCGCGATATAAAGAGTCTGGGGTTGACCAATTAATGGATGTGGCGTTGCGCCTAGAAGGATTATTTCGGCATGCCTCTACGCATGCCGCGGGACTGGTGATTGGGGACCGTCCCCTGGATGAGTTGGTACCACTATATCGCGATCCACGCTCCTCTATGGCAGTGACACAGTTCAACATGAAAGATGTTGAAAAGGCTGGTTTAGTTAAATTTGATTTTCTTGGTCTCAAAACACTCACTGTGATGGATCGCGCAGTAAAGCTTGTTAGAGAGAACGGCGTAGACCTTGAGTTAGCAAACATACCTTTAGACGACGATGCAACTTACCGTTTGCTCGCTGCTGGTGACACTATTGGTGTCTTTCAAATGGAAAGTTCAGGAATGAGAGAGGTCTTGCGTAAGCTCAAGGCCGACCGATTTGAGGATTTGATTGCAGTAGTTGCACTTTACCGCCCAGGGCCAATGAATAATATCCCAAGTTATATAGAGCGGAAACATGGGAGAGAGGAGGTCAACTACTTGCATAAGATCCTTGAACCAATTTTAGCTGAGACCTATGGGGTCACGATCTATCAGGAACAGGTCATGGAAATTGCTCAACTATTGTCAGGCTTTAGTTTGGGAGAAGCCGATCTGCTGCGTCGCGCAATGGGCAAAAAGATTAAGTCAGAAATGTCAGCGCAACGTCAGAGGTTTCTTGAAGGTGCTATGACAAATAAAGTTCCCAGAGATAAAGCAGAGATAATTTTCGACCAGGTCGATAAATTTGCGGGTTATGGATTTAATAAAAGTCACGCTGCGGCTTACGCGTTGGTGGCATACCAAACAGCCTATTTGAAAGCTAATTATCCAACTCAATTTATGGCGTCCTTAATGACTTCGGAGCAAGGGAATACCGAAAAACTGGGGGGATTTTTTCAAGAATTAGTTAGGCTTGGTATCGTGCTTAATCCGCCCGACATTAATGTCTCAACGGCAGAATTCTTGGTGGAAAGAAATGGGGATAAAGGGGGTGCAGATGAAATTAGGTACTCGCTCGCGGCAATTCGTAACGTCGGCGAAAATGCCGTAAGTGCAATCGTGAATGAACGGACTGAGGAGGGGAACTATAGTAACCTGTTTGACTTTGCCATACGTATGGACGTTGCACATACGAACAAGCGACAATTCTTGAGTTTGGCCAAGGCGGGGGCCTTTGATTCACTGCAGGCAAATCGAGCCCAGGTGGCAGAAGCAACTGACTTGCTACTGCGACACACGTCATTTGCTGAGAATGAGCGCGACAACAACCAAGAGAACTTATTTGGAGAGAGTAACACGGAAACCGATGTTTCTTCTCTTCCCGTTGTGGAGGATTGGAGTTTTGTCGAACGGCTCCGTCACGAGGCTGATGCCCTAGGTTTTTATTTGTCTGCTCATCCCCTTGATACTTACGGGGAATCAATCGGAAACCTCGGAGTTGTCAGGTATGGCGACCTAATGGAGCGACTGGATTCCTTAAAGTCCGAGCGTGTCCGTCTTGCTGTTGTCGTGCAACGTCGACGTGAGCGAAGCTCTGCACGTGGCCGCTACGCGTTTATAGAGGTATCAGACCAAAGTGGAATATTCGAAATAACAATTTTTACAGAGCTTTTTACTAGAGCGCGTGACTTATTGGAGGTAGGTTCAGTTCTTCTGGTTGAGGCCTCGATTCAGTCACAAGAGGATTCGGTGCGTATCGTCGCCCAGACGATATCAAAGTTAGATGAACAAGGAAGCGGGGACATTAAAGGGTTTCGCGTATATCTAGCTTCTGAGACTACACTGGAACCATTGACTGCTGTCATCGCGCGGGAACGAGCCGGCAGCGCACTTGTTTCTGTAGTGCAAACTCTCGGAAATGAACTGGAGGTGGAGGTGGAGTTACCCGGTCGGTATGCGGCTACACCGGCCTTTCGTGCCGCCCTCAAGTCGGTCCCTGGCGTGGTCGACGTATTAGATATTTAAAATTGGCCTTTACGCTTGCCAGAAACGACACAGCACGATAAATCTGGGGCAGTTTAAACCTATTTCTCACGCGGGTTTTGGCT
>CAZSYW010000280.1:0-3285 GCA_964611315.1 uncultured Rhodospirillaceae bacterium
GGGAGTTTGCACAGAGTATTGCAACTGCACCTGAAGCTAGTGAATGAATATTTTAAAGTGAAACAGACGACTGAATCTGAACCCGGAGCATGAGGCACGAATTAGTGCAACCCTCTCGGGTTCAGTCGTATTAGGTTAAGAATGCGAGTCCGAAAAGAAAGAGACAGTTTAAAGAACCATGAACTACATACAAGTTACATCGACTAACGTGGGATTCATCGCTTATGATGCATCCTCGAGTGAACTCCACCTCGCATTTAATGACAATGTTGCGAACCTTCCTTGGAACAAATGCAGAAAGTACAAGTACGCCGATGTCCCCGCTCAGGTGTTTGAAGATTTGAAGTGTGCTGAATCCAAAGGTGCTTTTGTGTGCCGTGAAATCGCTTTCAATTACAAGTATGAAGAGTATTAAATCATGGTTCCTCTTGAAATCTCCACTGATGCCATCGAGGGAACTCTGGAACATTTCAACACCATAGGGCCGAGTGATATTTACCCCCTATCACCGGAGTTCGAGATTCTTCTCGCGTCACCACAGGAATCGGCGAGACTGATCTTTCGACAGCTTGAGCACTTCGACTGGACCCGGGAACAGGAATACGCTCCTCCCCTTATCGGACACGTTGAGATCGGAAAAGGACAGTACAGGAAGTCCCTCTATCTGGACCCCTTGCTCGATGTGCTGCTGACATCACTCGTGAAAGAAATCGCATCGGAAATCGAACGGATGCGGCTTCCATGCAGCTCCAACACAGTCTTCTCTTATCGCTGGAAGCCGGAAAACGGGGTGTGGTTCAACCCCGGGGTCGGCTGGAAAGAATTCGCCGATGAGGAACGACATTATCTCTCCCGGTCATCTTTCACGGGAATCGTGGATATTGGTCAATTTTATGAGTCGATACGACCAAGGATGCTCGAGGCTGCACTTCAATACGCCGGCGTCCAGCGAGAGCGACAGCTTCCCATCATCACACTTCTGAGGTTGTGCCGCTTGGATGACTTCGGGCTGCCCGTTGGTGGTACTGCGTCACGTATCCTTGCAGAAGCCTGTTTGACGCCGATTGACCACGCTCTTCATGATGAGGGCGTTCGATTCATCCGATTCGTTGATGATTATCGTATCTTTGCGGACAGTGAGAAGGAGTTGAAGAGCGCCCTCTGGACCCTTGCAAGAAATCTGGGAGAAGTCGGCTTGTCCCTGTACAAGAGCAAGACAAGGCTCCTCGACAGTGCAGAGTATGCAGAACAATTGGATGCGCAACCAACGGCGCGTCTCAAACGGAACTCTCGGGGCGGTGTCAACGTCGCTCTGGACAAATTTGACCCCTATTCCCAATTGGTAGGACAGCGCGTTGAAGAACTCAAGGCCATCTCCAACACGCAAAATATTTACGACACACTCGCTTTTGAATTTGAGAAGCTTGAACCCAGCTACCGGTCGCTTAAGTTTCTCCTCGCTGCGTTGCAATTTGCCTCATTGGAGGAGTTACAGCGAAGCCTGAAACTGGTTTTTGGCGTTATTGAAACAGGCAAGCTCAATCGGCTGTCGCTCACCCTTGAACGAGTGGTTGCGGCCCGGCAAGAAGCCTTGTGCCCTGATCTCCGAGAGACCCTTGCAGAGACCCTGTGGAGTCATTTCGACAACGAACTGTATACAACCCCGGATGGCACACTGGCCCTCTGGATTCGGATGATTGGGCACCTTTCGCCATCGCTGTCACCCGTGGAATCGCAGAAACGGATAAAGAGACTCACAGAGACTCGATGCAGTGTGATTTTGCAGCGTGAAATGGTTAGACTTCAGCTTCTGGCGAAAGGAGACAGGGAGCTGTCCGCTCGGAAGGAGTGTTTTGCCTCGGGCAATCCTTGGTTCAGGGGATTGTGTCTCTCGCTCATGGGTGATGACCGTACTAAACAGGAGAATGGCACGGCCCTTGAACACATCATGAGGCAATTGAAATGATATCCGAACGCCAGTTTTTACGCGGCTATAATCACTTTTGGCACCAGCAATTCCCCGGACTGGATGAGCTGTATCGCTCCGTTCGAATGCAGGGTATTGATCATCCTGGGATGGAGAGATGGGCCGAGCTCTATGCCGGGAATGTTCCTGCCAGATGGAACGATATCATCGCAGAAATCTCCTTCAATGTCTTTACCAACGCCATTCAATGTCCGGGGCAGACGCCTACTGTAACCGAGGAAGAGATAAAGTCGGCGATTGTGAAGATGGGGCTCATTCGAGGAGCAGCTCTTCAGCGCTCGGAACTGGGCGATCCCCTTCTGCAGGATGCCTCTGAGATTGCGAGGCGCCTGACAAGCTTTTTTGAGGAGAAGTCTGGGCTACAAGTACATCATCGGTTAAAGGGGTTTGGGATTTTGAACCACCTCCATCCGGATGTTATGGCAGAAAAGAACATCTATGAAGTAAAAGCCTCGCGGCATCCTCTTAAAAAAGAGGACCTGAAACAGGTTCTCACCTATTATCTTCTCGCCCTGTTGAACGGACTCGGGATCGATAAGCTGTGCATAGTCAATCCCCGGCGCGGAACCCTATACACCATGGAGTCGGATAAACTGCCCGCCCTGCTGGGCTCTGCACAGCTGGCCATACTTAAGCAGCGCTTTCGTGACACTCTGTTGGATTAGTTGCCGGAGACAAGATGTTTAGGAATGTACATTGTGCCGAAGGGTTTTGAACATTCACAAACGCACCATTGGCGATTAGCAGTTCGGCGATTTCCTTGCAACCTCTACTAGACGACATCGTCAACCTCCTCCGCAAACACGGCGGCAAGACGGGTGAAGATTGAATGCTGAAGGGACCCGTAATTGTCCATACATCCAAGCTGTCATTAGGAATGGATGGACGGGATACGGGCGTGGAGGGATAATTGGGCATGGATACGCTGCTAAAGATGCTTCGGGATAACGACCTCCTGTCCACCGTGACCGACACGGTTTTGGATTTTAAAGACGGATTTGATTTCGTTCGACTGCTGGACAAGATACCAGAAGACTTCAAAAAGACCTGGGAAGACCGTTTGAAGTCCGGGCCGCTCAAAAGCAAACATGAACGAGAGCTTTTAAGTAAATTGAATTGGGTAATCGGATGGGGCATGGACAACTTTCAACGGATGGACAACATCCAATACAACGCATTCAAGGCTGCCTGGCATCAGTTAGTCGGTGAAATCGATGAATGCATATCCGAGGGTAAATCCATTCCATTGAGCCATTACACTGCCCAAGCCTTTGGAAAAGGTGTCTGGTGGCAGAAAG
>CAZSYW010000281.1:0-3266 GCA_964611315.1 uncultured Rhodospirillaceae bacterium
AGTAACGTGTTTTAGATTTCTTCGCTTTTGCTAAGGTTAAGCAAAAAAGGTTTTTGGGAATAACTGCTGGAGCGTTGGCAACATTTCTGCGGATTTACTGATTCGAACTGCAAGCATGGTGGTATAAGTCGTTAATCAGAGATAAGTAATATATCATAAAAATAGTAGGGTTTATTCTTTAACGATGGGCGTAAAATACAGCGATGACTACGAAGACTGCTAAGTTCCAAATTGGCGATATCGTTCGACACCGGTTGTATCCTTTCCGCGGAGTGATTTTCGATGTTGACGTGGAGTTTGCCAACACCGAGGAATGGTGGGAGTCGATTCCGGAGGACGTGCGGCCGAGGAAGGATCAACCTTTCTATCACCTGCTCGCTGAAAACGATGAGGTGAGTTACGTCGCTTACGTATCCGAACAGAACTTACTAATGGACGAGAGCGGAAAACCTGTGTCCCATCCACGTGTCGGGGAATTTTTTACACACCGGGAGAGCGGACGCTACGTTATTCGCCAGACCTATGCCAACTGAACACATATCTATCTTGCTTATAGGATAGGCCGGTTACAGGGTTTTAGGAACCTAGACGAGTAAAATTCGGAATCTTTGTAGTTGCGCCGTGAGACTTCACGCTCCGCCGTATTTTCTGGCGCCGGAGTGTCCTAGGAACATGGAGGACCTTTCCCAAAAAAACATCCAGTCCCGTGGGTTATAAGTACCTGCATCAATGTTGGCCGTAAGGATGATATCTTGGCCTTCCTTTTTGATAAGGCATTGCGATAAAATTAGGAAGTTGATTACACTGACAATTGATGGATATGTAAGACACGTAAATCGTATTGAAGCTTTCGCATGACAAACCGGAGGGTTGAGATGGTAAAGCTTCTTATTGTTGAAGATAATGAAGTAGAGCGCGAACTTTTGTCGCGCCGTTTTAGAAGAAAAGGTTTTGAGGTCTTGACGGCGGAAGATGGGCAGGTCGGTGTGCAAATGGCTTCGACTGAAAGACCCAATCTGATCCTTATGGACCTAAGTATGCCAGTCTTGGATGGCTGGGAGGCAACTCGTCAAATTAAGGCGAGCGATGAAACCAGTCATATTCCTGTAATTGCCCTGACGGCACATGCCATGAAAGGTGATCGGGCAAAGGCAATTGATGCTGGTTGCGACGACTACGATACAAAGCCAATAAATCTTGCGCGTCTACTTTCAAAAATGGGGTTGCTCTTGGAGGATTCTGAAACTCCGTAAAATGGGCGACCGAGGAAGCCTACAAGTTTGTCAAAGCCTTGCCTAAACGCTCTCGGGCGGTGGTAATCCTTTTTGTTTGAGTTGTCTGAACAAATTAGCCCCTTCTTTTTGGAACAAGTGTGATAAATAGATGAAACCATCGTGTGGCCGATGCGATTCACCCTTGGATCAGACATTATTTAAGCTTTGAATTAATGGTGTCGACAATGAATCGGCAGAGGTAAACTCTTATAGGACGAGGCTTAGAGCAGGATCACTGGTGCAGTTGTGCTGCTTACCAATGTTCTCCAAACGGCCTGATTTCGTGCAGGTAAGACCAGGTTGATGCGGGTTGGTGGGCAATATGAAAGACCTCGTTCGCGATGTCGTCTGGTTGAGCAAACCGATCGGATGGTGCATTCGGCATACGCTTGCGCACCATCGGCATATCGATCATCGCATCAATCATAACATACGCGACATGGACATTCTGTGGACCCAATTCACGGGCCAGACTTTCACCCAGGATCAGTTGCGACGCTTTTGTGGGTGCGAAACCGACAAACCGGGGCTTGCCGCGCCGGGCGCCAGTATTCCCGGTTATCACAATAGATCCGCCTCAAGCTTTGATCATGTCGGGTCCAAAAACATGGCCGGTGATCAGTAAGCCTGTAGTGTTGGCCCGGAAATTACGTTCGAAATCTACCGGGTCGAGTTCGGTGTAAGGGGCGAAGGTAGCCAAGGCCGCGTTATAAATGACAACCTTGGGCAGCCCTTGCTCGGTCTTAATTTTCTCCAAAGTGGCGCGCGAGTGGGTGAGGTCGGTCAAATCGCTTGGATAGGAGGCGGTGTTCGCTATATCTTTTGCCCAACTGGTGAGGCGGCCTTCATGGCGGGCCATCATCGAGACTTTATAGCCGCCGTCGACGAAGCGTCGTACACAAGCGAGTCCGGTGCCCACGCCGACACCGATTACTAGACAGTGGGGGCGTTTATTGTCCATATCTAAGACCCCGACCTCATTTGCTTGTGCCGTTTGTCTGAATAGAACCGGGCCATTTGCTGCTGATAAGCTTTCTAGGTGTCTCTGTCTTTTGAAGTTTCATGCAGGATGCGTCTGCCCCCGTGCGCCTATTGTAATTCTTTGAGTAGCGCTTTTGCTTCAATCATATTGGGTGTACTGAATCCTTCCGATTGCCGACTGTAAAACGAATGTAGTATATCGTGCGCTTTTCGCGTCTCTTGTTCTTCGATCCAAAATTTGGCCAGAGAAAGTACAGTTTTGAGTCCCCAATGTTTCTGTTTGTGCGATTCCGTGATTTTCAAAGAACGTAAGAGAAGAGATTCGACCTCTGAACGATTACAATGGTTTCCAGATAGGCAATTAAGAGCCTTGAGCCGCCAGAAGTCAGCTTCTAACCAGTTTGACCCCAAAGGTGCTATGAAATTTAAGACGCGGTCGATTATCGAGCCCGCCGTCTTGTTTTCTCCTTCCTTGATAAGAGACTCTACAAGGAGTCTCTGGGGGAAAAAATCGGCCATAGAATTAGAGCTAAGTCCGTCCATCTCCTCCATACCACGTTGCACTTTTGCAAATGCACCGGGTTTGTTTTCTTGGTGGTCCGCCCACCCCAGCAACAATAAGGCGGAACTTCTGTGGTAGGGAAAATCATTCTCGTCGGCTATTTTCGCTAAAATTACGGCGTTAGCACGTACTTCTTCGGGATCATTGTAGGTAGCAGACGAATAGGCGGCTATCCAATGCGCCAGGGCCAGTCCGAAAGGAAAGTTTAAAGTTTCGGTGTGGGCTATGGCCTCTTGTTTCAATTTGATTCCTTGATCGAAGTATCCTAGTTCGTTGTGGACTACAGATAGGTACGATAGCCCAAGCGATTTGGGGTCTTGCCCGTATTCGTCGACCCATCGATAGAAGTTGGCTTCCTCGTAGGCCCCTAAGGCTTTCTCAAGATGGACCTTTGCTGTCTCAAAGTCGGGAACCCATAAAAGGCATTGTGCATACCACCTGTGAGCGAT
>CAZSYW010000282.1:0-3252 GCA_964611315.1 uncultured Rhodospirillaceae bacterium
ATTGGGGCGGCCAATATATCCCGGGAGGTTCCGAACTCAAGCTTACATTTGCTCTTATACTTATTATTGGCGTGCTGTTATTCAAACCGGCGGGGCTTTTCGGTCGTGTCGTGGTGAAGCGGGTTTAATTAAAGATGGACCGTCCCAATCCTATTACATCTGGTTTATTAATTGGTTTTGCGGTCGCTGTTGCGTTCGGTATCGCGTTACCACATTTGGTTTCTGATTTCATTACTTACCAGTTCACACTGGCAAAGGCCTGGGCGATCGCCATGCTGGGCCTTAACGTGTTAACGGGCTACAATGGGCAATTTTCCATTGGTCACAGTGCATTTTTTGGCGCGGGGGCTTATTCGGCGGCGATATTTATTGAACACTTCGGATGGGGCCCTTACGAAGCCATTGTTGTAGCTGCATTGATTTCATTTGTATTTGGTTTTTTGTTTGGATTGCCCGCCCTGAGACTGGAGGGTCTTTATCTGGCGCTCGCAACATTTGCTTTAGCGGTCGCTACGCCCCAACTTCTAAAATTCGATGCATTTGAACATTGGACGGGAGGCGTTCAGGGTATTTTTGTCCCCAAACCCGAGCCTATCATATCGTCGCTAAGCGCTGATCAGTCGCTCTATTACGTGACGTTGTTCGTAATATTATTTCTCATGGTGGTGACTTGGTGCCTTCTGCACAGTAGGTCCGGCCGGGCGATGATGGCTATTCGTGATAATCCGATTGCTGCCAAGACCATGGGTATAAACACGCCGTTGGTTAAAACTACAACTTTCGGTATAAGTGCTATGTATGCAGGAATTGGCGGGGCCTTGTTTACCTATGCCAGCGAGTTTGTCAGTCCGGACGCTTTCAACTTTTTTGTCGCTGTTTATATTTTGGTTGGCTCTGTGGTCGGCGGAATAGTTTCGATACCGGGCGCTATATTTGGTGGGTTATTCATCGTTTTTATGCCAAATTTTGCCCAAGATATTAGGCTAGCGTACGAATGGCTACCACCGCCTTGGGCGATCTTCGGCGTGTTCCTGATTCTTATCATTTATTTTGTACCTTTTGGTGTGTGGGGAGCCTTGGAACGGATGATAGGGTGGACGAAGAGAAAAGTATCAGGCTAACTTTAAAAAGCTGGACCCAGGTAAGTTTGAGTAAAAACGGATAGATTGAGGATTTAGAGAGAGACAGGGAGGTGTCCAAATGCGATTTAGCACGTTTGTAACCAGTGTTGCGGTAACTCTGCTGCTGACTGCTTCGGCAAGTGCCCAGACGGTCGGCGTCACAGACACCTCGATAAAGATTGGGAACACCAACCCATACTCCGGCCCTGCCTCGGTTTATTCAACGATTGGTAAAACTATCGTTGCTTATTTTAAGGCAGTGAATGCAGATGGGGGTATCAATGGTCGCACGATTGACCTTATCTCTTTGGATGACAGTTACAGCCCGCCACGCACAGTTGAGCAGGTCCGTAAACTGGTGGAACAAGAGAAAGTGGCATTCCTATTCCAAACGCTGGGAACCCCGACCAATTCCGCGATCCATCGTTATGTGAATGCAAAGAAGGTTCCCCATCTTTTTGTAGCTACAGGTGCGTCTAAGTGGGGGCAACCTGAGAAATATCCCTGGAGCATCGGGCTTCAACCTACTTATGATGTCGAAGGTGAGATTTATGCGAATTACGCCCTGGAAAATGTGAAAAATCCGAAGATCGCACTTCTCTTCCAGAACGACGACTACGGCAAGGATTATCGAGATGGGTTTTTGCGGGGTTTAGGGGATAAGGCTGACGAATTAGTCGTCAAGATGTTGCCGTACGAAGTTACAGATCCGACCATAGATTCTCAAATTCTGGAGTTGGCGGCAAGCGGGGCAAATGTATTTTTCAATATTACAATTCCAAAATTTGCGGCACAGGCGATAAAAAAAGCGTGTGAGATTGACTGGAAGCCGTTGCATCTTTTGAACAATGTTTCGTCGTCCGTTAAAGCCACACTAGTGCCCGCTGGACTTGAGTGTTCCAAAGGGCTGATCACCGCCCAGTATATGAAAGATCCGTCGGATCCGGCGTGGGCCGACTCACCCGATTTTCAAGAATGGTCCGCATGGATGAAAAAAAACATACCAGACGGTGACCGTGGCGATATTTTGTATGTTTATGCTTACACCGCCTCGAAGTTGCTCCATAAGATGCTCAATGGATGTGACGATCTTAGCCGGCCTGGTATCATGGCGTGTGCAACCAACTTGAAAGACGTTGAGGTTCCCATGTTTTTGCCTGGGATTAAAGTTAACACTAGTCCCACAGATTTTTTCCCGATCGAAGCAGAACAACTTTCCGAGTTTGATGGCGAAAAGTGGGTGTTGTTTGGAGAGGTTATCGAGGCGACCCGCTGAGGTTGTGACGTTTTCCCAGGTTTAGTTAAATATCGCCGAAAATTGTACGGAGCGGTTATCAAGTCTAGGATTGTTTAGTTTGTTGGTTAACAGGCGATTTCGCTGGGTCAGACGCTTTCAACTTTTTTTGTTGCTGTTTATATTTTGGCTGGTTCTATGGTCGGTGGAATAGTCTCCATACCGGGTGCCATATTTGGCGGGTTATTCATCGTTTTATGCCGAATTTTGCTCAAGATATTAGGTTGGCATACGAATTGTGACCACCGCATTGGCCAATTTTCGGCGTGTGGGGAGTCGTAGAACAGTTAATAGTATGGACGAAAAGAAAAGTTTAAGCTTACTCTAGGGACCGTGGCCCAAGGCAACTTTGAAAAAAGGACAGGTTGAGGATTTAGAGAGAGACAGGGAAGTATCCAAATGCGAATTAATACGTTTATAAGCAGTTTGGCGGTAACTCTGCTGCTGACTGCTTCGGTAAGTGCCCAGACAGTCGGCGTTACAGACACCTCGATAAAGATTGGACACACCAATCCATATTCTGGCCCTGCCTCGGTTTATTCATCGATTGGAAAAACCATTGTTGCCTATTTTAAGGCGGTGAATGTAGGTGGGGGTATCAACGGTCGCACAATTGATCTTATCTCGTTAGATGACAGTTACAGCCACCCACGCACGGTTGAGCAGGTCCGTAAACTGGTCGAACAGGAAAAAGTTGCTTTTCTTTTTCAAACAACCGGTACACCGACCAATTCCGCAATCCATCGTTATGTGAACACGAAAAAGGTGCCTCATCTCTTTCTGGCGACCGGTGGTTCTAAATGGGGGCAGCCTAAAAAGTTCCCGTGGCCCATCGGG
>CAZSYW010000283.1:0-3251 GCA_964611315.1 uncultured Rhodospirillaceae bacterium
ACCAACGGGACCCTTGTAGGGCACACGTCCCTCGATACCTTCTGGTACTAACTTCAACGTATCAGCAACTTCCTCTTGAAAATACCGGTCTGCAGAACCCCGTGCCATGGCGCCAATTGATCCCATGCCCCGGTAGGACTTATAAGATCGACCTTGGTATAGAAAAACTTCGCCGGGGCTCTCGTCGGTTCCTGCGAATAAAGATCCCACCATTACGCATTCGGCTCCCGCGGCAATGGCTTTGGCGATGTCACCGGAATATTTTACACCGCCATCGGCGATGAAAGGTATATCCGCTTTGCTGCATACCTCTGAGACATCCATGATAGCCGTTAGCTGTGGCATACCAACACCGGCAACCATTCGTGTGGTACAAATAGTACCGGGACCAATCCCGACCTTGACGCAATCGGCACCGGCATCAATAAGGGCGTGGGCAGCATCTGCAGTAGCAATATTACCCCCTACGACCTGGGCACGGTTGGAAAGTTTCTTGATTTGGCTTATGGCGCTGATTACACCGGATGAATGGCCATGGGCGGTGTCGACGACAATGACATCAGCACCTGCATCAAGTAGCAATTCTGCACGCCGGAAGCCTATTTCACCAACTCCAGTAGCCGCAGCAACTCGAAGTTGCCCGTTCTCGTCCTTGCAGGCATTGGGATGTTGTTGTTCTTTTTCGATATCGGTAACGGTGATTAGCCCGATACTACGAAAATCGTCATCGACCACAAGTAGACGTTCGAGACGATGTTTGTGTAGGAGTTTTTTTGCCTCTTCACGTGTGATGTCTTTCTTGACGGTGACGAGCGGAGTCCCGCTAGAATGTGCCGTCATCAGCTCACGGACGCGCTGGTCTGGATTTTCCGCGAAGCGAACGTCTCGGTTGGTCAAAATTCCGACTAATTGTCCGGTGTCTGGTTCCACAACAGGAAAGCCGGAATACCCGTGCTGCTGTTGTAAACCTAGCGCGTCTGACAGTGTAGAATCAGGGCCGAGAGTAAGGGGGTTTATCACCATGCCACTTTCGTATTTTTTAACGCGGCGTACTTCTTCGGCCTGTTGTTCCGGCTCTAAATTTTTGTGGATAACACCTACACCACCGGCTTGTGCCATGGCAATTCCTAGACCGCTTTCGGTCACTGTATCCATGGCGGCCGATATGAGAGGAATTCCTAGATTAACAGTTCGTGTTAGTCGAGTGGTGGTCTCCGCATCTGACGGCAGCATGTCAGACCTGGCTGGCACCAGCAGAACGTCATCAAATGTTAATGCATCGGGAATATCCACCATACCAACCTCCTGGATAAGGTGTAATCAGTTGGCGACCCATCATACATATGCGGTGACGAATTCCAAGCCACATAAACAAATGACACCCTGTCATTTTTCAGGCGCTCCCATAACGTGTGGCTGTAGGACAGCGAAAAGCGTGTCATTGACTGGTGTGGCTATCCCGACCTCGCGGCCCATGCGCGATACAGCTCCTGAAAGCCATGGCGCTTCAAGTGCCTTGCCTGCTTCCAAATCGATTAGCATAGAAGTCTTCATTTCATCCGATAAGCCATTGAAAAATTGGATGTGGCGGCCTTGCAGGTCATCGGGTAAGGCAATGCCTTTGGCCTTGCCGACGGAGATAGCTTCCGTCATTGCTGCGGTGAAAATGTCGTATCCTAGGGGCTCGGCGCGTAATGGACCGATGGGGCTTCTCGCACTAGCGGTGATACCGCTTAACGGCACCAGTACGGAAAATTTTTCCCAAATCGCTCCCATTATGTCATCAGATAAGAGCGATTCGATTCCCGAATGGGAGCAAGCGGCTTCAAAGGCCTTGAGTCGTTTTGAAGGCCGGCCATCTAATTCTCCGAAGACCAGCCGCGCGAATTTTCCAATGTGGTGAATACACCCTGGACTTGATATCGAGCTGAAAATATAGGTAACCCCTCCGCATGCGTATTTAGGGCCAAGTAGTTTAGTAAGCGTGGCGGGTGCATCGACACCGTTCAAAAATGGTATCACGGCGGTATTTCCACCGAGTAGGGGGCTGCAGGCTTTGGCAGCTTCTTCCATATCTCCCAGTTTGACGGCAAAAATCACCACGTCCACTGGGCCGATGTCAGATGGATTATCAGTCGCTTTGACATTGGGTAAGTCGATGTTGCCACACAAACTTTCGACTTTTAGGCCTTTATCCTGGATAGCATTGAGATGAGCACCGCGCGCGATAAAACTGACCTCATGGTTGGCTGCCGCTAGGCGCGCGCCAAAGTATCCACCCACTCCTCCCGCGGCCATTACGGCTATTTTCATAATTTTGATCCCTGGTGGTTGTCGAAAATCTAAGTTCTACGAAACCCGAGCCCTATGACATAGGTTTCAGCAGATTCATCTCTACTAGCAGGAGGTTTTGCATGGCGAACGGAATGGAATTTTTTTTTCATGGAGGCCAATAAAGTCGTTTCCGTGCCGCCCTTGAATACCTTTCCGACAAAGGTCCCATTTGGAGCTAGTACCTTGTAGGTAAACTCAAGTGTGGCCTCCAATAACGCCATGATACGGATGTGGTCAGTGGCTTTGTGACCGGTGACTGGTGATGCCATATCAGATAGCACGGCGTCTGCTGCTTCACCAAGGCTATCTATTAGAAGATTAGGGCACGCCTCGTCCAAGAAGTCGTTGCGGATAAGGTGAGCGCCTGGAATAGGCTCCATGGAAAGGATATCCATCCCCACTACCTTTCCCACGGCCCCTCTCCGGTTAGCATCAGCATTGGTTCGAGCTACTGCGACCTGGGTCCAACCGCCGGGTGCAGCCCCTAGATCTATAATCCTTCCACCTGGTTTTAGGAAGTGAAATTGGGCATCAAGTTCAGCAAGCTTGAAGGCAGCCCGCGACCGGTAGCCCAAGCGTTTAGCTTCGGAGACGTAGGGGTCGTTTAAATGGCGCTGTAACCATCGCGTTGACGATGTCTTGCGGCCCTTTGCGGTGCGGACACGGGTCGAAATGTTACGTCCTGAAACGCGTGCACTACGCCCCTTACTTTTCTTTCTCAAGCCAGCATTTGACCGGCTACTCTTATTTTTGTGTTCGGTCATGTGAAGGGATGTATCAGATGATCATCGTCACGGGAAGTAAAGAGATGGATCGTTAAGAAATAAGACGTTAGCGTCTTTTTATTCTAGCGTTTGATTATTTCAAGTTGGCTAATCATTCTTTCCATTTTTGCCTTCAACTTTAAATCTGAAAAC
>CAZSYW010000284.1:0-3250 GCA_964611315.1 uncultured Rhodospirillaceae bacterium
GCCGACGTGAAGATATTCGTGACCGCGAGCCCCGAGGTCCGTGCCGAGCGCAGATATCAAGAGTTGCGGGCCCGTGGTGTACACAGTATAAAGTCGCTCGTCCTAAGGGAAATCCGGGATCGCGACGACCGGGACCGGCATCGTGAGGTGGCGCCGATGGTGCCGGTGGAAGGCGCTCTCTTGTTGGACACGACGGATATGGACGCTGACGCCGCCTTTGAGGCGGCGTATGGGTTTGTCACGTCGCGCGAGATTTAGGGCCAGTAGGCGCGCGCGGTGAGAGGTTGCGCCGATAATATGGCTCACGTCACGCCACCGTGGGCTGAGAGGCATAGAAACAGGCACGCAGAGTATGAATGAAGTATCAGTAGAGAGCACAAGCGCCCTAAGTACGGAAGAGAACTTTGCGACCCTCTTCGAGGAGTCGATGCGTTCATCGGAAAAACTTGAGGGTACAGTGATCGAAGGCACCGTGATAGCCATTGAAAATGATGCGGCGGTGATCGATGTTGGGCTAAAGGCGGAGGGGCGTGTGCCACTCAAGGAATTTTCGGCGCCAGGGGAGGCGTCGAACATAAATGTGGGTGACAAGGTTGAAGTTTTCCTTGACCGAATGGAAAACCGTAATGGCGAGGCAGGGCTCAGCCGAGAAAAGGCCCGTCGTGAGGAAGCTTGGGTCCAGCTTGAGCAGGCGTTCGGTGACAGCAATAGAGTTGAGGGGACAATTTTTGGTCGAGTAAAAGGCGGTTATACTGTTGACGTCGGTGGCGCGGTTGCTTTTTTGCCACAAAGTCAGGTGGACGTTCGGCCCGTGCGTGATATTGGCCCTTTAATGGGTAACAAGCAGCCGTTTCAGATTCTTAAGATGGATCGACGGAGGGGTAACATTGTTGTGTCCCGTCGTGCTGTGATGGAGGAATCGCGAGCTGAGGCGCGAGCTGAATTGCTGTCGAGCTTAAAGGAGGGGCAAGTACTGGACGGCGTCGTGAAAAATATTACGGACTACGGAGCCTTTGTTGATCTGGGGGAGGTCGATGGGCTTTTACACGTAACGGATATTGCTTGGAGGCGTATTAATCATCCGACCGAGGCTGTCAGTATTGGGCAAGCAGTGAAAGTGCAAGTAATTCGATTCAACCTGGAAACTGAGCGCATTAGCCTGGGCATGAAGCAACTTGAGGCGGATCCATGGGATGGGGTCGCAGTCAAGTACCCTATAGGGGGTAAATTTACTGGTCGTGTTACTAATATAACGGACTATGGCGCTTTCGTAGAGATCGAAGCGGGCGTGGAGGGTTTGGTTCATGTCTCCGAAATGAGCTGGACAAAGAAGAACGTTCACCCGGGCAAAATAGTTTCGACGAGTGAGCAAGTTGAAGTCATGGTTCTTGACGTTGATTCTGAAAAGCGTCGAATAAGCTTGGGCCTCAAACAATGTGATGTAAATCCTTGGGAATCAATCGGTGATTTATGCCCTGTTGGTAGCGAAATCGAGGGAGAGATCAAAAACGTCACTGAGTTTGGTTTGTTCATTGGAATGCCCGGTGAGATTGACGGTCTGATTCACATGACTGACTTGGCTTGGGATAAATCCGGCGAAGAAGCTGTGACTGGGTACAAGAAGGGCGATAAAATTACGGCCAAGGTTCTCGAGATTGATGTTGAAAAGGAGCGCGTTAGTCTCGGTGTAAAGCAACTCACGACGGATCGGTTTGCCGACGCGACCCGCGAACTCAAAAAAGGCCAGATAATTACCTGTACGGTTTCGTCACTTTCGGGTGCCGGAATAGAGGTCGAATTCAATGATGGACTTACAGGGCACATTCGCGCCAATGATTTAGCCCGTGACCGCAGGGACCAGAAGGTGGAACGATTCTCCGTTGGCGAGAAGCTCGACGCTAAAATTACTCAGATTGACCAGTCTGGCCGGAAGTTCTCTTTATCGATTAAAGCGCTTGAAATAGAGGAAGAAAAGCGTGCGATGGCTGAATACGGCTCGTCATCGAGCGGGGCGAGCCTTGGGGAGATACTGGGTCCGGCGATAAGTGAGAAGGAAGGGGCGGAACAAACGAGTAACGTTGATGTTAGTTCTGGCGATGGGGCAACCGGAAGTGATGGTAACGATGAATCGGATGTGGATCAGGGCTAAGCGACAATGGGCACACCAGTGTATTTTGGGGTGAGAGGAAAGCTTCTATGGTTTTTGCATTAAGGTAAAGACTTGAGCTTGCTTTAAGTAGTGTCCTCGGAAACCGACAAATTTATCGATCGTCGCAGGCTGAAACGACAAGTGGTCGTTTGGCGAGTAATATCAATCCTGGCGGTCTTGGCAATCGGGGTGGTGGCGATTGGAAAGACCGACTTATTCGACGGGCGAAGTCATGTGGCTCTGCTGTCGATCGACGGCCTAATTCTCAGCAATCGACAACTTGATCAAATGCTCCGTGATCAAATTGAAGATCGCCGAGCGGCTGCCCTCGTTGTTAGCATTGATAGCCCTGGGGGTGAGACGGCTGCGAGTGAGTCTGTGTATCGGGCTTTGCTCGCCGTTGGGGAAGTGAAGCCGGTTGTAGCTGTGATGGGTAGTGTTGCAGCATCTGGTGGCTATATGGTGGCACTCGCTGCCGATCAGATTTTTGCCCGCGAAAGCACGATTACGGGGTCGATTGGTGTGGTGCTTGAGACAACCAACGTTGTTGGGCTTATGGAAATGATTGGTGTGGAGAATGAATTCATTCGTAGCGGTCCACTGAAAGCCCAACCCAACCTTCTTGAACGTCTCACACCAGATGCGCGGGCAGTCAATCAGGCCCTTGTTGATGATACGCACACTATGTTCAAGCGTATGGTTGCTGAACGTCGTAGCCTCGAGCCAAAGGCCGTGGATGCGTTGGCCGACGGGCGAGTTTTTAGCGGCGCTACTGCTAAATCAAATGGTTTGATCGACGCTCTAGGTGGGTTACCTGAGGCAAGGACTTGGCTCTTCGAGAAATTTGGAATTGCTCTGACGCTGCCACATCGGGATTTGCATTTGTCTTCGTCTAAGCATTGGTTGGATTGGCTGTTGTCGATTGCAATCCAAAAGCACTATGTGGCAGAACGCCTTGGACTTGACGGGCTCGTTTCGGTTTGGCACCCTTCCAGTCCGCGTAAATGGTAAGGCTGCACTTCGCGCTGGATACATGTCTTTGGCTGGGTCCGGCTAGAGTGTAGCGGGCTCCGTTGCGGAGGGGTTAAAATTGTAAAATGG
>CAZSYW010000285.1:0-3241 GCA_964611315.1 uncultured Rhodospirillaceae bacterium
AGTCGAGTCCAGCCGAAATTGAGTGAGCTTCGATGATCTGGCCGTCATCGTTTTGCAACAAATATGTTCGATTCCCGTGCAGCACACCTGGGCGACCAGCATTCAGTGACGCCGCGTGTTGTCCCGTATCTATACCCTTCCCTCCGGCCTCGACACCGACCATATTGACCTTTTGATCATCAAGAAATGGATAGAACAAACCCATCGCGTTCGAACCTCCACCAATACATGCCACCAAGGTGTCAGGTAGCCGTCCGTCTCCTTCCGCGTTGGCCAGTTGATTACGCACCTCTTCACCAATCACAGACTGGAAGTCACGCACCATTTCAGGATAAGGGTGTGGGCCGGCGACGGTCCCAATTAAATAATAGGTGTTCTCAACGTTTGTCACCCAATCTCTTAGTGCCTCGTTCATAGCGTCCTTGAGCGTACGTGCACCTGACTTCACCGGCACCACCTCAGCACCCAACAATTTCATCCGGAACACATTCGGCTTTTGACGAACTATATCGACCTCACCCATATAAATAACACACGGGAGCCCAAATAGAGCGCAAACGGTGGCCGTGGCAACACCGTGTTGCCCTGCACCAGTTTCCGCAATGATCCGGCTTTTCCCCATTCTCTTTGCTAACAAAATTTGCCCAATACAATTGTTAATCTTATGGGCACCCGTATGGTTAAGTTCGTCACGCTTAAAGTATATTTTTGCCCCTCCCAATTTAGGTGAAAGTCGCTCAGCAAAATAAAGGGGGCTCGGCCGGCCAACATAATTATTGAAATACTCAGTGACTGCCTGAGCGAACATTGGATCATCTTTTGCCGACCTATACGCTGACTCCAATTCAAGAATGAGAGGCATCAAGGTCTCTGCAACAAATCGACCTCCAAACTCTCCAAAATGGCCGGCTTCGTCTGGACCACCACGGTATGTATTGTGGTCATTCATGGCATTAAAGCTTTGTCAGAACAGTGGTAGGAACACTCAATCATTTTCGCCCCGGTAAAATTGCTGTTGTAGCACGCCACTGGGTCAAGCCAAGATCCTATGCTTCGCCAGAATATTGAAAGATGTTCAAATCGCATGAGCGCTAGCAAGGAATGCTTTAATTCGATCCGGATTTTTTTGGCCGGGTGAATCCTCTACGCCGGACGAAACATCAATAGCACGTGCGCCGGTTCTGGACACGGCCTCAGCCAGGTTGGCCACTGTTAGGCCTCCTGATAATAACCAAGGAACCTGCCAGTTCGCGCAACCGAGCAGGCTCCAATCAAATGCCAACGCATTTCCGCCTGGCAGAACCTTGGTCTTATTTGCAGGTGCCTTAGCGTCAAAAAGAAGCCAATCGGCAACTGCCTCAAAGTCCTTCGCACCAGTTACATCACCATCATTCTCGATCGGAACTGCTTTGATCACACGGCACTTAAAGCGCGCCCTTACCTCCGCTACCCTGTTAGGGCTTTCGCCACCATGAAGCTGAACCAATGCGTTTGGCAGCGCATTCATCACTGCTATGAGCTCCTCATCGCTTGGCTCAGAAAACACTGCGACTGGACTAACTGACTCTGGAAGCGCCGAAGCTAGTTTTGCGGCTTCAGACGGCGACAAGAACCGTGGAGACGGTGGATAAAACACAAACCCCACAAATCGAGCGCCACCCTCGACCGCTGCCAAAAGTCCAGCAGGATCTCTGAGACCACAAATCTTCGCAACAAGCCTTTCCCCCCGCATTAAGCCGAAACCATCGAGTCAGTTATTTCTGCCGAGATCCGGCGCGCCGCCGTGGCCGGGTCCGCGGCGGCGCTGATGGGCCTCCCTATTACCAAGTAATCAGCACCCCTTGCCACTGCCTCCACGGGTGTCACAATTCTTTTCTGATCATCGCTCTTTGCCCAGGTTGGCCTAATTCCTGGCACTATTAACTTGAACTCTTCTCCGCAAACGGACCGTAGCACTTCTATTTCATGGGCCGAGCAGATCACTCCGTCAAGACCGCTAGCTTGGGCAAGTTCAGCCAAGAGTAAAACCTGCTCGCCAACAGATGAGTTAATACCGGTTTCACCAAGTTCGTTTTGATCAAAGCTAGTCAACACTGTCACACCCAACAAGAGCGGCGGCGGCTGCCTCAAATCTTCAGCAACTCTTTTGTTGGCCTCTACGGCTGCTCGCATCATCGCCCGCCCCCCACTGGCATGAAGGGTAATCATCGCTGGCTGGCACACCGCCGAAGCGCTAATCGCACCAGCAACCGTATTGGGAATATCAAATAATTTCAAATCAAGGAATATAGGCAATCCCGCCTGCTTTAGTTTCCACACTCCAGCGGGGCCGTGTGCGCTAAAAAACTCGAAGCCCGTCTTAATACCTCCCACGCATCCCGTAAGGTCAAGTGCAAGGGCCTTTGCACGATCCAGATCACTGGTATCGATCGCGCAGAAAATACGCTCCGCAAAGCCTTTTTCAACCATGTCTTGACCCTGACTAGTGCGACGCAGCGCGGACATAACACAGCACCATAACTTGTTGCCAGTCGACAGTTAGTGGCACCAACTCCAGTATCACCGAGACCCGCCCGGGTAAAAATGAGGATGACTGGATTTTAAGGCATTCTCACCTGGGCTCTCCGGGTATTTAGAACCTCTTTCATGCAGTGACCTATGGCCCAAGTTTGTTTCTTCTTCTAATTTGGCCTCAAGCCACTTGACACGGCGCATGTGCTCCCGCGCAACCCTCCTTGCTTCTAAGTTGGAAAACCACGCGCCAACCCCCCCCAAGACTACACCAACAAACAGCATGCACATTAAAACCAAATAAACTGGCGCCTCCACGGTAAAGGGCAACGGTAAAAATTGGATCTCGAGAGTATCTCGGTTCGATAGAGCAAACACAACCGCTAGGAGGCCCGCTAACACGGCCAGAATCCGCAAAAATGATCTGAACCGGCGCAAAACACCACCCCGCAATATGCCCTTACAATCAATCTTTGTTTATGCGCGCACGCAGTCCTTTACCGGCTTTAAAATAAGGAACTAATTTTTCCGGCACTTCGACTGCCACACCAGTACGCGGGTTACGACCAGCTCGCTCAGCCCGCCGTTTCGCCGAGAAGGCGCCGAACCCACGCAGCTCGACCCTGTCACCACGAGCCATCGCAGCCGCAAGCTGGTCAAATATCGTCGATACAATTCGCTCTATATCCCGTTGGTACAAGTGAGGGTTTGCTTCTGCTAAACGAAGTAT
>CAZSYW010000286.1:0-3220 GCA_964611315.1 uncultured Rhodospirillaceae bacterium
CACTATGGGTGGATGACCTCGAAGGCTACGCCCGCTTGCACGACGAAAGCGGCATCCGCATCGCAGCCGGCGAATGGCTGACCACTCACCACGAATTTCGAGAACTGTTGGATATCGGCAAAGTCGATGTTGCCCAACCAGACGTCGGCCGGGTCGGCGGGCTCACCGAGGCGATGAAAGTCTGCGACATGGCCGCAGAACGGGGACGGCAAATCATTCCGCACTGCTGGAAAACCGGAATTAGCATCTCGGCCAGCGCCCACCTCGCCGCTGTCACCCCGCACTGTCCATTCTTCGAATACCTCCCCGCGGAATTGACCGACTCAAAACTCCGGCAGGAACTCGTTCAGGACGACCTAAAACTCGTCGACGGCAAGCTGGCCATCCCACAAAAACCAGGCCTCGGCATCGAGGTCAACATGGACGCGCTGAAAAGTTTCAAACAGGACTAAAAAATCAGGGCGCCAGATCCAGCGCATTGATGATCACATCAATTTCCGTAGGCGGCACCCATTCCTCACCTTTGAGTAAAAGGATTCGTCCGTCAGGGAAAATGTCGTGCGAAGGTCCCCATACATTCACATAGTCCCCTTCAAAGAACAACTCTGGTTCTCCAATCTGCAGTTCCCCATCCAGTTTCAAGGTGACCTTCATCCACTTAGACCCATTTCGGTAATAAACCGCTGATCCATCCGGCAACCACTTCGGCTCCTCCCCTCCTCCATTCGAAATTCGAATCTCCTTATCCATTTCCGGGAAGCGATTGAGATAAATCGCATAACTTCCCTCCATATCCTTCTCCGAAGTGTACGCCACCCATTTTTCATCTAGAGAGAAAACTCCACCCCATTCGGTTAACTTGTTATCTGTTAATTGTGTTCTTTTCTGTTCCTTAATATCCACCAAATACAATTCATTTAATCCACCACCCCCTTTGGCGCCAAAACATAATAGACGCTCGCCATCACCAGAGATATCAGAGATATTAAAGGTACCCATTGAGTCTCCGCCCAATTCTATTTTCTCTTCGTTCCTGCTTTCAAAATCGTACACATACAACTCAAACAGAGTTGGATCCGTTCTGTTAGAGGTATAATAGAGCTTATTTCCATCAGAACTCCAAAATGGAGTATAATTGTGCTCTGACTTCGCAAAAGAACTAAGTCTAGACCTTTTGATATCCAAAATATTTATGTCGGAAATTTGATTGTTAACCACCTCCACAGCAATCTTTTCTCCATTTGGAGAAACTGAATACTGTCCAAAAACCTCCTTGCGCTTAATCAAAGGCTTGGACTCATTTTTTTTATGATCCAAAACAGTGAGTTGAAGTTCTGGCCGGCTAACACCTTTGATAAACACCAAAATATTATTCTCTGACAAAGAATACTGCGCGCCATATCTATGGTAGATAATTTTTGACTTTATTATTGTTCGAGGAGCGCCAACGGGCTTAAGAGATTCAAAATCGATCTCGGTAAACCGAAGCTGACCATCTTCGGTAGTCACTAAATATTTTTCATTGAACAAAGACGGCGTTATGCCATCTGACAAACGGGTGATATTCCCATTATTCAATTCAATAAAATATACAGAATACGGCCCTCTAGAGACGCTTACACCTGAAGCCCGAAACAAAACCCCTAATCCGTTCGGTGCCGCACTGGGGCCAAACACACGAAATATTTTAGCTGTCAACAATGACGGCTCTCCCCCATTTTCAGTAACTTTATAAAAATTGACTCCCTCAGAGTCTCCAAAATAAATTGACCCATCACTGCACCATGTCGCACCAGTGTAAGGATTTTTCGCATTACATATTATTTTTACCAACCCACTGGAAATTTCAATTTTCTTAACTTTTTTCTCAGTCACAAATCCAACCCATTTGCCATCCGGACTAAAAAATGGGAGGAGGGCTCCATTAGATTCACTTAAAAGCCTGAACGAATCATCGCTCAATCTACGCAGACATAAGTGCCTTTCATTTTCAAACATACACACATAAACCAGATACTCACCATCGTCAGAAATTGCCAAACTCCTCCTCATTACACCAAACGGCATTTCTGTAGGCTTAACCATAGGATACTCCTCCGGAATAGATAAAGTTAAGTGGATCCGCCCGATCTTTGATTTTTGATGTGTGTCTATTTTTTGTATCGGTTCATTTACCGGCAATTTTAAAAAAATCAAACCAAGCAACGCGACCACGCATACAGCTAGTGCCCAAGCGATGGGCTTGACAATGTTCTTGGGTTGGCTTGGGGTTGTGGGCATTGGCCTTGGAGGTTCATGCCGTTTAACCGTTGAGGGTTGCGGCGATGCGACATCGCCCTCTCCTGAAACACCACGCTTGATCAGACCACTGGTTAGGTCGGCCAGCACCTGCTGTTCGTCCTGCCCATAAAGTTCGAGATGCTGGATGCCGGCCAACTGGTACTGCAACTTGGCCGGAATTTCCGCAGGCTCGAGGTATACCGGCAGCAGCGCCTTCTTTTGCTCAGAGGCGAGCATTGCCTCCTTGACCACATTGTGCGAGTCCGTCGAGTTGCCGGAAAGCATCACAACCATCACTCGGCAGCCGGCTATCGCCTGGACAATCTGTTCCGACCACAGGTCAGCGGCATGGATGTTGCCCTCATCCACCCAGACCGAAATCCCTGAGTTACGCAAATATTCCACCACCGGAATCACACGATCCCGGTCCTGGTTCGAATAACTGACAAATACTTCCGCGCCCATGATAGTGGTTTCGCGGAAAAGATAGAACAGCCGAACAAAATGTCAGCCTGTTTTTTAGGAAAAATCGATCAATTCAAACAGGACTAACTAAAAATCAGTGCTTAATATCCATCGAAAGTAAATCCGCGCGGCTTGTCAACGAGTTGACTGGCCTCTCTGGGATACCACCGCTTCCGGCAAAAACATCGAGGTCCACTCAACGGCGGCCAAGCGGTCGTGCCGATTACCACCCTCGAGTTGGAACCGTCCGTCCGGCTCACGCATCAGCCTTGCCTGGCCAAACAACGCCACCACTCGACGGGTGTGCAGCATGATCACAGGGCGTTTTCGGCATACTGGCTTCATGCGGCGACCCTCCCTTCCGGCTTGGGCCCTCTTTCCATAGTCCACAACCGTATTCGGCCAAACCACCAATCAGCTACGTGCTGAGGGGCTTTGCGGTGGTTCGGCGATCGGAAGCCTGCGATTCCACCGC
>CAZSYW010000287.1:0-3191 GCA_964611315.1 uncultured Rhodospirillaceae bacterium
CACCCTTAAACATCGAATAACTAGGCGTCCAGTTCCACAGGTTGTCATCAATTTTGGCGTTGAGGAAGAGATTGCCGTTGGGCAACAAATAGCCGTAATTGCCGGGCTGGCAGTCAAGAGACCAGCGGTGTACCTCGCTGCCATCCATACCGAGCAGAATAACCGCATTGGTATTGTTTAATGGAGCATAAAGAGTATAGCCTTGGCAGGCCTTCTCCGGGTTTTGGGCGATGAGGCCAGTTTTGGCAACACGGCGCCAAGTGACGGGGTCGACAGGGCCACTGTCCCATCCCGGCAAGTGTTGTTGTGCTTCATCAATCAAAATACTGCCTCCGTGCCAAAGATAGAGATGACGTGGTTTGCTGGAAAAAGTGCTCTGCCATTATTAGGTGTTATGAGCCAGGACGTTTTCGGTGAACTGTTATAAACGCAGAGGTTAATCGAGAAATTTGTATTCATGCGGCGATTGTAGCAAACCGTTAACCGAATAATCCGGCGCCAAAATTAATCACAAACACTCTTTGGGTCCAGTGTCGGTGAATGGGTTGGCTTTAAACCAATACAAATCACCTCTCAAGTCTATTCTGGGTGGGTAAATCCAACAAAGAATTCTAGACAAATATACCCAGGCATGTACACCTTTATTAGGTAGTAGGAGGTTGGACAAATGCTGGAAGCCTTTGATTTTGAATCACTTTGCCACCGTGAACTTGAACTATGCGAGGTCAAGTTAGGCGAGACCGTAATCGTCCTATCGCAGGGCAACGACCGGTTAGAATATGCGGATGCGTTCATGAGCGCTGCACTCAAACTTGGGGCCATAGCCTATAACGTACGGCTCGGCAACACATCATCGGTCTTGAATGGACCGGCCGTTGAAGCCGCCGGAATCAATCCTCTCGCTGGCAATCAAGCTGCTGTCGATGCGTTAAAATCGGCAGATCTGGTCGTCGACCTCGTTTTTTTGCTCTGGTCGAAAGAACAGCACGAAATCCAAGATACGGGCACACGAATTCTGACCTGTATCGAGCCTAAGGGAACTCTAAAGTCCATGTTTCCCACGCTTGATCAGCGCCAGCGCGTCGAATACAGCGCCGGCCTAATTGAAGATGCCAGTCGTATGCGGATCACCAGTCCAGGAGGAACAGACGTTGTCTACGAACTTGGCCATTTCAAGGTCGTTCAACAATACGGGTACACGGATGAACCGGGGCGCTGGGACTCATGGCCGGGCGGATTCGTCTTCACGGCTGGCAATCCCAATGGTGTGAACGGCCGGGTAGTACTCGATGAAGGGGATATAATTGTCATGCCATTCCGGAGCTATGTTTCGGATGCGATTGAAATTGACATCAAGGATGGCTACATCACTTCAATTAAGGGACGACGAGACGCACAACTGCTTAAGGAATACTTGGGTGGTTTCAGTGATCCCCGAGCCTATGCGGTTTCACATATTGGTTGGGGTGTTAATGAAAACGTCTCTTGGACCTCGACAGCAATGGTGGCGGCAAGCTACGGCCAGGAAGCACGCGCTTACTACGGAAATGTCATGTTTGCGATTGGCCCGAATACGGAACTAGGTGGTGACAACGATACACCAGCACATGTCGATGCACCTATGCATAATTGCAGTGTCTTCCTGGATAACCAGCCAATCCTAATTGACGGCGAATTCATTCCCTCTGAACTCAATATCCGTAAACGAGCCTAAGTAAAGAGCTAGGATCATGAATATAGATGAATTTCCAACCGTTGAAGGCTTCGATCCTTTATCTCCCGAGTTCCTTGCAAATCCAGCCCCTCACGTCCGGAAAGCTCAGGATACTGCTCCAGTCTTTTACTATCATCCGCTGCGGATGTGGATAATCACGAGCTACGAAGACATCTGTAAAGCCGCCCGCGACTACAAAACATTTTCATCGAAAGCCCTTGGACTGGTACCACCTCCAGGAGACCTCGTACCGCTTGTACCGGAACGGATGGAAGAGCAGTTCATTATTGCGATTGATCCCCCGGAGCACAACCTCTCTCGAAGATCGATGGCTCCCCTCTTCGGTCCGCGTTCTATGGAAAAGCTCGAAAAACCTATCCGTGACATCGCCAACCGCTACATTGATGCATTCATAAGCAAGGGTGAGTGCGACCTCATGCATGAATTTTGTTATCCTCTGTCGCTCGACGTCATTGTCACCCTCTTGGGCGTGCCTCGGGATCGATTTGATGATTTTCGACAGTGGACAGATGATGTTTTTGCGGTATTCACGCCGAAATCAAAATATGCAGCGGAGATCACAAAGCCGATGCCAGATGATGAGAGGCGCGAACATTGGTTAGGCCTAATCGAGTACAACAAATATTTTGACGAACTCCTGACTGATCGAGAGGCCAATCCTAGAGACGATCTGCTGTCTGCTATGGCGCACGCGGCAGATAGAGAGGGCAATCGCCTGATCCCCCGAGAAAAAGTGCTACGCCATATTCAAGAGCTTATTGCTGCTGGCAATGACACCACAGCCAATACAATAGGTGCAATGGTGCACCTTTTTACCGAACATCCTGATCAGCTTGAGAAGATCCGTTCCAATCCTGCTTTAATGCCTAACGCAGTGGAAGAGGCACTGCGGATCAGGGGGACTTCTCCCGGTCTATTTCGAATCACGACACGGGATGTGGAGATCGGCGGGGCGACTATTCCTGAAGGCTCGAGTGTTTGGCTGCTTTTTGCCGGGGCAGGCTACGACGAAACCAAATTTGAGGATGCCCTAGTTTTCGATGTAGAGCGGGAAAATGCGAGTGAGCATTTAGCGTTTGGCCATGGCCGCCATACATGTATCGGCAACCCTTTGGCTCGCTTGGAGGCAATTTGCGCCCTGGAAGAGCTTTACCGTCGTATACCGGACATCCGCGTCAAGCCGAACCAACAGCTTGATTATCTTCCGGTACTGACAGTCCTTACACTCACGAAATTGATAGTCGAATGGGATTCTGGGTAAACTAAGTCCTAATTAGATACGACAGTAAAGACGTTGGAGCGTGGCGAATATGCAACGATTTGAGGGTCAGGTAGCCATTGTAACAGGTGCGGGACGAGGAATCGGAAAAGTAGTTGCGAGCCGCCTGTTCGAAGAAGGCGCCGCCGTCGCCTTTTTAGATATTGACGGAGATAGAGCTGCAGCCGCTGTCAAGGA
>CAZSYW010000288.1:0-3166 GCA_964611315.1 uncultured Rhodospirillaceae bacterium
CTGCAATTGATCACGCAGATTTCTCTAATTTTGAAAAACTGATCTCGGTGCTATCGTCGCCGTACGAGGAGCAACCTGACTGTGCTAAATATGCTGCGTCACCTCGCCCGGAACAGATCGTCCGCGCGACTTTTTGCGGTACTTAGCGAGTGAGCTATCTCGCCTGGCATGGCACTTTTGGCTCCATGTCCATGAATTTTAGAGTGGTTAGAACTATTCGTGTGGTGCCAACCTGTTAAAATCCTGTATGTGTTGCGGTTCCTATGCCGTCTTCCAATTATTTGCGTAACTCGGTTCTGGCTGACGTTAAATTGGGATTTCGATCGCACCTAGACGATCCGTGAGTTTTGTGTTCTCCCCATAATCGACTGGAACAGCGATGAGGGCCGGGCCTTGCTGTTGGAACGCCTCGGTTAATACAGGAATGAGCTGGTCAGGAGCGGTGATTTCACGACCCCACATGCCATAAGCCTCGGCAAGCTTTGCAAAGTTTGGATTCCCAAAAGCAAGATCCGAATGCTTGCCATCGAAGCCGTCTTGTTGTTTCCATTTGATAAGACCGTATTCCCCGTCAATCCATACCATGGCGACGACGTTTAGCTTCCGGCGAACCGCCGTTTCCAGCTCCTGTACGTTCATCATGAAACCTGCATCGCCGCTAATCGACAAAATATTTTTCTCAGGGAATGCCATCTTAGCACCCAGTGACCCCGGCATTGCGAAGCCCATAGTGCAGAATCCATTTGAAATCAGGCATGTATTAGGCTCCTGACACTGGTAGTATCGAGAAATCCACATTTTATGGGCACCAACATCCGATATCAGGATGTCGTCTGAACCCATGACTTGGCGCACATCCCACAGAATTTTCTGCGGTTTCATCGGAAACCCGGTGTCATCTTTTTCGGCCGCAAAGTCTTCCGTTAATGTTGCACGAAGATTGCTGCGTATTTTTATGTCAAAGAGCGGAAGATTACCTTGATGGCGATCCTCTATTAGCTCATTTAGCTGCCATAAGCCATCAGCCAAGTCTCCAACAACCTCTATCGAGGGAATATAGTCTCTGTCGACCTCTGCCGGCCAGAAATCCATGTGGATAATTTTTTTTGTGTCTTTGTTCGTGCGATTCCATGCCTTGGGCGCGTATTCAACTAGGTCATAACCGCAGGAAATGACGAGATCTGCCGTATCAAATGCTAAATTATTGTAGTCGCCCATCCCAAGGCCCATGGTGTATAGGCAGTGTTCATCATCCATCGTCACGGCACCTTTGCCCATGAATGTATTCACAACTCCGACACCTAAGTTGTGGGCTAGGCGTGTCAGCTGCATTGCGGCGCGTTTTCGAATTGCTCCGTTACCAGCTAATATAATCGGGTTTTTAGCATTGCCAATCAGATCAGCGGCCATTGCGATGGCCTTATGATCGGCCCCGGGCCGGCGAACCTTGGTTGGCGGCATTGGAACGTCGTCGACCTCTTCTTTTGCTACATCCTCAGGTAACTCGACCACACACAGGCCAGGTTTCTCGGTTTCAGCTATCTTGAAGGCCTTGCGAACAATTTCCGTTATATTTTCAGGAGCTAGGACGGCTTGGGCCCATTTGCTAATAGGTTTACACATGCCGATCGCGTCCATGATTTGGTGGCTTTCCTTGTGTTGGCGTTTGGTGGATCCTTGTCCGATAATTGCCACCACAGGAGCCCGATCCATGTTTGCATCAGCTAACCCGGTGAGGAGATTGGTTACTCCAGGGCCTAAGGTCGCAAGACAAACACCTGCTTTCCCCGTCAGTCTACCGTACACATCTGCAGCAAAGGCTGCACCTTGTTCATGTCGGCAGAGAACGAAATCAATTTCCGAGTCCATTAGAGAAATCATAAAATCGGCGTTCTCTTCCCCAGGGACGCCAAAGATGCGCTCTACTCCCTCCGCCTCGAGGCAACGAACGAAAAGATCTGAAGCTTTCATGTAAGGGTCTCCCAAATAATTCCATTGTTAGATAGAAAATTACGGCCAGCTGTTCACGCGCACCACGAAAAATACCTTTATTATCTAGTGGGATAGGAATTAGCGGTTTTCAGGTCCCAATCCGATCAATAAAAGGATCATATCCCTGTTCCTTGGTGGTAAAAAACCATTGGTATCAGCGCCGGGCATCGTTCGAGAGAATTCCTTGTTTAGTCATGGTAAAAAAGAGACACAGTTTAAATTATTGGATGTTAACGGTCCGTTCAGGAGTATCGTTTTTCTCCAGCATTGGAGTGGTGTAAGAGCGCCGATTTGTCAAAATCCCCAAAATTTTTTGTATTCTCAGGTCAAAATTTTGCCCTAAATAGGGCCCATGGTTACACTATCTGAACTTTGGCTGAGTGCAAGGTCCAGTAGGACTGATGGCCGGTGAATCTTTTAATGTAGGAAGCGAGTTTGAAGAAGGTTTTATATAGTGTTTGCGCCCTTTTTGGGCTTGCGATTGTCGCGGCTTTAATTGTTCCTGGGCTCATTGACTGGGATCGATATAAGGACCAAATGGTTGCGCGCGCGGGGCAGGAACTTGGTCGAACCATCTTTGTTGACGGGCACGTATCGTTGGCCCTTCTTCCCATTCCAACTTTTTCAGTTTCTGGTGTTAGGGTGGCGAATCCTCCCGGGACAGATTCCCGTGAGATAGTCCGACTAAAATCGTTGAATGTTCAAGTCGAGCTCCTACCCCTTTTGGTAGGCTCTATTGAGGTTGCAAAAATTGTCTTAGTAGAACCAGATATTACCCTCGAGCGTTCCTCCGACGGGCGTGTCAATTGGAACTTTCCCTTTAAAACCTCGCAACATGCTACCGAGGGCGGAGACCATTCTGATAGGGTTTTTCCTCAGGTCGTTCTTGACGAAATTGACATTCGGAATGGTTCTTTGACGTATCTCGACTCGGTTAAAGGATTCAGTCAGCGTCTCGAGAAGATTGACCTTATAGTTTCCGCTCCAAGTGCACGTGGGCCCTACGACATTTCTGGTGCAATCAATTTCCGCAATTCTAGAGTGGAGATTGCTAAAGGAATCTTGGAATTTGTGGGCGACAAACAAATGGGGATCAGTGCTACTCTTTTAAACAATGGTCTATCTTTAAATATCGCCGCTACATCTGATCCGGAGCGTGTACCTCTTGTTGAGG
>CAZSYW010000289.1:0-3166 GCA_964611315.1 uncultured Rhodospirillaceae bacterium
TCGTCTGCAGAACCGTGCCAACGGGGTTCAAGCCATACAAACAAATCCTTCGCCCTCACCGCCTCAAACCAAAACGCCTTTGATAGCACTTGGCTTACAACTAAGTCCCAGACGACCAAGGACTCCGTCCATCCAAGCGTCACTCTGATGTACCCAGATTATATCAACGACACTCAATATTTCAGCGAGCCTAGTGGCGGTGATTTGGCGCATCCAGGGATTTTTGCGCGTTTCACCCCAGCTATATCCTCCTATCACTTTGTAGATTTTTCCGGTATTACTACGGCGATTCGGAAGGGCGAGAAAACTTACCACCCGGGCAGCAAATCCATCATCGCCTTGTGCAATAAGCGCGACGGTTGGCGTTGCGATGCCTGAATCCGCGATGATACGCTCTAACTTCCGTCGGTCATCTTGGAGTGCGTTGATGTTGTTTAACCTCTTCTGCGACATTGAAAACCGATCCCGCACCTCCGTTATACCGTAATTGATTGCATAAATCTGAAACCCTCCAACAAAAATAACTACGGCGGCAAACAGTGCGAGCAGCGAGCCTACAGAAAGGTGGCGCCGCAAATCAGCTTTTGTTCCGGACAACAAATTTGCGGAAGCCAAAACCAAAATCACCAACCCAAACACATGGGTTAGCCGGAGTGGAACACGTATGTATCGTTGCAAGCTTTGTAGTTCGGCAACTTCGAACGGACCGAAACGAAAAGCATATAGTTGTAATAATCCGAATCCATAAATGGCAATATAAGCGGTCAAACCGATCGCCATGGGTCGAAATTCTCGAGATACAATGCCATAAATGACTCCGGCAACGGCAAACAGGGTCATTGGCATTTTCCAGGATACAATATAATTCCACGCCGCATCCAAAATGCGCGCCAACAACACTAGATGTTCGGTAGTCAGCCCAAACTCTAATTCCAATGAGCTTAGACGTGATTCAAATTTCCCAGCAAATTGGATCCAGACAAATTGCACGATGACAATAGGCAGCAGGAAAAACCCAAGGTTTACAAAGGAATCTTTCCAGCCACCATCGGCGTACTCACGGCCGAATCCGAGTAAAATTACAATAATCGCAGCCGCAGGAACTGCAGCAATGACCGAGACCTTGATCAATAGACCAGCGGCCAAAATCAATCCCGCTACTATTGAAGCACCCCTCAACCTCTCTTGGCCTATTCCAACAAGAAACAGTAGGGAGAATACGCCCGCCAAAGCAAAAGTTTGGGGCAGTTCTATCAGAAAATCCTGTGGGACGATTTTTCGAAAGGTCTCAGCGGCCAGCAAAACGAATATCAAGGCATAGCCCGCCAAAACAATTACCTGCGGAGAAGCCCATTCAATATTCGCCAGGTAACGTGTGACAACCTCGTATACCAACCCTAGAACAGCGGCGTGCCACAAAACACCCACTGCTAAAGACCGCATAGGATCGAAGGTTGCAAAATTCAATTGAGGAATGGCGAGAGCCATGGGCCAAGCCTGCGGATATCCAAGGTTCCGCCAAATCATGTCGCTCTCGGTAAGACTATCGTTGAGATACAACTCTTTTGTCCAATTCAGCCAACTGGCGAATTCATCCCATTCAAAAATTTGGTAACGAACATCACCGGCAAAGATTAAGCCGACAACAAAAAAAACAGGTAAAACTAACGCTGGATTTATCACTGCTGGAATCAAGTCTCGAAATTCCGAGATACTGACGAGTCGAATCCAACCGACCACGGACACCGCCGAGATCAGCAAAGACAGGTTAGATAACGGGACTGGTACGATTATATTTAACAATATCAATAGAAGTGGCGCGAACAACAATCCCGCCAAAATGCGCCCAGCAAAACTCTGGATCGGCAACCATGTTCCAAGTCCGACGGCGGTAAGAAAACCCGTTGCCACAGATAATGATGATTCTAGCAAAACCATATCTAGCTTCAGCGGTTGAACGTATTCGCGCTCTGTTTAACTTTGCCTGACAATGTTTATTTTTTTAGAAAAAGTCCAAAGCCTTGCGTCAGCCCGATCCCCCAAAGAATTGAGCGATGTAAGGTTTCCCCTAAGTTTTCGGTTACGCCCAACACTTCATCAAAATGCAACGGCCGCTCGTCAGGAAATTGCCACATTCCCAGCACTTCGGCAAAACCACGAATGGACTTATAGAGAATTGTAGGTGTCGGAAAACTCACGAGCACGTAACCACCGGATCGGCACTGGTGAAAATGATTTTCCAGGGCCTGTTGTGTACCATGCGCGTCGAAATGCTCGATTAAGCCAATGCTAAAAATCAAATCGAAGCCAAGCCAATCGACGGTCTCGCGAACATCGCCCACGCGCGCTTCAACATTGGGATTACCTGAGTAGCGGGACGCAAATTGATCTACGGCACGTTCATTTGTGTCCCACACCACATAGCGCCGGACCTGAAAATTGTTCAAGAGTTGATCCGCGATAAAGCTATTGCCGCCACCGAATTCCGCAATTTCAACCGCTTGGTCGTCAAACAATCCTTCGACCAGACCGAGCACTTTTTTGGAGGTTAACCGGCGCGTTATGTGGCTTACAGGAAACGGGTTGTTGTAATAGTTGTTCCAATCAGTTGCCTGGCGTTTGTCGACTGTCTGCAAAAAAAATTCCTTCGTGGCGGTCTGTCAGTTGGCTTCTTTTCGCACATCCGGATCATCAATAAACAAATGGGGATCGTGCAAATGCTCCAAAACCTCTGTTGCAAGGATGCAATCAAAAGATTCATTTTGCACTGGCAGTTCATGCGCATCCGCTACCAATTGAACATCTTTTTTCGGTACAATGTCCAAAGTTATATATTCGCATGTATTTGAAAAATACTTTCGATAAGGGTCAGAACCTGCCCCCACAATCAAAACATCTTCACAAAAAGAAAAATTAATTCTATTTAAACTCTCATTTAAAAGCAGTTTGCGACTCGTAGGAAAGACATAGTCTAAAATTATCTTACAATTCATTACTTGTAAATTTAGAAGATATTTTTTTTTGTAAGATACCACAAATATTGATAATTCTTAATGTTGTAAATTAAATACCAAATGGCGCGATATAGAAAGTTATTCACACTATTATATTTTTTTATTATATTTTCCCAATCAGTATTTGCGTTATTGACTGTAGATGTATTAAA
>CAZSYW010000290.1:0-3163 GCA_964611315.1 uncultured Rhodospirillaceae bacterium
AGCCGTAACAGCGTAATCACAACGCAGTAACACATCAAACATTTGCCTTAACTTGGGATAATCAAACCAGGTGGCAGTTTGAATATCAAGCGGGTTATCGATCTTTACGCGTTCTCCCACTGAGGCCCTCAAATTTTTTGTTTCAGCATCTGGAATTGGAGAACAAACCAAATCCAGTTTACTCACAGAATCCGAAATCATGGCCATGTCTCCTCCGGAAGCACCCAGAACCAAAATCCTTTTGGAAGGCAAAGGGCCAAAACAATGTAGTAGTTTGAGTGTTTCCAACAGGGAACTCAATGTTTCGCATCTTGCGATACCCAAGCGCTCAAAAAACGCATCATGGAGTATATCTGAACCAGTCAAAGCTCCGGTATGAGTGATTGCGATGCGACGCCCCTTTTCAGATCTCCCGGCTTTAATCAAAGCAATCGGTTTTCCTAATGTTCTTGCGTAATCAACAGCCTCGATAAATTTAGGCAAATTAAGGATACCTTCCATGTAGAGACCTATCGCGGAGACACGGTCATCTTCGGCACAGTATCGGATCAAATCTTCGGCAGCTAGGCATTGTTGATTCCCAAGTGAAATAACATAACCCAACGGGAGTGAGCGCCGCTGACTCATCATAGTAATAGATATTGTTCCACTTTGCGCTATGAAGGATACTCCACGCTCAACCTTCATGCCCGTTACTTGATCCGGCCAGAGAGATACACGGTCAAAGAAATTGGCAAAACCATAACAGTTAGGACCAATAAAAGGTAAATCGCCTGCGGCGTTATCTAGTTTCCTGGCATATTTCTCTCCGTCATTTTCCTCATTGAAGCCCGAAGCAAAAACGACCGCACCGCCTAAACCCCGCTGGCGTAGTTTGGATAATTCCAGAACCGTCAATTCCCTATTGATTCCGAGGAAAACCACATCCGGCGCATTGGGAAGTTCTTCAGTTGAACTGAAACAGTCAGGTCGATTCGGATGCACGCGCCACAGTTCCCCAGGGAAACCCAGCTTTTTGCATTGCTCAAATACATAGTCAGACCATTTACCACCATATACGGCAATTGTTTTTGGGCGGAAAAGTCTATCAAAATTCATTTTTCCAGTGGCCTCAGCAAACCACGTGAAATAATGTGACGCTGGATTTCGGAAGTTCCATCCCAAATACGTTCAACACGTGCATCACGCCAAATACGTTCAAGAGGCAGGTCTTCCATCAACCCCATCCCACCAACGGTTTGAAGAGATTGATCAGCAATACGTGAGAGCATTTCAGAACAGAATAATTTTGCCATTGCGCAATCCTCTGGTGTCACACTCCCCTGATCAATTTTCCAAGCTGTTTCCAAAAGTATCAAATTGGCCATTTTTATTTCAGTCGCCATATCGGCAAGCTCAAATGATATTCCCTGAAACTTTCCTATTTTTTGGCCAAACTGTTCGCGGGTGGCGGAATAGCTCAAAGCAATCCCAAAAGCCCGCTCAGCACGAGCCACGCATGTTGCGGCAACAGTTAGACGTGTCGGCCCCAGCCATTGGTTGACTAAACGAAATCCATCACCTTCCGGTCCCATTATGCGCCATTGTGGAATTTTGGCATTGTCAAAGCGCAGGATATTGTTAGTGTAACCTCGATGTGAAACGTTCTTGTAACCTGGTGCGACCTCAACACCATGATCATTGAAATCTACCAGAAAAGCTGAAATCCTTTTTTTGAGCCCTTTATCAGTTTCATCCTCCCCTGTCGCCGCAAATAAAACACAATAATCCGAAATAGACGCTTGTGAAATGAAATGTTTTTCTCCGTTGATGATCCATTCATCCTCATCAAGCACAGCTTTACATTTCATCCCTCTCAAATCAGAACCTGATCCTGGTTCAGTCATGGCGATGCAGTCACGTTTTTCTCCTCGAATAGTTGGTTCCAAAAACTTTGTTACCTGCTCGCCTTCACAAGAAGCCAGTATATTTAAGGGGCGATGTGCACATTCCGCCAGAGCCAAAGAGGTACGTCCCAATTCTTTTTCAATCAACATTACTGACACTGCGTCTAACCCCCCTCCTCCAACTTCTTCAGGAAGATTACAGGCATGCAGTCCCAGTTCGATTGACCTTTTTTTGAGTGATGCTGCCAGTTTTGGAGGCAAAGTATCTGTACGCTCCAGAGTTTCTTCGTGAGGTAACATTTCTTTTTCCACGAATTCATGTGTCATTTCTATGAGCATTTGTTGCTCATCTGTCAGCGTGAAGTCAATCATGTGCGAGCCACAACTTCCGCCCCGGAGAGTTCCGGTTCATTGTCCACCATCTCGGCAGGGAATCCAGGAGCAAGAACTTGTGTGTCACAAGCCTCTTCCAGACGGCGAACAATGTTTGGTGACCATTCACGGGAGCCAAAACGCTCTTCTCCATCCTTAAAAATATCTATCAACAAAGGAGACACTTCCAGTGGAACTCCGTTTCGCTCTGCAATATCCTGAAACAGGCTGATATCTTTGAGCACTAAATCCATCGTGAAATTTATGTCCCGGCTCCCATTGAGGATGACTTGACTTTCCGTTTCATGAACAAAAGAATTTCCGGAAGAAATTCGGATTGCTTCATATGTTGTACTTAGATCCATCCCCGCCTTTTTAGCAGTAGTCAATGCTTCACAAAGTGTAACCAAATTTGCTGTTGCAAGGTAATTAGTCATCACTTTTAGAACAGAGGCAGAACCAAGGCCTCCTGTATGCAGGATCCTTCTTCCAAGAACTTTCATGACTGTTAATATTTTTTCAAAGGACGAACGTTCACCTCCGACAAAGATTGAAATGTTACCAGTCGCTGCTCGATGACACCCCCCGGAAACCGGACAATCCAGTACTTCCCCACCCATTTCCTTTACTTTGGAGCCCAGCCGTTTAACTTCTTCCTCATCTGTGGTACTCATTTCCACCCAGATTTTCCCTTTAGAAATGCCAGCCAAAACACCATCATCTGCTTCTATCACAGCTGCACTTGTGGATGGATTAGGGAGACAGGTGATAATAAGTTCTACATTTTCAGTCATCTGTTTAGGAGACTCACCCCATTTTGCTCCATTATCCAAAAAAGGACGAGCAAATTCCTGGTTCAGGTCGCGAACCGTCAAATCATAGCCATTGCGTAACAAACTTCCGGC
>CAZSYW010000291.1:0-3147 GCA_964611315.1 uncultured Rhodospirillaceae bacterium
GCCCCCGGACACACTTTTTCTCGTGTTGCTAGTCGGTTCATCCCGAGTGTTAATGCTCCGCACCCGAACAAAGAAGGTCGACAGCATACACCCACACATGATTGATAATATTTTAGATGATAAATAAGATCTATCTTATTGATCTTAGAGATTAAAAATAAGATACCCTAGGGTTTTTCTTAAACATTTTGGGCCTTCTGAAAACACCGAACCGAAACCGGTCACATCTCTCCCACTGCCTCTGCGAGGAGTTCTGTCGATGCTTCAACCTCAGCCGATGTCGCCGACCCTAGCCGCGCTCTGGATGCGATTAGGTGCGTCATTCCGAGTCGTTCCTGGTAACGATTGATCTTCTCCCGCACCTCTTCAGGTTCACCAACAATTGTCCAGTCATCCGCGGAGTTTCCGGAGGAACGTCGAATCGATGCTATTGCCGATTTTGAAAGTTCAATTGCCTGCTCTCCAAGCCTTTTACGCGCTTCCGACAGTTGTCTCTTATCGCGGCTTACGAACACAGTCCGCATAATCGGCACTGCGTCAGGTACCCGATGACCAGCCTTTTCACAGGCCTCCCGATGCAACAAGAAGTTTCTTTCCAGTGCCTCCGGTGTCTCAACGGGCGACGCCAGATAAGGAAGTCCCAGTCGACCCGCCTGCTCTAGTGCTTTTGGTCCGAACGCCGCCACCCATACTGGTGGATGCGGCTTTTGTACCGGTCTCGGCGAGAGATACATTGGCTCTCCCCGAGTTCCTGGTTTCGAATCTTTTGGGGCAACATCGTACCCGACTGGCTTTCCTTCCCACGCATCAAACATGCGCTTGAGACCTGTTTCAAAATTCTTGCGTTTCTCTTGGGCAGACGTCTCAAAAACCTCAAACATTCCACTCTGATATCCACGACCAACGCCGAGTATAACTCGTCCTTGCGATAACCCATCGAGGACCGCTACCTCTTCCGCCATCTGCACAGGATGACGGATAGGAATTAAATAGGATCCCGTGCCTAACTTCAGCGTGCTTGTACGAGATGCCACGGCCGCCAGAAGAAGTAACGGTGCAGGAATACTGTTCCCCTGGCCAAAATGATTTTCCGGTAACCAGAAGGAATGAAAACCAAGAGACTCCGCTTTTTCTGCCTGATCACCTAACCGCGCTGCTGTGCACGGCCCACCTCCCAGCCAAGCTCCAATTCCAATTTTTATCCCTGCGACCATTATTACTTTCCGTCTTCATACTTATTGAGCCGCATACATCACTGAAAACGTTTGCTGTCCTCACTCGCATAAGAAGCCACCAACATATCTGCCCCCTTGGACTCCCGTAATGCTTCAACTACTTGCGATAACTTCGATCCAGGGACGGCGCACGTAACCTCATTGTTAGACATACCAGTGCGGACCCGACTGAGCACACAACCAACACTAACGGCGACTTCGCCATGCTCTTTCGCAATACCGATGATATGACACTGTGGTTTGCCTTCAAACCGCAGTGACGGTACGGCAGCGTGCAGTTGCATTACCTGCCTCCCTATCAGTCGCAAAAAAATAACATCTGGATCCGTCTTACTGTCGGCAAGGGGGCCATACACCACAGCTTCAGAGCGAGACCTTACCGTCGCGATTTCAGGAAATACTTTTGGGTCTACCCAATTCGCTTCACATATAGCCGCAACATCGGCGCGTGACCCTGCCTCTTCCAAACTGATAAAACCATGTGTCAAACTTCCGACACTACAATTAGCATGGTCCGAAGGTACCGTAGCAAACGTGCGATCGACACTCTTCACCCAGAAGACACAGCCCGCAGAGACTGGACCTGTACGACCATCCTCCGTCGCGTCCGGATAATTGCCTTCGAAGCGCGGGACAGAGTCCGGAATCTTCTCGCAGAACGAAATCGCAATGGGCGGGACAGAAAGCCCCAATAAACCAACTAATTCCTCTGTTATTATTTTGTAGTCCATGAAACGCCTGAATCTCCTCCAATTTACAGGACTAACCACACGCCAGTAAATCCGGCGCGTCATGCAAGTAGGCTTGGTTAGGCATGACGAAGTAACTGCTTACATATTGAAAGTTCGTAGCATGTCATTTTAATAACGGCCCGAATACTTTCGCAAAACAAAAATATTTTCAACTTCTTGTTCAGCTGATGATTTCGATGTCGCCGGCTACTAACTCAAGATCCGTTGCGATTACTGTATACCCCTCATTTGTATCCTGTCCGGGAGCATCCGTCGCAGGATCGAAATAAAGTGTGTCCGTCGAATCCAAAATAAACGCCTTGGTTCCCGAAGACAGGCCAGAATTTGTTCCATCATACGCGGTGTTTAAATCGACAAAGGAACTCGAACTGAGAGTTCCCGTGGAGAGGTTCCCAAATGCGCTGCTCTTAACTTCCAGTTTGTCAGTTCCACTTACAAAATCAAAAATAGTATCTCCTGACGCGCTTGCTGACGCGGCCGTAACATTGCTGGCAACCGTTCCGCCGTCAGTAAGATTTGTGTAACGAAATACGTCAGCACCGGCACCCCCAGTCAATGCATCGGAACCACCAGCACCAATCAGGGTGTCGTTTCCGGCAAGACCTTTTAAAATATTTCCACCAGAGTTACCGGTAAGTACATTATTTAACGAATTACCGATGCCATTGAGCCCGTCTGTGCCTGACAGAACAAGATTTTCTACGTTATCTGGAAGCGTAGTAGACAGAGTCGAGTTAATCGTATCAGTTCCAGCGTTGCTGGCCTCCACGATTGTATCAAATAAAGTCGAGGTAGGAGCGGCACTGGATGACGTGGTAGTTAGCTCCGCGGCTAAACTCGAATAATATTGGAAGGTGACACTCGCTCCCGCGACAAGTGAACCCCCATCAAAAGTAATCGTGATGGCACTATCCGAGGTGGATGTTGTACCAGATGAAGGTGCGGAATCGTACGCCTGGGAAGTGTATGGGTCTCTATTCGCAAAACCGAAGTTACCGACCCGCGCCCGTGCATCGGTAGTTGAGAAAAAGAATGGCACATCAGAAACAGGTCCCGTCGCACTTACTTTTGCCAGACCATCACCAGGCTGTTGAGATTCAATCTTGTTGACCGTTCTATACGTATTGTTCAGGTCCTTGTCCTGATCTGGATCGAAGCTG
>CAZSYW010000292.1:0-3140 GCA_964611315.1 uncultured Rhodospirillaceae bacterium
ACGACAATGATTCTCTGCCCGCATATCCATGTAGTTATGATCTTGAATGCATTGTATCAGTCGCTGCCACAGACCGTAATGATGACATTACAGGTTTTTCCAACTACGGGGAAACGGCAGTCGATCTGGGGGCTCCGGGTTTGGAAATATTTTCCTGCACCTCGAGCAATGATCAAAGCTATGAAAGTTGGGCAGGAACAAGCATGGCGGCACCTCATGTGAGTGGCGTCGTTGCCTTGATGAGGAGCCTTCGTCCGGATTGGACCGTGCTTCAGATTAGGGAGAAATTGCTGGCCAGTGTGGATCCGATTAATTCCCTTGAAGGCAAGACGGTCACGGGTGGACGACTGAACGCCGCCACGGCGGTGGCCGATATGGGTTCATTTGGCGCTCCGGATGGGATCATGGAGATTTCCATTAATCCGCCCTCGGGATCCATGCTGATGGCTGATGATAAGATCTCGATTGTGGTTGAGGTGATCGATGGCGAGAAGGTTGAGAATGCCATGGTGACTATGCTGATGGAGGATGGGAACACTGCTTTCTTTTCAAATGACGGCGAGTTTCCTGACTTGGTAGAGGGGGACAATCTTTACACGTCATATTTCAAGGTTCCGGAAAAACAGGGGAAGCTCAAGACAACGCTTTTTGTTTCCTCAGACGGGAAAGATGATGCCATCAGGGTTATACAGTACAACATTGCGGATGTTCCGGAGAATGATCAATTTTTACTGGCAGAAAAAATTCCTGATCAATTTGCGATAGTTGAAGCATTCAACAACTATGCCACGGTGGAAAAAAATGAACCCAGGCATTCTGGCTTGTCCATGCATCATTCGTCGCTCTGGTGGAAGTGGACCGCTGAAAGCAGTGGAACTGTTTTTGTTGACACGGCTGGAAGTGACGTGGACGCAAATATTGCGGTGTATCGAGGCAATGAAATAGGAGAGATACTTTTGGTCGGAAGGAACCAGAACTATACCTTTGAAAAAAGGGACAAGGGGATTTATTTCGATGCCCTTGCCGGAAAGACCTATAAATTATGTGTTTCCAGTCCGACCCAGGAGGATCTGGGTTATGTCAGACTCAGGGTTGCCCCCGGAGGAAAGGCCGACATCAACAATCCATTCCTGAGTGGTATACAGCCATTCAACGGTTTCATCACTAAAACAAACAAGGTCGAGATCAGGGGGTTTGCCCATGATCCTCAACCCAACGCATCAGGAGTCAAGGAGGTGCGCGCGCGCGTCAATGGGGGTCTTTTTTCCGTCGTTGTGGGTGCTGAAGAGTGGTTCACGCCGGTTGCATTGCTCGAGGGGGAGAATATTATCGAAATTATTGCCGTCGATTACAGCGACAATGTTTCAGAGTCAGTCCGGCTGCAGTATGATTATTTTCCACCCGACTTGACGAACGATCATTTTGTTAATGCTCTGGAAATGAACTTTGATCATGTTTTGCTACGAGCGGGTCAGTCCCGGGTCCATCTTACCCGAGGGATCGGAGATTTGGATTATGTGGTCGTCAAGCGGGATGGGGTGCCCATGCAGCCTGGTCAGTATCGTCTTGACCCGGAAGATACCGGGACCATCGAACTCGTTGATCCGGTTCAACTGGACGCCCATATTGAGGTGTTTAACCCGTACTGGACCACCGCGACAGTCAGCACGTTAAAGGCAACCAAGGAACATCAAGAGCCAGACCATGCCGGTAATGAAGGAGGGGGATCGGTTTGGTATCGTTTCAAGGCTCCGTATGACGGGGTCCTTACCATCGACATTCTTGAGTCTGCGTTTGATACCCTGATTGGGATGTACATGGGTTCCGGTATCGGAAGTTTGGTTGAAATAACCAGTAGTGACGATGCGTTTAAGGATGTGGAATTGGAGTTTGATCCTGGGATAAGCCGGGTGACTCAGGCTTTGGAACAGGGAATGAGCGTTTACATTGCAGTCGATGGTTATGGCGGAGAAACAGGTAACGTGGCGGTTCGCAGTCTATTTGAGATGGATACGGTTCATCGGCTGCTGTTGCAGATCAACGGAACGGGTACCGTAGTTTCGCCCTATCAGCCATTTACAGATGAATCAGGTAGTTATTCTCTGCATCCGCAAAATCAAAGTGTATCGGTTGAGGCGGTTCCGGCTGATGGTGGACGGTTTTTTGGCTGGTCGGGTGATGTGAATATCTCTGAAAAAAAATTCAATCTGACGATTTCGGATGAATACAACATTCGTGCGAATTTTATTGAGAACAGGGGTGTGTACGGCTTTGAGGATTGGAAGGGCCATGATTTTCGTTGGCGTACGGGGGGTGATGCGCCTTGGGCTCCCGATGAGCAGAATCCGTTCCAAGGCAACTACTCAATGCGAACGGGATCAATCGCAGATATGCAGACGTCTTCCCTTTCATTCAGGGGAAATTTCAATGACGGAGAACTCAGCTTTGCATTGAGGGTTTCATCCGAAAGTGATTGGGACAAATTGAGTTTTACGATGGACGACCAACTTATGGGGACCTGGTCGGGTTTGGTGGATTGGAAAGTCGTCCGTTTTCCGGTCAGTGCCGGGTCGCACACCCTAACTTGGACGTATACTAAGGATTTCGCAAACTCGGCCAATTTGGATGCGGCTTGGCTGGATGACTTGACGTTGCCCTTGAGTATAGAGGCCTCACTGAAAGGCATTCCGCATGCGAACGGGTTTGAGTTGTTGGTCCGGGGAGAACCTTTGCATCGATATGAAGTTTGGAGCAGCCGGGACTTGAAGGAATGGCAGAAGACGAGCGATGTGAGCATGGACAATAGCGGTGAGGCCAGCCTTGTCGTGCCAAGCAAGACCGATTATCACTTTTATAAAATAAAGACAAAATAAAGAAATGAGGCGTTTTCTTTTCACTTTGATTTTCATTTTTTCCGGCCTGGAACTGTTTGGGCAAGGTACCGGGACAGTTGAATTTGTTACACCGGACATTCGTGTTGAGGAGAGCGCTGGGGATGTGTCGCTTTTTGTTGGACGGAAAAAAAGTAATCTTCTGCCTTCTTCTGTTGATTATCGTGTTACGCGTTCCTCGGCAACGCTTGACCTGGATTATTCAATGACCACCCAAGGGACTCTCAATTGGGGTGATGGAGATGAGGC
>CAZSYW010000293.1:0-3136 GCA_964611315.1 uncultured Rhodospirillaceae bacterium
CAAGAAATTCTGCCTGGAATTCATGCTAGAGCCCGGCGAAGCAGTTGTGATGAACAACCTTACGACCCTACATGCCCGGACGGCTTTCGAGAACGGGGTCGATCCGGCTGACAAACGTTTACTTCTAAGACTGTGGATGATGTCACATATCCCCAGACCCACTCGACCAGAAATCGAGGTGTTTGGTACCGAACGCAGCGGTGGTATTGCCGCGCGTGAGAATGCGACACCCAGTTTTCGTCGTCGGGCGTCGGCAGAATAGAAATCTGGTACCCTTTTTCAAAACACTGCTAAGTGTCTGAAATCTGGTGGGCCGTGCAGGGATCGAACCTGCGACCACCTGATTAAAAGTCAGATGGCCTAACTCACCAAAACATTGTTATTACAGTGCCGATACAAAAACACCGTGCCATTGAATTCAGAGTTTACCTGATCTTTTTCCAGACTCTCAGGAGTTTTTACTGATTCTTTGGCACATTCAAAGGTGTCACATTGGTGACATTACTGCGGTAGAACTTCTTGGTAGTTGCGGTGGATGAGTGGCATCGTCTTTCTGATCCAATTTTGCGCGCATATTGATCCCCAGCCCAATGGCTAGGCCGTATAGTTGGAACTTACCCCCGGTTAGTTATTCGATCACTTTGCCCTCGAAATGCGAGAATTTATGTCAACACTAAAGTTTCCATTTCTCAAAGACTGGTAAGTCGAATCAAGGTCAAATGATAAGCTTGTGTCAAATATCGCAAACTTCTGGGGGGGGGAAAGAATAGGCAAGTGTAAGTGGCGCTCGGGCGATTTAAAACTCAGATCACACCTTCCTAATTCCATACCCTAATTTTTTGCTAGGACACTGCTAATTCCGCGTACGGCATTGGCTTATCCCGAACTAATATCGGCAGCACTATCCAGACACCATGATTCTTGCAATCGACCTTGGAGGCACAAGACTCCGGTATGGGATATTTGATCCAATCGCGGGTCCAGCCTATCCTCTCGAGGTCCTCGAGTTGCCAACTGAGAAAGATTTCCTAAGCCAATTGAAAACCTTGGTATTGGAGTGCTGTTCACGCTATCGCTCAATAAATATAGCGGCGATTGGTGTACCCGGTCCGACTAGTCGGAATGTAATGGAGGGAAGTCGGCCACTCAATATTGCCGAGAGTGTGGACTTCAATGAGGTGTTTTCCCAGATTGACTTACCTTTTGTAATACGGAACGACTTATATATGGCTGCCCACCGAGAGGTTTTTGAGGGTGCCGGTCAGGATCAAAATAATTTCTGCTTGGTATCATTGAGCACGGGAATCGGTGTTTCGGTAATTAACAATGGCACAATTTTAGAGGGGCGCATTGAAGCCGGTCACCAGATATTTCTTTCCAACTTTACTCCTCAGCAATCCTGCACCAACCACAATAATTGTTGGGCATCACTAGCGTCTGGGGATGGAATTGAAAAACGGTTCGGCACGACTGAATATAAATCCGCAAAAGATATTTTCTCCCATGTCCTGACGAGTCATAACTTGAATGAGCTGCGGGAAATCAACGCCATTGCATTTGGAAACTTGATTAATATGTATGATCCTGACGTTATCATCATCATGGGCTCACTCGGAACCGAGCAATTTTCCTCAATTATTCCTAGCCCTAATCAAATAGCGAAATACTCAATCAATCGGCCGATTCCGCCGGTAAAGAAGAGCACCCTTGTAGGCCAGACAGGCGTTATCGGTGCTTTTTATGTGGCCCAAGATGCTTGCACCCGTGACTCACAACTTTAGGTATTAAATGAACACTTCAAGGATTGGTTTGGTCGGCCTCGGTCGTATGGGTCTACCGATGTCAAAGTTATTGGCGACTCACGGTGTTGTAGTTGGATTCGACAGCAGTACCATTGCCGTGCAAACCGCGATTTCTGAGGCTCGCAGTGAAAACCTTGTTCTCGTGAACTCGCTCATCGAGTTGATAGAGGGTTTACCAGCGCCGCGAGTAATCTGGCTAATGATACCGGCAATAAACGTCTCATCGTGCCTAGATGACCTATCCCCACTGCTCGCAGCAGGAGATATAGTGATCGATGGCGGGAACTCAGCAGTTTCAGACACTCTGAGGCGCCACAAAAAACTATGTGAAGATGGCATCCGATTCGTCAGCGTCGGGTGCAGTGGCGGGCTTTTAGGTGCGCAAGATGGCCCTCCGATGAGTGTAAGTTGCGAGACCCAGATCTTTCCCAGAATAGTGCCATGGCTTGAAGCTTTGGGTGGCAACTACACTTATTACCCAGAAACAGGATTTGGCCACCTCGCGAAGGGACTACACAATGCTATCGAATACGGAATGATGCAAAGTCTAGCTGAGGGGCTATCTCTATACTTCGCTCACGGTTTTAACCAACAACAAATTCTTCAAACCCTAAAAACCTGGTCGAAAGGCAGCATCATCCAGTCGAATCTGCTTAATTGCTTGATAGACTGTTTGGAGTCAAACGATTTTGAGCAACCTCAGTTAATATCACGGAGCGAGACGATAAGTCTTCTCAGAGAGTTAACTAGCGTTCATCACCCAACACCATGCATTGATTCGGCGATGCGAGCCCGAGAGGAGCCAGAAATTATTGACTCCATAGCTCAGACGGCGCTAGCGCTTATGCGCCAGAATTTCGGTGGGCACCAAACGAACACGAGCTCTAACTGAGCGGCGAAAACAAATCAAAGCGATTGACTAGAAAGAAGTACATCTATGAAACAAATAAACGGGTGATAACTACTCGAGCGCTGCCCTCTTGTGTAGCTTTTCATCATGTCACCCAGTAGCCTGAATTTAGATTTTCAGTTTGATGTTTAACAAGAGAATCAGCGTTAAATTGTTCGCAACCAATTTTTTAATACAGCGATTTACCCCCTTTCACAGCTAAACATTGCGGCCCATACAGGGTATGAATCTAGATTCATGAGTGCTTTTTGAGACTCTTGGTAAGTCTTGGACTCAGCCATTCCAGAACGGAAGTTGGCTATGAGTTTGGCGGAATCGGGTTCATTTGGCGCACACCCTTTTCCAAAACACCCGTAAATGCCTGAGATATGGTGGGCCGTGCAGGGATCGAACCTGCGACCACCTGAAAAAAGTCAGATCGTCT
>CAZSYW010000294.1:0-1176 GCA_964611315.1 uncultured Rhodospirillaceae bacterium
GTTAGAAGCGATTGACGGCAGCGTTCGCCATGCCCGTAATCTATTCGATGATGTTGAGTGGGCCTGCGAAGATGGCACGCGAAGTGATTTCGATTTTCTTTGTCGGTGCTTTGACGCTGCTATTAAAGCAGGCGCTACCACCGTGAATATCGCTGATACTGTGGGTTATACGCTGCCCACTGAGTTTTCGGAGTTGGTACGGACATTACGTGAACGAGTGGATGGCATGGAAAAGGTGGTGTTCTCGGTCCACTGTCACGATGATTTGGGTCTTGCTACGTCGAACTCTATTGCCGCCATTGGCTCAGGTGCTCGCCAAGTAGAATGCACGATTAACGGAATTGGAGAACGCGCGGGCAACGCTGCACTTGAGGAAATTGTAATGGCCATCCGGACACGTTCTGACCATATGCGGGTAAGCACTCGTGTCCGAACTGAAGAATTATCAAAGGTTTCCCGGGCTGTTTCCCAAGCAACTGGTTTCAAGGTTCCCCCTAATAAGGCTGTAATAGGCGCCAACGCCTTCGCACATGAAAGCGGTATCCACCAGCACGGCATTATCGTTCACAAACAGACCTATGAAATTATGACTCCACAGAGTATCGGCGTTGCGGGAAGTCGGCTGGTAATGGGGAAGCACTCGGGCCGTCATGCGCTTCGAAAACGCCTAAAGGAGTTAGGGTTTACCGATCTTGCGGAGACGAGCATCGATGAAGTCTTTCGAAAATTTAAGGCGCTGGCTGACACTCGTAAGGGCGTAACGGATGCTGAAATAGTGGATTTAGTCAAGCGCCGTTCGAACCGTACATTCACACGCTTGACCTTTGAGTCCTTGAGCTTAGAAACACTTTCTGACGGGAAATGCTCAGCACATATCACTGTACTGCGCGATGGCAAGCCCTTTGATTCGAGTGCAGAAGGGCCGACTTGGTGGTCTGCGACACACTTAGCTATTGTTGAATTGTTTCCGGACATGCCAGAACTATCAACTGTTCGCTTAGAAAATACGAGTTACGGACCTGAGCCCGAATTCCTTGCAGTCGTGGGCTTAGGAATCGACGACCAAACCGCCAGTGCCACAGACACCGATCCTATCGTCGCCCTCGCACGCTCTTGTATAACAGCGCTTGAGGCAACCCTAGTACCTGCGCCTGATGACGGTGAAACGCCGGCCGC
>CAZSYW010000294.1:1189-3132 GCA_964611315.1 uncultured Rhodospirillaceae bacterium
AGCCCCCGCATAGATAACGTGGGGCTACCTTTGGATTTAAAAAATTTTTCGACAAACGGTTGCGCCGATTTAGGCTTGTTACTGGATCCGATAAAAGCTGAAAGCCTCCGAGCCTGGATCGACGAGCGCCAACCCATCATGCACGATATCTTCTACTCGTCACCAGACGAGTTCGCTAAGCATGGCCGCTGGGAACGTTATGCACCCGGCACCAATGACCATAACCTGCTTATTTCTTCCGAACTTGATCTCTCGTTTATTGAGGATAATCAGTCGTTTCGAGACGTTTGCAGCCAGCTTTGTGGTGCAGATTATCAAGTGCAAAAAAAATCCATCATCCGATCTACGCCCCGACGGGCGGTCCCCGCTTGGATTTTAGAAGAAACATCAGAGGTAGGGAGGCCGAATCTAAATCCCTATGTCAGGGATCAATTTCAGAATATTCAATACTTCCTTTGCACCGATTTTCACCAGGACAAAACCCGCTCAGAGTCCGATTTTGTTACTGTCTATTTATATTTGGACGAGGTGGAGAAAAGTTCCTCACCATTACGCCTTCTGAAAGGTAGTCACGTTCTCGGTATGACTGTGTATCCGCACTCCCTGCGCCGATCTCAGCTAGATAGAAAATATTGGTTTTATAGTGACAATCTCGGGAACCACGAAAGATGTGAAGATATCACGGCAGTTGGTGGGGCCGGTTCTGGGTTTTGCTTTCATTGCCTCACATTACACGGCACTGGGTATAACGACGAGGATAACCCCCGAATTTCACTTAGATATTTAATCAAGAGAGGTGACACGTCGTCGGGTTGCCTTCTTCGCGATGCGAACCGCAGGGTAATCGGCCCTCATACGCAGCCTCGTGCACGACTGGATGTGGATCCCGATGGTCGATTTTTAAGGACGGGCTCAACCCTTCTTGGTTCATATTGAAACGCTATGGCTGCGTCCGGGAAACAGAAGGTTTTCACCATAGTTACCACGTGTGTCGGTGGGAGGTTGATATTTGACATATTGGATGGGCTACGAACGGCAGGTGACTTTCAATGTATTTTAGTGGGTACCGATGCCGACCCGCAAGCTCATGGGCGGTTGTTGTGCGATCATTTCCGAGTGATTCCCAGCGCCAGGGAAGCCCCCACAGATTGGTCGCACGCGATGCGTGCTCTTTTGGTGGAGACTAAAGCAAACGTATTGCTGAGTTTGTCGGATGCAGAAACAGAAATTATTGCCAAAGAGCACAAAGAGTTTGAGAAGATAGGCGTGCGATGTTCAGTGGGCAACCCGGACGTTGTGCCAATGATGGTGGACAAGTTTCGTATGCTGCACACGTTGGAAGCTGCAGGGATTGACGTCGGACCATTTCATCGTATCGATGGAAAGACCGGGCTAGGAAGGGCTTTGGCATCCTTAGGGTATCCCGAACAAAAGGTAGTATTGAAACCACGATCTAGCAGTGGATCCCGCGGGGTATGTATCCTTGATGGGGCGCGTAACGATTTTGAGATGCTGCTACCAAATCGATTTTGCGGCACTGGCCCTTTGGATGCGACATTAAGGGCCTTGGAGACAGCAAATATGGCGCTGGAGGGGTTCATGGCAACCCCTTATTTTTCCGGCCCTGTCTACGATGTAGACGTCATCGCCAAGAAGGGCCTCGCTCTTGATGTTTGCGCCCGCATTCGCCAGTTGCGCAACCCTCTCTGGCCAACGTCCACCGGCCACAAAATCGATCAAGATAAACGCGTTCTGAAGTACAGCAGTAGAGTGGTTAGCGCCTTTGGGGTAGACGGAGCATGCGACCTCGATATCATCCTTTTAGGGGGAAAGACGCCACGTGTCATTGACGCGGGACCAAGGTTCAGTGGATCTGTAGGCGGGTCAGTTACTGCTGGAGCGAATTTTCCTGCGCAACTCGTACGCAGCTTGCTTGACCTTCC
>CAZSYW010000295.1:0-3086 GCA_964611315.1 uncultured Rhodospirillaceae bacterium
GCAAAACTACCAAGGATTTGCCGATCGGAGCGCTGAATTGATACATGAAGCCGTTGCCCATGCGGAAACCCTCGACTTTCCATACGGAGTTGCCCATGTCCATTGGCTAGCTGGAGAGATATTCTTTGAACTCAACGATCCTAAACAATCAGAGAAACATGCGACGGATCAGATTAAAATAGCAACAGAGAAAGGATTTCCTCTTTTAGAGTCGGGAGGGTTGATTTTTTCTGGATGGGCCGAACATCGTCGGGGAGAGTCCGGTTCCCTCGGCAAAATTGAAAGCGCTTTCAATCATACAGAAAGCATCTCACCGGGGATGCAGACACTGATTTATTTGGGTGCAGTTATTGATGCCCTGATTAGGGAATGCCGCTATGACGCTGCACGGCAGAAAATTGATCTTGCTTTAACAACCAGTGTTAAATTGGGATGCAAATCCCGTCTTCCAGAATTTCTTCGATTAAAAGGTGTTTGTGCCCTGTCTGAAAACGGGCCTAACATTGAAGAAATAGAAGCGCCCTTTCTCGAATCACTGGAATTGGCACGGTCGCAAAAAAACAGACTTTGGGAACTTCGTACTGCGGTCTCTCTGGCACACTTATGGGGGAATGGGAAAGAACGACAAAAAGCCTATGATCTCCTCTTCCCAATCTACAATTGGTATACAGAGGGCTTCAGCACAGTTGATCTGAAAGAGGCACAAATACTGCTGCAGCAACTGCAATGATTTATGGTGAAAGGTCAGTTTACGTGAAGGGTTTGAACCTCCGACTAGTAGTTGTTCCAATCTGGTTAATGAACTGCGAGCCCGGGTTTTTGAGTGGCATATGATATAACCGGCGATTAGCGGTCAACTTCGAATATCTGGCTTAATAAACCAAGGTCCCTAGAGAATTGTACGAAGCGGGCCAGCTTAATCAATCCAAAAGTAACTCCCCTTACCTAATAGGAAAGGTCAATGAAATACGCGTCAATTGATGGTTTAAAAATTAGCTACGAACATTACGCCTCACAGGCGAGAGCGAACAATAGGCGGATTATTTTTATTCATGGTACGGGATGTAACGGGCGGGTTTTTGAGCGCCATCTTGGAGTTCTATCGACCCGACATGAAGTGGCTGCAATCGATTTGCCGGGCCATGGAGAATCGACAGGGGACGGGTTTCGAGGCGTAGCCGATTACGCGCACTACGTAGCGGGATTGATCAAACATCTAGAGTGGGAAGGCTGTGTCGTGGCCGGCCATTCTTTAGGAGGAGGTATTGGGCTTACCACCGCGCTCTATTACCCAAAGTCTGTTGAAGGGTTGTTGCTAATCGACACTGGTGCGCGCCTACGTGTTGGCCCAGAGATTATAGAAACAGCGCGCCGAGCAGCGGACGGAGAGGACTTGCCATCATCGAATCCACGTCGGGGTTTTGCGAGTCGTACCTCGCAAAAGATCATTGATGAAATGAATATGATCAGGGGACAATGTAGTCCGCATGTTACGTATAAGGATTGGATCGCGGATGATACTTGTGACCTTATGAGTCGTTTGCCTTCTATTATCGTCCCTAGTCTCGCTATCTGTGGTGATGAAGATGAGTTCACACCGATCAAATATCACGAGTATTTTCGTGACAAAATGCCCAACTGCCAGCTTCGAATAATTTCGAACGCAGGGCACTGGCCATTTGTCGAGCAACCTAAGCTTTTCGATCACACTGTACTTGAATTTCTCGACGGTCTAGGCGGTACTTGAGCTATTTCCAGAACGAGCAAAACGTTTCACGCTGTGAACTCTGAAGCGTTGCCAGGCTCTTGATAATCGGTTTAGTCGGCAGCCACAGGTTCATCCGGGATGTCGAGACCCATCTTGCGGATGCCGCCGTAGAGCAAGGAGTTGATTACATGGTCATTGGAGGTATATCGCGCGTGGCGGATAAGGGTCTATAGTTGCTTGTGTAGCACTAGAATATTGGAACACAATGTGAGCCCGGTAAAGCCCTCTAATAGTGGAATATCGCTATGCGCTCCTGACTTTCAGGCTTCAGCCTTGGTGATCGCTTCGCCACATAGTGGTCGCTGTTACTTTCCCGAATTTTTGAGCATGGCCCGGCTTAACGTTACTGCGTTGCGACGTTCAGAGGACTGCTATGTTGATGAGCTGTTTGTCGACGCTCCATCGTTTGGGGTCCCGCTAATTTGTGCGTTATTTCCGCGTTCTTTTGTCGATGTCAATCGTAGTCCTACGGAAATAGACTGGAAAATATTTGGGGGTACGCTGCCGGGTTATGTTGATAAACAATCGGAGAGGGTCCGTTCGGGCTTAGGGGTAATCCCTCGGCTTAACGCGAGTGGGGCTGAAATATATCCGCAGTCTTTACCGATTTCTGCGGCCCGCAAACGGTTGCTGACCTATTACTTCCCATACCACAGAATGTTGCGTCAATTACTCAGGAAGGCTCACGAGCAGTTCGGGCATGTTGTCTTGCTTGACTGCCATTCAATGCCGTCGCAGTTGTACGCGGGTCGGTCGGAACCGGATTTCGACATGGTCTTGGGGGATCAATACGGTCGTTCCTGTTCCCCGCACGTAATCGACAAGGTCGAGGCGGTCCTTGCTGGGCAGGGGTATAGAGTTGCCCGCAATGCGCCTTACGCCGGTGGATTTGTTACAAAACATTACGGTCGTCCAGAGCACGGAGTTGACGTATTGCAGCTTGAAGTAAGTCGGGCTCTCTACATGGATGAACAGACGTTGCGGCGCAGTCCTAGAATGCCGCAGGTTCGTGCACATATGGCATCTCTGATAGACAACCTTGCAAAAGTGCAAAGTTTTTCCCGTGCTGACGAATAAATTAGCGCCCTTGGGGCGACGGCAGAGGAAAGTAGGGGGTCACCACCTGGAGCGGCTTACCACAAGAGCGAAAGTCTCTGTAAGAAATTTTTAGGAAAGGTGTCTGCAAATGTGGTTGGGATGTAATCCGCACGGTGCGTCTTTGTACGGGGCAGCGGTGACCCTCAAAAGCTCTATTCAGCAGCAGCTGGACGTTGAACAGGATCTCGAAATGCGCCCATGAGTTGCGCTTTTTTAACTT
>CAZSYW010000296.1:0-3066 GCA_964611315.1 uncultured Rhodospirillaceae bacterium
TATAATAATTACCGGAAAAAGGCATGATTTCCGTATAGATTACCAGGTTGGATTTGGTGCTGATGGTCGAATTCTAGGGGCTAAACTTGATCACGCCGTCCGTTGCGGTATGTCATACGATCTCTCAGTTCCGATTTGTGACCGCGCGATGTTTCATGCGGACAACTGCTATTCCCTACAGAACGTGTGCATTACTTCGTATCGCTGTAAGACTCATACCGTATCGAACACGGCGTTTCGTGGTTTTGGTGGACCGCAAGGTATGTTGGGAATTGAGCGTGTTATCGATGAAATTGCACACCATCTAAGCATGGACCCTCTCAGTGTACGACGCGCAAATTTTTATGATCCACCGGGAGATCTTGGTGATCGTTCGGTAACGCCCTATGATATGCGGGTTGAGGACTGTATTATCGATAGCTTAGTTACGGAGCTTGCTGAGAAGTCCGACTATGAAAACCGACGAAAGAAAATTCACGAGTGGAATAAAAATAGCCCAATCCTAAAACGGGGCCTCGCACTCACTCCGGTAAAGTTTGGTATTTCGTTCACCCTTTCTTTTTTGAATCAAGCGGGCGCCTTGGTACACGTATACAGTGATGGCTCAATCCACCTGAACCATGGCGGTACGGAGATGGGCCAGGGCTTGTTTACGAAGGTGGCGCAAGTTGCAGCGTCTGCATTCCAGGTTGATATTGATCAAATTAAAATCACCCCAACTCATACCGGAAAAGTACCTAATACTTCTGCCACGGCTGCTTCCGCCGGATCGGATCTTAATGGCATGGCGACGCGGGACGCTTGTGACAAAATTAAAGGGCGGCTCAGGGTATTTGCGTCGGAACGGTGGCAGATAGACCCTGAGCAGGTCGTTTTTTTGCCTGGACGCGTAAAGATTGGAAAGGTTGAGATTGCCTTTGGAGACCTTGTTGGTGAAGCCTATAGAGCTCGGGTGCCGCTTTCGGCGACTGGGTTTTACGCGACCCCAAAGATTACCTGGGATAAACAACAAGCGAAAGGCCGTCCATTCTATTACTTCGCCTATGGTGCTGCAGTGACCGAGGTAGTTATTGATACCCTGACTGGAGAGAATCGCTTGCTCAGGGTTGATATTCTGCATGATGTAGGAAAGTCACTGAATCCAGCTATTGATCTCGGCCAGATTGAAGGGGGTTTTGTTCAGGGAGTTGGATGGCTGACTACGGAAGAACTTTGGTGGGATAAAAACGGTCACCTAAAAACACATGCCCCTTCGACCTATAAGATCCCAACACTCGGTGATCGAGCACCAGATATGCGAATGGAGATCTGGAAAAAAGGTGAAAATGCAGAGCCAACGATTCACCGTTCAAAAGCAGTAGGCGAACCGCCATTAATGCTAGCCATCTCTGCATTTATGGCAATGTCGGATGCCGTTAGTGCTTCGGGCAATGGTCAGCATTATCCGAGCCTTGACACACCGGCGATCCCAGAGCGTGTCCTTGCCGCTGTCGGGCGCGTGAGAGACCTCTCGGAGGCTGCTGCATGAGTAACGGGTGGCTACTAGATCTTTCCAAGGCGCTGGAAGACAATAGTGGCATTGTCCGGGTAAGTGTGATCAAGGCGGTAGGCTCAGCTCCTTGCCGTAGTGGTAGTACCATGACTATAACCAGAAGCGGTTTTTCCGGAACTGTCGGTGGTGGTGCGTTAGAGCTGGCGGCGCTAAAAACGGCGCGGGGCATGCTGTTAGCTACCTCCGATGCCTTGGGCGATGGCTGGCAACGGTGGCGACGGGATTTTCCATTAGGTCCAGCATTGGGTCAATGCTGTGGGGGAAGGGTATGGTTGTTATTCGAGCGACTGACAGCGGCGGAAGCATCCGTAATTGTTAACATAGTTAGAGCTCAATCGGAGAACGATATTCTTCTGCGCCCCTTATCGGCAGGATACCCGATGGAGTACAGCGGTAACCGCGAGGCAGGTGTTAGTAAGTGGCCGCCACGCGTACGGAGTGTGGTGCAGGAAATGCTCTCCGGGAAACGTCCTCGAACTGCCATGGCAGTGGACGAATGGTTTCTCGAGCCCCTTGGCCAGTGCCGTGAGATACTGTTCCTTTATGGTGCCGGACACGTAGGACGTGCGGTGGTACGCGCTTTTGAAGGGTTGCCGTTTGAAATTTATTGGGTTGATACTGTTTCGGAGCGTTATCCCGCCCCCATTCCCATAGGTGTACATCAACTGATATCAGCAAATCCCGCAGATGCAGTGCAATATGCTCCACCCGGCAGTTGGCACGTGGTTATGACCTTCTCCCATGCTATAGACTTTGACGTGTGTCAGGCGGTCCTTACCCGGGGGGATTTTATTTATGCCGGCGTTATCGCTTCCAAAACTAAGCGGGCACGGTTTGTCCGTAAGTTCCGCGAGGCGGGGTTTACGGACTCGATTGTTTCCAGCTTGCACGCCCCGATAGGTCTTGACCAACTTGATGGCAAAGAGCCTGCGGAAATTGCAATTTCCCTAGCGGCTGATTTTTTGTTGCGATTGAAAGGCGCTGCCGTAATCGGGGAGCTAAAAGCCCGCGCACCGATAGCGCAGGGGGAAGGATGAACCACACTCCTTTACTGGAAATGTCCGGGATTACTAAAAGCTTTCCTGGCGTGATCGCGAATGACAACGTCAATCTTTCTATTATGCCGGGTGAAATTCATGCGCTTTTTGGGGAAAATGGCGCCGGTAAATCGACTTTAGTAAAAATGATCTACGGTATTCTGCGTCCGGATCACGGGACTATGCGTTTCAGTGGCATACCGTATTCTCCGTCGCGTCCCTTTGAGGCGCGTGCCCAGGGCGTCGGTATGGTATTTCAGCATTTCTCCTTATTTGAAGCTTTGAGCGTAGCCGAAAATATAGCTCTGGGGATGAACAAAGGAGTGGTTGGCGCGGACCTAGATTATCAGATCACAGAAGTTTCCAACGCCTATGGCCTGGCGCTTGATCCAAAGCGTTATGTAGGTTCGTTGTCTGTGGGTGAACGCCAGCGGGTTGAGATCATTCGTTGCTTGCTTCAGAACCCTCGGCTTTTGA
>CAZSYW010000297.1:0-3047 GCA_964611315.1 uncultured Rhodospirillaceae bacterium
ATGGGAAATTTATCCACGTTGTTATCCTGAGCTGTCGAGTTTTTGAATTACAGTATCCCACGTTTTTATTGCTTGGCCCGGTAAGCAGGGCCGGATAGCCTCACGGGCGGCATTGCCAAGCTGGGCACGGAGTGTTGCATCGTCGCACAGGCGCCGCATTGCTGCTGTTAGACAACGCACCGACTCGCCTGGCACCACTAGCCCTGTTTTTTCGTGCTTTACAAAGTCCAAAATGCCCGGCTGTGTATCCGTAACAACCACGGGCACACCCATGCTCATAACTTCTAAAACAACATTGGGAAGACCTTCGTACCGAGCGGGGTGCGCCAAAAATACTGCACCCCTATAATACGGGAATGGGTCCTTCACAAACCCCATTAGATTCACAGAAGGCTCAAGATGTAATGAGCGAATAAGGGATTCCAGCTTCACACGTTCATCGCCCTCCCCTAGAATCAAGAGTTCCACTTGGGGGTGCGAGTTGCGGAACTGGGCGAACGCCCGTAAAAGAATATCGAATCCTTTTTGTCTGTGAAGGCGGCCCGCGGCAACGATATACGGCTTGTCATTTTTTAACTCTTGCCCGTGCCCGTGCCCGTGTCCTGAAGCCCGGATGGGATTTGGTGTCCAGCAGATGTCTTTGTTGGGGAATGTCACATTTAGCTGCCTAACGGTATGTTTGGAGTTGGCAGTAATGAGATCTGCTGACTTATAAGTGTGTCTCCTTAAAAACTCCCACGGTGTTGCCAGTGATTGCCGTCCAAGGTCATTGCGTTCTGCTATACAGACCCGTACGCCAGTAACACGGGTTGCCAATATGGTTAGAATATTAGTTGAGCCAACAAAACTGATCACGGATTGCGATTGGGAAGAAATGATCGCTGCGCGCAAACGCCATACCCTTTTAAAATTCGCAAACAGAGCCGAAACAGCGTTACGTGATTTTTGTGCGCCTCCGATTGATATTCGGCGAACCCGGTGATCTAAGGAAAAAACATCGCTTTCCGCTCGGAGGAAGGTGATGACGGTGACGATGTCACCACGATCGGCCCACATGTTAGCCAGAGCAGTGGCGACCTGCTGTGCGCCTCCGCCGCGTAAGCTTTCGATGACTATCGTAATGCGTTGAGTCAAGGGGCCTTCAATAAATTACGATAAATTTGTACGACCTGGCTGGCGTGATGTCGGGCGGAAAACGCTGAGCTAGCCCACAACCACGCATTTTCCACAATTTTGTCCCTGAAACCACTTTCGTTAAACAGGAGATCTACTGCGGAAGAAAAAGCAGTAGGATTGTCTGGGGCGACCAGCAATCCGGTTTTGCGGTCCTGAACAATTTCTTTATGTCCTCCGGAATTGGCAGCTATTACCGGAACCCGGCTCAGCATTGCTTCGACTAAGACACGGCCATGGGCCTCATTAACTGCTGGGGCGATTAACAGATCGTAGCCCGGCAGCAAAGTGTTAACGTCGTCTCTAAATCCGGCAAATGTGACCAGGCCCTCAAGCCCGAGTTCAGTCACTTGTTTTTTGAGGGCCGGCAAGATAGGAGTTTCACGCCCAAGTAATACAAATTCGGCATTCATGAACTGGGATATTTCGGCGGCCGCAGCTAGGAACACGGATGGGCGTTTTCGTTCCATGAGCGTGCCAATAAAAGCGATGACGGGTCTCCGAGGCCGTTCTACTGTTTCTGTAACATGGGTCCTGGATTTGGTCTGGCCGATGACGGTTGTCTGAAATGGGTTGCTGATCAGTGTTGTCTTTGCTCTGATTTTTTCAGGCATACTATTGTGGACGTAGGAAGAGATCGCTATTCGTGCATTTGCGATTTGGAAGCAAGCATAAGTAAGTCGGGACTTTGACCAAGGTTGACGTGCGTGCACTACTACGGGACGCTTGGCTAGTATGGCCGGAAATGTCCAACTCGCGATCATCCGTCCATCATTAACATGCACAAGGGCAATGTTGTTGCGCCTCAGAAAAGTAGTGATTTTGGGAGCAATCGCGAGAGCGCATCCGAGCCCCATGATGCCACCCTTCCGAAAATCAAAATAGGGTAAGCCAGTTTGGAGGAACTCAACCCCATTCGAAGTAAAATAGTGAGTTAGCGGACCATCATCATGAACCAAAGCGATGGGCCGAAATCCAAACTGGGACAGCTCTTTCATCAACAGCAGCGTTGATAGGTGACTCCCACCGACCGTGTCGCCTACAAATGGAAATGCAATGATTGATGTCGAGGCATGGGTATTCATGGCGGACAGGCTAAACCATCTGTGCCAGCGCGCGTTCTATAGTAAGTAACATGAAGAGTGCGATCGCATGATCGTGCGATCCCCTCTGGTGTTCTGATACGATAGTAGAAATGGCATCCAAATCTAAAAAACTTAATGTCGATAGAAGATCAGATTTCGGCAATTTAATTATTGCTTCTTGCAATATTTTGCTTGCCGCTAGTATTTGCGAGGGTCTTGGCCAAGAACGCTGATCGTGGGTGGGTCCTAGCAAAAATTTAGTCCCAAATAATCGATTGGAAAAATACCGACCTGCCCGAGTAAAACTTTGATGCTGATACCTCATCCCTGCGTTGATATTTGTATTAGCATTTCGGATTGCCATTAGAGACGGAGACATTTGTCTAAGGGCACCTAAATAGGCATCGGAATTTACTTTTTCAGTGGCAGGTAACCGAATGGATATATCGAATAGGTTATTTGATAAACCGGGTGCGCGGCACTCCGCCCACGTACGTACTGATTGAATCATTGGAAAAGAGTAGTGCCGTGACAGGTTATGTATATGCATGTACTCCCACAAATCATAATTGTCGGCTCCTCGCTCCCGACCCCTGCTCAAAATTTGTTCCACAGAATTGCGGAGTTCCTGTAATAGGTCATGCCGCCGATCCGCTTTGACAAAACGCCATGGATCTGTAGTGGACAGACGGTATCGGATTTTGTGCAGGTAGTCGCTGGCAAGATCGTCCGATAAGGGCAATAGCCGGTTATGCAGTGTCTTGCGTCCCAGCCACTGGACTGGCTCCT
>CAZSYW010000298.1:0-3040 GCA_964611315.1 uncultured Rhodospirillaceae bacterium
CACGGTCAATGGCGGTGTCTTGATAGTAGCGGGACAAAAATGTACCACCCCTGTCATTATAGGGGACGGCAGCAAAGTGATCCCGCCATCCACTCTGCTCGGAGAATGAGAGGTCCCAAAGCACATCAGGGCTAGGGTACTGGCTGACGTAGGTCTCTTCGCCAATGGCCATATCGACCTGGTAGATGCCCTCGCCGTTGGTTAAGTAGGTGAAGCGGATATCTAGCTTGTTGGCATATTGCTTAGCCTGACCAGCGCCCTCGGTATCGGCCATATCACGCGCCTTGGCCTCGATGACAGCAAGTTTGTGAACACGGTAGGTCAGGACATAGTCGCCGATATCGCTCTTGGAGCGCTGCTCTGCGCCCTGCAGCCGACCCAGGGTAATTTGAAACTCCCGCCGTACCCGGCTGCCATCAATGATGCCTCAGCCCGCTTCCCTTATGGCAGGGTATATGAGCTCAGCACGGGTTTCGGATTCATTAATCAGGCCAGCCGTTAATGCAGCTCGCCCGCAAAGGCTTTCTGGAGGATGGACTGCTTGAGTTCGGTGAAATCAGTGAGCTTTTGTTGGTAAGCGGTTCGGAGTTGTTGAGTTTGTAGTCCTAGTCTCTCTATACCCTTAGTAAATTCTTTTCGTACATCCTGTGGAGGAAATGGAATTAGCAAATCCTTCAATTTTGAAGAGGAAACATTCGGGAAAGTAGAGCCAATTCCCAATTTATGTATTGCATCCCTGTTAAAACTAATAAATCGGTATATCCACTTTTTGTCGTCCTGAATATTAGGCTGTATTGCTGCTACGCCGCGCCCTATGCAAGCATTGTGTCCCGCAATATTCATTCGCCCAGTGGTTGACCCTCTAACACACAAAATAAGGTCCCCCTTTTCCGCCATTTTAGTTGGCTCAGTGGTGAATTTTGTGTCCAATGTCTCACTGAACGGATCAAGACCGCCAAATTCATCTGGTCCATTGATAAGCGGCACACCGCGATAATCCGCGTTATATGATGCGCCGGGTGGGCTTTGCCCCATGATAATTGTTGCCACTTGTTGAAGCGTAGCCTCCACCCACCCCTCTCCCTTCTCGGTAAAGACAAAGTTCAGGTAGCTCTCGAACAACTCCTTGGCATTGGCGAGGTTCTTTTCTGCATTGGCTTTGGCAGTGGCGATGCCGTCGAAGGCTTCATCGAGAATGGCGACGATGCGCCGCTGTTCGGGGAGCGGTGGAAGGAGAAGTGAGAATGGAGAAATATCGCTACGATTAAAACCATCCTGAGCGCCGCGAGCCGATGTCGCCAGAAGCGGCTTCTGAAACAACGGGGACGTCAAATAATAATAAAAGAAATCTCTGTTGATGCGGCAGAGGTCTGGACAGGTCTTTATCAACGCAACGTTATATGCACCTTTTTTCCCTCTATGAATTTGCCCGACCGAAGCACCATACCGAGCGATCATTATGTCATCTTCATTACATGTCTTATTCTTTGGGGTATCTCGTACGTAAACAGTTTTATCGTCTGACTTGAAATCCCGTATTTGAAGAAGGCGGATGTACCCGTCTTGAGGAGAGCTAACAAACTGCGATTTCGGAGGTTGCGTACCCCCCTCAAAACTACAAACGTCACCAAGTTTTGCTGATTGCCACCCCATCTTCACAGTAACCCCCTGATGCTCTGCAATATCTCCGCACTCTCCGCATCCAACGCCGCCATTTCGTCCATTATCTCTTCGGGATCACGCAGGGGAGCTTCTTCGGGTTCGTTGGGATTCTTCACGGACAGATCAAAGGTATCGGGATCAACGTCCGCAATGTCCACCGACCATGATTTCTCGCTCTCGGAGAAGGTTTTCTGTAGTTCGACGAACTCGACCAGATCGTCGTCATTCAGAGGTTTGGTTTTGCCAAGCTTGCGGCCCGGATCGAACTTATAGAACCAGACCTTCTTGGTGGGCGTTCCCTTGTCGAAGAACAAGACGACTGTTTTCACCCCCGCACCCTGAAAGGTGCCGCCGGGCATGTCGAGGACAGTGTGGAGATTGCAGGTCCCCAGAAATTCCTTGCGCAGGCCCACAGCGGCATTGTCCAAGTTTGATAGGAAGGTATTCTTGATGACGATACCGCCACGCCCGCCGGCCTTTAGGTACTTGATAAAATGCTGCAGGAACAGGAAGGCCGTCTCTCCGGTCCTAATGGGAAAGTTCTGCTGAACCTGTTGGCGTTCCTTGCCCCCAAATGGCGGATTTGCCAGCACAACGTCGAAGCAGTCCTTGTCCTGGATATCGGCGATATTCTCTTCCAGTGAATTTGTGCGGACAATATTCGGGGCTTCGATTCCATGCAGGATCATGTTCATAGTGGCAATGACGTAGGCAAGGCTCTTCTTCTCCTTGCCATAGAAGGTTCGCTCTTGCAGGAGATCGAGTTCGTTCGTGGAAAGGTCAGCGCCGTCACGCATGTAGTCATTGGCCTCACACAGAAAACCTGCTGAGCCCACGGCACCGTCGTATATGGTGTTGCCGATCTCAGGTTTTACAACTCTGATCATGGCCCTGATCAGCGGGCGGGGAGTATAATACTCACCGCCATTGCGCCCGGCATTGCCCATCCTCTTTATCTTGACTTCGTACAATTCCGAGAGTTCGTGCTTGTCCTGCTGTGATTTGAAGTGGAGGTCGTCGATCTGCTCCAAGGCGTCACGCAAGCTGTGACCGCTCTGGAATTTGCTTTTTATTTCCGTGAATATTGCGCCGATCTTGTATTCGATTGTGTCTGCGCTTTCGGCCCGTTGCCTAAAGCCTGCCAGATACGGAAATAGCTCATCGTTCACATACTCAATGAGGTCAACGCCGGTAAGGGCGTTGTTGTGGTCGAAGTCTCCGTCGGCAGTCCTTGGCGCCGCCCATTTTGACCATCTGTGTTCTGTAGCAATGATCGTTTGATGGGTTTTGCCCCGTAGCTCGGCTTCCAGAGCCTTCTCTTGCTCCAAATCGTCGAGGTATTTCAAGAACAGCATCCATGAGGTCTGCTCAGTGTAGT
>CAZSYW010000299.1:0-3039 GCA_964611315.1 uncultured Rhodospirillaceae bacterium
AAGCGCTGCCAAACGCGCATGAGGCTTTCATGTGAAATATCAATAATAATCTTGTCGTGTATTTTGACGTTCTCACCCGGCATGATGAATGTTCGCCCGATTGGCCTATAGGCATCAATCACGGTTAGTATCTTTTCGCGTTGGTGGCCGGTAATTTCATCAATTTCACTAAAAGGCAGCGGACGACGAACGCCACGTCCATCACCTTGTTTTTCAGTTATTGCCTTAAACAGCTTCATGCACAGCAGCCGATGATCGTCATCGGGCAACTCTTCATAAACTTCGTCGCCATGACGCGACAAAGCTTCAGTCATTCGACCGATGCCGTTGTAATGATCAAGATCCAAGGCCTGTTCCCGATTCGCATTATTAAGCCAATAATCCCACATGCGCATTAGGGCGTGCTGCAGGATTGGCAACTGGTCTGGATCGTCCCCGATATCATTCAGCAACTGTTGTTTTAATCGTGGAGAGATTTCAGCACCACCAACCTTCACCGGGCCTTCGATAGCCCGCGCACGTTGTTTGCGATTAAGACGAGGGATCAGGTATTCCCCCTCGTTGACCGCCTCCGCCAAGCCCTTGAATTCCGCACAGTCGCCCAGAAAATCTGAACGCATTGTGAGGATGATGAAGATGGGAATATCTTTTTGGCGGGCGGTCTCCAGTAACAACTGGATGAAGTGAGAGGCTTCCTGACCTGCCTTGTCCCCACTTTGGCGAAACCTAAAGATTTCCTCAAACTGATCCACCAGTAAAAGAAGGTTTGAACCCTCCTCAATGTCGGATTGACGATACGCTTCAATGAGCCCCAGGCCACTGCGGCTGAGAGTGGCTCGTGTCTGCAATACATTCTCCTCGTTGACATCGCCGAATAAATTCGATTCAACCAGGGCTTGGGCAAGCTTGGTCAAGGGATCGCCACCGGGACGCATAATGGAAAGCTCCCAGGCGATGGAAGTGCTGGTCATGGTGCCGCCATGCAGTTCAGGGAGCAGTCCAGCCCGGACAAGCGATGATTTGCCGCTACCGGATGCACCGACCACAGCGAGGAAACGTGTGTTGCCCAGTCGCTGAAGCAGCTGAGCCACCTGTTCTTCGCGTCCGAAGAACAGGTAGTTTTCGTCGAATTCAAACGGACGCAGACCGGGGAATGGATTGCCTTCGAACATGGTGCATTAATCCTTACTCTTGACCTTGGTGATAAATGAATCCAGCGGACCAAGATCTCCATCCGGGATTTGGATAATCTCAGCCAAATGCGAGCGATACCGCTCCTTGTGACGGGAATCCGGCGGCGCGATGAGAATCACTTTCTCGCGAATAGGCAACGTTCGGCCCTGGCCGGATGCCTTGATCATGTTGTTTAGCTTCATGTTGACCCACTGCCGGGTGGCCGAACCGAAATAGATCAACACGGAGTCACAAATTCGGAGGTTCTCCATGTGCGCCTCAGAGACCTCGGCCTCGGTGCCAGTGAACACGGGGATGACCACCTCCAAACCGTTCTCAAACAAGTAATCCTCGATGGTCTCTATCTTTTCTTCATCATCCGGTGGCGCCATCAGGTACACCACTCTCGGCCCCTCACCCGATTCATCCTGCATCGGAGTGTCAACACGGCTTCTCTTTTCGATGAAGTGGTCGATGACCAAGCCCTTGAAATTCTCGAAGGTGCCCTCAACAAAGTCGGTTTTCTGATAAGTTGCGGGATCGACCCGTAGGCGCTCGACAAAGTCGGTTTGTTTTTCCTCCGTAGTCTGCAGTTCGTTCGGCAGCCAGACCAGGCGCTCGATTCCGCGTTTCGCTGTTTCCACTGCGGATAATCTGATTTGCGTTTCGATGACTGACTTGTCGCCCGCTTCCGGGATCATTCCATAGCTAGCACCGAGTAGATGGATGGCAACATCCGCCCGTTCCATGTATTGACCTACTTTCAAGTCGACCTCGGCGGCGTTAAGCGGCAGCTGGCTGTCGGGCAGAATCACATGACCTCGCTCACGCAGGTCGCGGACGATATTTTCGCGTTCCTCACTGCGATCAGCGGTCACTGTTGCAAGATAGACCGTCTTCGCACCTTTTTTTGGGGCGGCGATGACGGATTCATCAGTATCGCCGCTGTCGGTTTGTTTCAGGATTTCACAAATCTCATAAGCCAGATCGTAGATGCGGCTGAAATAGTTCTGCCTGGCCTCTTTTCCAAAGGCCTCGTTATACTCGACAACCTTGCCTGAATCGTCATCAAAATCGTAAAAGTTGAAGCCAAGCACACTGCCAAAGACTCGCCGCAACTCAGGCTGAACTTCGTCAGGATCATAGGGTGTCTTGACCACCTTCAGTACACGCGACTTTCCCGCAATGGCAATACCTCCACTTTCTTCTGCGTTTCGGTAAAACTCAGTGATCTCCTTGTTACACCATTCCGACTTGATATATCTGGGACTCAAAATCGACACCATAAGTTTGGTGTTCTTAAATTGTTCGACGATGTGCTCGTCGAAAATATCGTTTCCCGATAGTTTCTGGTCTCTCCATATTTTTGGCTTTTCACCCATCAACTGAGCCAAGCGATTCTCTAGAATTCGCTGAAACTCCGTGATCCACCCCTTCTGATCCTCCGAAATTGGAAGGTCATCAATGTGCGCGTAGCTTATGAACAGGTCATTCATAGATTGGCTCGGTTTTCTATTATAAAAGAACTGGTTTTCTATTTAAATTTCTTGTAGTGGTCAAGCTTGTATGACTGACAGGAGCACTGCAATCGGTTGTATCAGCCTCGTGAATTGAAATGTCTGGTGTTTTTGACTTTCGGTGATTCTGATTTTATAGCTTCGGCAACCGATTCACCAGCTTTCAATTCTTTAGCCGTCTTGCCGTCGTGTTTTGCGGAGGAGTGCGGCGGTTTCGCCATCGGCAGCCTTCAAGGGACTTGCTTCTTTGAACGAGTCACGAGATCAGAATAGATCGAGTCAATCTGAAACCCATCCACACCAGCGGAGACCAGTCGATTGATGTCTTTTCGGGCCAGTTCGCGATGAA
>CAZSYW010000300.1:0-3034 GCA_964611315.1 uncultured Rhodospirillaceae bacterium
CGGTGACTACGAATCTTGACGTTCGCCGTGGTCAGGCCGGTTATTTGGCTGACCTCTTTCAGGCTCTGGCCCTCGATCTCCCGTAGGGTAACCACCATGCGATTGAGCGGAGTAAGTGCTTGCATGGCGTAACCGAGCAACTGGCGCGCTTCATTAATTTTCAGTTCCCTGTTCGTGTTGCCGACACTCAGCCAATCCAAAGCAGAGTCGCCCATATCCTCAAAGGAGGTTTCGCTAATGCGACGTTGAATCCGGCGCAAATGGTCGCGGGCCACGTTGCTCGCGATTCTGGAAATCCAATGTTCGAGTGGAGATTTCGCGCTATACCGCTTCAGTCCCCGCCAAACCTTGAGAAATGTTTCCTGAACCAGATCCTCAACCTTTTGATGATCCCTTTCATATCGGCAGATAATTCCGAATACACGCTTTTGATAGCGCACTACGATCTCCTCAAAAGCTTCCTCGTCACCGTTGCGGATTCGTTCCAGAGCGGATTGATCTTCAATCACACTACCCAAGGCTGTGCCGTCAGAATGTTCTATCGCCAATGTGCTCATGTTTTCCCTTCAAGTTCACCTGATGCATCGCATCGTCTTGATTCAATCTGCCAAATGGATGTAAAGGATTTGTGTTCAATCAGTGGGAAATTTGTAAAGATTGTGTAAAGATGTGAGTGGGATATGGGAAAATCAGTTAGACTTACGCGGTTGAGGGTAAAACTGCGGGGAATTTGACGCTGAAAATAATGAAGGCAGTGAACATGCAACAGGGGTTGACTGGCGAAGGGAAGCCCTCTATCGCAACTCCGATCATCATTATTGATGACGACCCAAAGCTATGTGAATTGATCAAGGAATACCTTGAGCCATTGGGATATGAAGTGGCGACTGCCCATACCGGGCCTGACGGTTTAGAGAAAGTGCTGCAAGGAGATTTTTCTGCGGTAATTCTTGATGTGATGTTGCCGGGCATGGATGGATTTGAGGTGCTGAAGAATATTCGTCACAAATCCAACGTGCCGGTTCTGATGCTCACCGGTCGGGGTGATGAAGCGGATCGGGTTGTGGGCCTTGAGATCGGCGCTGATGATTATCTGCCCAAGACATTCTCCACCCGCGAACTCCTGGCCCGGTTGCGGGCAGTGACACGCCGTTCATCGTCGCCTGACTCCACTGAAGGCGAAGAAATCGACCCGGAAATTATCAATGGGCAACTGCATATTTCGCCCAGCTCAAGAACGGCAGCATTGGGGGATGTCCCTCTAAAATTGACCTCCTTGGAATATGACCTGCTGCTGAGTCTCGCCTGCTCGCGCGGTCGGGTGAAATCGCGCGAACAGATTCTCGAGGATATTGCCGGAAGAGATTACGATGTATACGATCGGTCTATCGATGTCCACATAAGCGCCCTGCGGCAGAAACTGGGTGACGACCCCAAGGCTCCCACATATATTCAGACCGTGCGTTCCGTCGGCTACATGATGGTGAAACAATAGATATGCCATGAATGTCCGAAGCACACTATTCGCAAAAATACTGGCTTGGTTCTTTTTGAATCTACTGCTGATCGGCGGATTCATCTGGGTGGTCTATGTTTTGCAAATTGGGCCCGGCTCACCATTTGTTGGCCCCTCCGAGCAACGGGTACGTCAGGTGGCTCAGGTCATTTCCGGAGGGCTCACCAACAGGCTACGCGAGGAATGGCCAAGCGAGCTGAGAAAGTATTCGGAAATTTACAAGGTGGATTTTCATCTGGTGGATATTGAAGGCCAATCGCTAGTCGATGATTCCCTCAAGATGCCGGATGAAGTCAGAGATATAATTGCCAACCTCCCGCGGCCCAGGCCGCCGCGTCAACGGCCCCCTTCATTGGCCGAGCAACTCCAGTTAGATGAAGAGCAACGTGAAAAATATTCCGCCGCTAGACTCGAGCGCGAGCAAGCTTTCCGCAGCATGTGGACGAACTCCGTCCTGCGGGATTTGCCTCGAGAAGCACGAATAACCAAGTCTCGTGAATTGTTCGGCAAAATCCTGCAGGACTATAGAGCGAAAATGGAAAAGCTACTCAACGAGGAACAGCGCAAAAAATATGATGAGATTGTGCAGCGCGGTACTCGGAGTAGCTCTCCTTTTGGCCGTCGTCGACCACCCTTCAGACTGGATCAAATCCCCGAACTCATGGCGGAGGCTGATACCAACAAGGACAATCAGTTGAACCAATCGGAGTTGGAGGTTTGGATGCAACAACGTGGCAATGCAGGCCCAAACAACCGTGGTGGGCGTGGCGACATTGGCCCAAGGCAAGTTCAGAATGGAGGTGACCCACCACTGAACCGGCCCCCCGGCCCACGTCACGCAGTTTTTATGGTGAAAACAGATGAACCCGAGGCAAGATACTGGGCTGGTGTGGATATTCCAGTAGTGGTTCAGGCCGAGGGTGCCGAGGAATTACCCAATGAGAACCTTCTGGGGCTGCGCCGTGTTCAGCGTGGCCAGAATCAGGTTCAATACCATGCCACTCTGGTTGCCGTATCGGATACCATGGGTGGCGCGGGTCTATTTACTGACCCCCTGCAGTGGATTAATGTTCTCATCGTGGCCGTGGTGCTATCAGTGCTTTTCTGGTTGCCGATGGTACGCAATATCACCCGACCCATTGCAGAGGTTACTGCCGCCACCGAGCAGATCGCCGAGGGAAAATTCGACACCCGCGTGGGAACATCACGTACCGATGAGATTGGTCGTGTCGGCCAGGCTGTCAATCACATGGCCGACCGACTGGACGGTTTTGTGAAAGGTCAGCGGCGTTTCCTTGGCGACATCTCGCACGAGCTTTGTTCGCCAATTGCGCGCATTCAGGCGGCGTTGGGAATCCTCGGGCAACGGGCTGATGATGAACAAAAAAAATACGTCGAGGATGTACAGGACGAAGTTGAACACATGTCTGAACTGGTCAACGAATTGCTTCTCTTTTCTCAGGAAGGAGTTAATCCCAAGACCATTGAATTGGAACCGGTAAGCCTTCGGAAAGTCAT
>CAZSYW010000301.1:0-3007 GCA_964611315.1 uncultured Rhodospirillaceae bacterium
GATGAAAGCGTTTACAAGTGAATATTTATCAATATTTAGACGCTTTAGCCTAATAATGAATATTACACACAATAAAAAGGTGTATTTCATTGTGCTATACTTTCATTATTTGGACCCTGTTTCCCATTATGACTTCACGAGTCCACTCCTGACCAAGTATTATGAGCATTATGGAGCCTGACATGACCGAACCCGCATCAAATAATCCCTTCGCACCAAAACTGCCTTCCTTGGCCGATTTGATTGAGAGTGTTGGTTCCGACCTCACTTTGCATGCTCAGCGCCGCCGCAATCTCACGTCATCGATCCGCTCTTTTGCCAAAGCCTTTGATAAATCACCCGCTCAGTTCGTTGCCCACCCAAACTTCTTGCGCCCCCTCCTAAAACGTTTGCACCCGGAGCAGTGTCGTTTCACAAAGAGTCGCATCTCGAACATCAAAAGCGATCTGCAGTTTGCCTTGACCAGGTATGTGGGAAAGGGATCGGGCCGCTATATGGCACCCTTTTCCGAGAGCTGGCAGACAATATGGGATTTGGCTGTTGGCCAGAAGGCATTCTATGCCAGGCGCTCAGCCTCGCGCCTGATGCACTTCTGCAGTGCGCAGCAGATCAGCCCAGATAGCGTAAATGATCACGTTGCCGCACGCTTACTCGAAGCACTCATCGAAGAGAGCCTTGTTCTCAATCCGCGAGAACGTTGGAAGGGTATTCTGCGGGCCTGGAACATCCTGGCAGATTTGCTGCCATCCCGCTCCCTCCCCAAACTCTCAATACCGAATGACAGCCGCACCTATACGTTTCCTCTCAAAGAGTTTCCCGAGAGCTTCCAGTCCGAAGTAGAGGCGGCCATAAAGCGATGGTCGGGCAGCGACCTTCTGGATGAGGATGCGCCCGAGAAGCCGCTGGCACCTGCGACACTCAAGAAGCGCCGCATTCAGCTGCGTGAGCTCGCCTCTGGCCTCGTGCTCAGTGGTTGGGATATCGGGAACGTGAACTCAATTGCGGTGCTTGTAGAGGTCGAGGCCGCAAAGACCATTTTACGGTTCTATCTGGAAAGGGCCGGCGGCAAAAAGACGAGCCGCATTCATGGGCTTGCGGTCATCCTCAAGACACTGGCCCGACACACCGTTGGTGTCGAAGAAGACCACTACCAGCAGCTCGCTAGTCTGTGTGATCGATTAGACCCAAAGCACTCGGGTATGACCGAGAAGAACCGCGGAAGGTTGCGACCTTTCGACGACCCCCGGAATGTTGGGTTAATTCTCAACCTGCCTAAAAAGACAACCGACCACGCAAGACTTAACGATAGTGGTATCGAGAAAGACGCCCTCCAGGTGCAGTGGGCCGTCGCGGTCGAGATTCTGCTGATGGCACCCATGCGACGAAAGAACCTGGCTGGGCTTCACATCGACCGACACATCCTCAGGACCCGCAGCTCTGACGGGGCCGTCCACCTCGTCATCCCCGGGGTGGAGGTTAAGAATGGCGAGCCTCTCGATTACTGTCTGCCGCAGGAGACGACAGAATTGCTGGATATCTATCTGAGAGACTTCCGTCCCCGGCTTTGCACGCCCGACAATCCCTGGCTCTTTCCAGGTCAGGCCCCCGACAAGTCAAAGAGCGAACATACACTCAGCATCCAAATCAAGAATTACATCCAAAGAGAGACTGGTCTTGAGGTGCATGTGCATCTCTTTCGACATCTCGCTGCCAAGCTCTTTCTCGATCAGAACCCAGGCCAGTATGAGAGTGTCAGGCGTCATCTGGGGCATCGCTCGATGGAGACCACGCTTCGCGCCTATGCCGGCATGGAGACCGCAGCTGCGTCGCGCCACTTCGATGCAACCATCCTGAAGCTCCGTCACCGGGCATCGGGGGCGATACTCTAGGATGTCCTCTTATCCAAAGCGCACGATGCCCATGAATGAATGGCCTAGACCCGACCGCGCGATGTGGGACCAGGTCTTTGCTGAAGGCGATATCCTGGGGGACCGGGGTAGCGGGTCTGATTGGGCCGTGAGCACGAAGGAATCGGCATTCTATTCCTATGCTAAGTGGCTCACCTGGCTTTCAATGAACGGATACCTCGACCCCACCTCCTCACCATTCGCACGGATAACACCGTCCAACGTGGGCGCCTATATTGGGGATCTGCAAACTGCAGCGGCATCCTTAACCGTTATGCACCACGTCCTGAATGTGCTGCGCCTGGCGCAAGCTTATGACCGGAGTGTCGACTGGCGTTGGCTAAGACGGATCGTAAATCGTCTAAAGGCCCGCGCCACTCCTGTCCGTGAGAAAGAACCAAGGCTGCGGTCTTCACAGGAACTGTTCGAGTTCGGGCTTCGGTTGATGGATACAGCGTCAGAACCGGTTCTCCGCTATACCTCTGACGCTCCCCTCATACAGTATCGGGACGGGCTTATGATAGCTCTTCTTGCAGCGAGGCCTGTCCGTCTGCGCAATCTGGCGGCAATCATAATAGGTGAACATCTTCAAAGCATAGGGTCGGAATACTGGCTGCGTTTTGCAGCGACGGAGACTAAAAACTCACGGCCCCTCGAGCACCCCCTGCCTTCGTCCCTTAACCCCTATATCAGTCATTACCTGCAGCGCACCCGACCTCAGTTGCTCGGGGAATCAACCACGCGCAAACTCTGGATCTCGGTGGGTAGCCGTCCGATGCCAGACAAAACCCTGTACTGTCGCATCACTCGGCGCACCAAGGCGGCATTTGGCCGGTCTATCTCGCCCCATCTGTTTCGAGATTGTGCTGCTACCTCAATCGCGATCGAAGACGCCGAGCATGTATGCATTACGGCAAACATACTGGGCCATACATCTCTCTCCACTTCCGAGCGCCATTATAACCAGGCTCACATGTTGGCGGCGGGCCGCACGATGCAGCAGTCCCTGCTCAACTTGCGCCGCAAGCACTCCCTTTCCAAGCAAATCGCTAAAGCATCACGATGACCCTGCGCGCCGCCATATATGCCCGATACTCGTC
>CAZSYW010000302.1:0-2997 GCA_964611315.1 uncultured Rhodospirillaceae bacterium
TTATCCGGCGACATTCACCAGTCCTTGGGAAATTCTGATCGAGAAGCTAGCTTCATTAGGAAATTACATCACTGAGGCCATCGAGATGGGCTACCATCTTTGCTATGGAAGCATGAATAATCGTCACTGGAAGGAACCTAACGATCTCGGTATGTGTGTCTCAGTGGCTAACGCCGTATCGTTACAAATGATGCGGCGGATCGATTTTGTGCATATGCCCGTACCGATGAATAGAGTCGACGATGCCTACTATGCTCCCCTCGGTCATCTTATCCTCCCTCCCGAGACCGAAATTGTGCTGGGATTGGTCCACGACGGCCAAAATCTGAAAGATAATTTGGGGCGAGTTGATGCGGCTAAAGCTCACCTAAATGACTTTGGTATCTCAACGGAATGTGGTTTGGGACGCCGTGATCGGGCCAATATGCCAGGATTAATGAACCTGCTGGGGGAACTCGCCAAGCGTTTATAAATTAGAGTTCTGTAAAAGGGTCGGGTTGTGACCTAAACCTCAGTTTGCTTATACGCCAGGATGCAATGATTGGTCCTGTGATCAAATGCACGCAGCGGACTTAATCCAGACTAGAACGAATCATGGCACTACTTGACTCCTTTACGCGGTTTTCCTATGAATGTTTTATATATAGATCGTTGCTTCATATACAAAACAACATTAACCGATTGTAATCAAGGTAGGGCGTCATGGACCACAATCCCTATTTGAAACCTTGGCAGAAGCCGGAACCCAATCAAGAGGCAGGGAAGGGCAAAATTGAGGTGCCGGATGAGATTGTCAATTTAGCGCATCAAACCCGAGCCACCCCACCTTCTGACTATGAAAATCAGCTGGGTGAAGCCCTTGAGCAGATATTTGGCGAGGACGTGGTGGAACTTAAAGACATTATCAACCGTCTTAACGAAATAGGGATCCAGGCACCGTATGGCGCCGCCTGGACCGAAGACACGTTCTGTTCAGAAATGAAACGGTTGGGCGCTTGAGCCTGATCATCTGTGGGCTCCCCGTTGTCTTGTTCGTCAAGAATTGCCTATCGCTAGGAAAGAACAATGGCAGATAAAGTTTATACCTCGGAACAAGTTGAAAATCTGGTGAATACTGGCCTGATGAATCTCTGGTACCCCGTGCTGCCGAGTTGGAGGGTACATTCGGATCCGGTTGGCATCACCCGACTCTCTCAAAATATTGTCCTGTGGCGCGATTACGAGGGTGCCGTACATGCCGTCGAGGATCGTTGTCCACATCGGGGGGCGCGGTTGTCCCTGGGTTGGAACTTGGGCGATCGCCTCGCATGTTGGTATCACGGTATAGAAGTCAACAGTGATGGTGTTGTGCACGATGTGCCGGCGATGGCAAAAACGCCCTTGGCAGGCAAACGGTGCGTTAAGCCATACCCGGCTCAAGAGGTTGAGGGCGCGATTTTTCTCTATTTTGGAGACGAGGCCAACCCGACGCCGTGTGAACTTGAACTACCTGATGAACTGGTTAGTGAAGATTTTAGTTCCTTTCTTTGCACCGCTATGTGGAAGTGTAATTATCGTTATGCGGTCGACAATGTCATGGATCCCATGCATGGGGCTTATCTGCATGCCAAGTCTCATTCCATGGCGTTCGGTGATAAAGACGCTAAAATGAACATTCAACTGACCGAACACGGCCTGATTTTCGAAAAAGAAGGCCAGAGGGACGTCAACTTTGACTGGGTCGAATTGGGTGATACCGGTGCCATGTGGATGCGTCTTTCGATCCCCTATCGAAAGAACGCCGGGCCGGGTGGTGTTTTCTATATTGTAGGATTTGCAACGCCAGTAGATGAAAGCCACACGCAGGTATTTTTTTGGCGGACCCGAAAGGTCAGCGGGTGGCAACGGGACGTTTGGCGCTTCATGTACCGCAATCGGTTGGAAAAACTCCATTGGGATGTTCTCGAACAAGACCGGTTGGTTCTTGAAGTGATGGACCCCAATGCGAGGGACCACGAATCACTTTACGACCACGATAAGGGACTGGCTAGGGTGCGCCGCGATATGAAGAATAAGGCTGAGTCGCAATTAGCTGCTCTCAAAAAGCTGGAGGCAGCAAAGACAGACAAGCGTTTTCAAACGGGCGCAGGCGAATAAGCGAAGCCTCATGCCCAACGCTCTCAACCTGACGGATAAACGCATCCTTGTTACTGGCGCCGCTCGGGGGTTGGGTCGCGCCTTTGCTGAAGCTTTAACCAAGGCGGGCGCCAAGGTTGTCGTTGCGGATATTCTGACAAATGAAGGTCAGGCCTCCGCAGAGGACATCGGTGCGTTATTCACCAAGCTCGACCTATCTGAACCGGATAGTGTAGCGGCTTGCATGGACGAAGCTGTCACCGCTCTCGGGGGATTGGATGGTCTGGTCAATAACGGCGCGATCGCCACCGCCATCGGTGGACCACCCATGATGGAGATTGAAGTCCAAGTCTGGGATCAGGTGATGTCTGTCAATGTTCGTGGAACCTGGCTCATGAGCCGGGCTGCGGTGCCTCACCTAGCGGCTTCCGGCAACGGTAAAATCGTCAATCTTGCCTCTGACACGGCTCTTTGGGGTGCCCCAAACCTTATGCACTATGTGGCCAGCAAGGGAGCTGTAATTTCTATGACCCGGTCTATGGCCCGGGAGCTGGGAGGCGACGGCATTTCAGTCAACTCCATTGCCCCCGGACTTACCGCCGTCGAGGCCACAGAATATGTGCCTGAGGAACGTAAGCGCCATTATATCGAAAACCGGCCGTTCAACCGCACACAGATGCCGAATGATGTATCCGGAGCCGTCCTATTTTTGATGTCCGACGCAGCGAATTTCATTACTGGTCAATGTCTACCGGTGAACGGTGGCTTTATAATGCAGTGATCTTGACTAGGAATTTGAGGAGTACAGAAATGCCCGACCAAACAGAATCAGAATTCGAAGACTTGGAAACCTGGAAACAGCCGGATGACAAAAGCTTTGAC
>CAZSYW010000303.1:0-2997 GCA_964611315.1 uncultured Rhodospirillaceae bacterium
GAGAATCCCTGCAACCCGCACCGAGTCTAGTGTTCCATCTTTTTGAACGGCAGTGGATTTTATTGAACCCCACTCCTCATCATGGCTATATCCAGTCACAAAACGCAAATGATGAATACCACCCAAGGCATCAATGTAGGTTTCTGGAAGACAGCATTCCGGGGAATTAGCTAGTTTTTTTAGGGAGTTGGCAAGTATTTTCGTGAGTTCAGATTCCAGTTCAAGCTCCGTTTCATAAACCGGACCCAGCAAGGTAAGTACCGGAGCATTTTCACGTGGCGGCCATGTTAAATCGTTAGCGTAACTGCCTGCAGGAGTGCAAATAAACCCGATTGCAAGCATTACTACTGCTGCCCAAAATATCTTTACTGATTCCTGACTCTGTGTAGTATTCTGTTTTTCATTCTGAAAAAACACTATTCCATTTCTGACATGTTGAGTTGCGAAGGAAGACGGAAACGCACCACAAAGGCACTGAAAACGGCAACACAAATTGGAGTCAATACGAAAACAGCAACAAACAACATGGGCGGCCACTCAGTGAAAAAATGTTCAAAGGGAATCCAGCCTTGAACTTGAATCAAGAGCCGTCCACTCCAGGCCAAGAGCATTCCCACCGAAGCCACGACGATTCCCAATATACCGCCACCGAGCAAAAACCCAAAGGTAACTTCGAGGCGCGATAGGCCCATTAACCGGAAAGTTTCAATCACAACGCGTTTGAATTCTAATAAAAGCAAAAAGCCAAAAAACAAAATGATTCCGGACAAAGTCAACGTAATTCCGGCAATCCCTAATGCCAGCCATCGGGCTTGTTCCGAAAGACTGGTGGCCAGTTTCATTTTTTTGTTGCGATAAAGATTTTCAATGCGGTACTGCTCTCCGGTTTCACGAGGAACTTGCTGCATCAACTGATCAATTTTCTTTTCAAGAAAATCCGTTTCCTGACGTGTAACTGTGGAAAATTCAAGGCTCTGCGCCACCTCATCCGGATTCCAACCAACGGCGTGCCAATCGAGAATTAATAGCGGATAATCCGTCATCATTCCGGTCTCAATGTGACATTTCGAAAAGAGAACGGGCTTGGCGTTTTCCCCAAAAACATCGGCTTGAAAGGTGCTGTTTTGATCGGCATTGAAATCAAGTAACGTCAGAAAAAGTAGGGCATTCCCAAAAGCCTGTGCGTTTTTGTCAACCGCGCATTCACTTGAACTGACGGTCATTTTTTGCATCAAATAGTCCCTGTCTTGCAGGATAACCTTTACTTGGCGCTTCCAGATTTTTCCGGATTGTTTCAGTTCAAGCGGAATCGCTCCACGGCTTTGCCAGACGGGTGAGGAGGCAAAGCCTGAATTTTCGGTTTTCCACTGTCCCCTGAAACTCCGGAGATAGCCTGAAGACTCTGGAGTTTCCAAAACAAGACTGCCGCGTAATCCAATCAGGGAGCGCTGCAAAAAGGACTGGTAGCTGGTTAGAATATTTTCGATCAGCAAATTCCCGGCAATAGCCAAACCAAGACCGCCGAGCAGTCCAAGGCCCAAACCGAATAAAATGATGGGATCGACTTGCTTGAAGAGGACACGATTGAAAATAAAAGAGCGCATTCTTAGGGTTTTGGCTTCAGGATTAAAAGTACAGCATCAGGCTCCGTGACTATAATTTCTATTTCAAAGAAATCCTGGTATTCAAAATTACCTTCAAAAAAATCAACGACAGAACACTGTACAAGATAAACATTCCACCGTTCCAATAGAAAAAAGGCAGTAAGGGTAGCTCCGGAGATTCTACCGGAGACATGGCTTGCACTGAAAGGAGTAATTGTTCGTTGAGCGTATCGTAACCAGACATAAACAGGAGTGCCGCGAGACCCGCCCCGCCAAGCAATGAAATTACGGTGATGGAAGCAAGCATCCAATAAAATGTCCTTTTTGAAACTCCGAGCAGGAGTAAAATGGCAATTGAGTTGCGCTTGGTCATAAAGGCGCGGTAAATGCCCAGCATTCCTGTAATCGCCGATAGCGTCAAAATGGCAACTGCAATGATCCAGAAAATAGAGTCGAAGACACGAAATAATTTTTGCTGGCGGTTCTGTCCATCCACCCAACTGCTGACACGGACTCCGGAATCGAGCAGTTTGCTGATGCTATCGCGGACAATTTGCAAACGATCAAAATTTTTGACCCTTGCATGAAGCCCTTGTATTGCTTGTTTTTCCAGAATTATTTGTGACATTGGTAAACTCAGGAACATTCGGGGTACATCAATCATATCATTCAGTACCGCTATAATCCTGATTTCACTCAACGTTCTTCCGCTTTCAATGTCCTGCACGAGAAAGCGATTAATTTTTCCGGGACTCGGCGCAAACAAGTTAATCATGGCTCGATTTACGACCGCTTCATTTCTACCAATCATCAATTGTGCGGCCAATTCACGTTCAGTCAATGCGTTTTCATGTTCATTGATCAGAGAAGTTGCCTGATCGAGTGGAATGGCAAATGGATGACGACTCAAATCAATTCCGATGATTTCCACAGGAGCTTCAAAACGGTATGTCCCCACCATCCCTACACCCAGGGCTTCAATGAGTAAAGGACGTGTTCCTCGTGTAAACAGAGAGTAAGACTCTATTTCCTGAGAGTTTGAAAACACGCTTTGGAGCATACTTTGTTTTGATAAATCTGAAGTTTCTCCGGCAATCCATTCTGCAGTAAGATGTGGTGTCGAATTGGAAAAAGATGCGCTTATGCCATAAGAGTAAAGCAAGCGAATGGCGATCAGTACCATCAGCACTAAAAAGGAAATTCCGCTCAGCAAGACCTGAAAAATCGGTGTACGATGAAATAATTTGAACAGGACTGAGTACATTTATTGATTTGAATCAATAACTAAAAAATGGTAATGGATAAGTATGTTACAGAAAATTTGGGGTTAAATGTACACATATTGAGATGTGTAGAATGATATGATCGCAGTTAGGCTAAATGTATGACTGCC
>CAZSYW010000304.1:0-2983 GCA_964611315.1 uncultured Rhodospirillaceae bacterium
GGGAAACTCAAAAAATATTGTATCGGAGGTGACTGTGTTAGCATCGGTGAAAACAGTCGATATGTTGCCAAACGTCAGCGTGATGTCGTCTATCGCCGACCGAGGCTCAGCGCTATCGTTTGGATTGGTACCCGTATTACCGCGCACATTATATTTCAGCGTACGAACGCCGCGGTTGTCGCCGAAATAGAAAGTTCGCTGTTCCTCGTACAGTTCTTCCCACGGCACTCCCCATCCACTTGCCACACTTTCGGTGATAGACTGAGAGAAGTACGACCAACCGAATACCGGAGTCGTAGTATCCACGAGGGCTGCTCCGCCAACGTTTATACTCACGGTTGCTTCGCTTGACGTCCACCAGGGGTTTCTCACAACAAACTTAAAACTGTCGGTACCCACGAAACCTGGGTCGGGCGCATAAGAAACGTTTGCCGGCGTGGGCGCATCGGCGAAAGAGCCACCTTCGATCACAGCGGTCCCATTCACTGGCGGGGATGTGATTTCATAATTGCAACAACCGAAATCTTCCCCGTAATTCGGCACTATAATTGAGCTGTCAGTACCAGCTATTTGCACAAGAATCGGCTGATCCTTGTCCGTTGACACCTCCTGAGAGTATGCTATTGGAGTTTCAAAACTTTCATCGTGGCTTTTTGTGCCACCAAACACATCATCTGGGAGAATAACCGGAACAACGGCCATTAAACCAGTGAAACCGAGGGAGCGAAATACAGACCAAGTCAAGCGCTCAAATCGTGAGGACTTGGGATCAATCGCTGACACGGTATTGCTATTCAAGGCAAGCATTCGGTTTTCTCCAGCGCACCTGCGACCATTATTGGTCAAGCACGCTCTTCTGTGAGAGGCAAATCTCAAGGTTTCTTGATGGACCGCGTAAAACTAAAGCTATGCAAACACCCCCGGCGTGTAGTATCCACGCGTTAGAGTATCGGCAAAATCATTGCACAACAATGTGATCGTAATCACAAATGCTCAGGAACGCACCTTTTTATTCAGTATCTTATTCACCATTTCAGTATCTCATTCACCATATAATAACTGTTGTCGTGGTTGATATCCACATATATTTGCGAGTCTGTGCGAACTTTTCTCAGTTATTGTGAATCAAATAGCAGCGGACGGGATTTACATAGCACGAAGCCGATAACCCCCCCATTAGGTATAGTATAGCTTTCTCCGCTTGGACACGGATCCTTCTCGAGTCTTTCATGGGCAACTCAACCCATCAACGGTTACCTACGCCGAAGTAACTCATCCGCCTTTGAGGCTCAATGTTTGCCTCCCTAAGGAGTCTAACCCTCCAGGTTGAGCGAAACAATAAACTTGATCGCGTGGATTAGACATCAAGCAATCCCTGCTTCGACATTAGATGCCTCCGACAAATACATTGTATTATGTGATACTACACGGTAACGCACTATGCGAGTCTTTGGGTATCTTTAAGATAATTCGACCTTAAAGTGCCCTCAGCAACGGGAGAAATACGGCTCCTTGATTATATCCGAAAACTATGGAGCTCTTTTTACCCCCTCCAATGCTTCTATGTATCCCTTGTAACGGGTGTCTTTATCCACCACTTCAGCATAAATGGACTTGGCTTCAGCTAGTTTGCCCTGCTGGTAACGTATGATCGCCATGTTGAGAAATACCCCGGGATGGTTATCCAAGAGCTTGACTGCAGTCTGTAGATGCTTAAACGCCTCATCGAAACGACCTTTATGAGCCAACACGACCGCCCTCGCATTGTGAGCATGCCCCATATCCGGATCGGCCTCCAAGGCCTCATCGATTCGCTTTAGCGCTCGATCATACTCTTCTTGCTGCATGTAGGAAACCGCCACCTCGTAGTGCTCATCTGCAGCACCAATGTCGGCAATGAAATCAAGTAGTCCCTCGTTAGCCTGCAGGGTAGGCTTCTTCTTGATGGTAGCCGTCTCAACGGCAACACTATCAGCGATAAATGCAAGTACGCCCTCGTCAGGGGCTTCATCCATATTCAATTTAGGTGCTTCGGATTCTCCCATCTCACCTGAGAGATCTTCCAACGCCCCGACGTGCCCCTTGTAACGACTGTCCTTTTCGATAACCTGCGTATATAATGATCTCGCCTCATCCAACCTGCCCTGCTTGTAGCGGATGATCGCCATGTTAAGCAGAACCCCTGGGTGCCCGTCAAGAAGCTCCGACGCGATCTGCAGCACCGAAAAGGCTTCATCTAAGCGACCCTTGTGCGCCAGCACCACCGCTCGTGTATTGTGAGCATCGCCCATGTCAGGATCCGCCTCTATGGCCTGATCCAACCGATCGAGAGCACGGCTATATTCTTCCTGCTGCATATAGGAAACAGCAACCTCGTAATGCTCTTCCGCGGCGCCAACATCGGCAAGCATCTCTAAGAGACCTTCGTAGGCTGGATCCTCAGCTACCAGTTGAGCATATATGGATTCAGCCCGTTTGACGTCACCTTTCAGATGGTAGACCAGCGAGAGATTCAGGCGAAAGCCACCCTGCTTGGGATCCGTTGCTGCGGCTTGCTCGAACTGCGCCAAAGCCTCATCAAGTTTGCCTTGATAGGTGAACACCACCCCCTTGGCATTGATTGCGTCAACGTAACCAGCATCCACAGATAGGGCCTCGTCGAATTGAGCCAGAGCAAGGTCAAATCGCTTCTGCCGCAGGTAATTAACACCAATGTCATACGACTCGGCTGCGTCACCGACAGTTGCGAGAAAATCGAATAGTTCGAGATACGACGGGTCCCGTGCGGCCACCTCTTCAAAAAGCTTGTCCGCTGTCTCTTGCTCTCCTTTAAGATAATAGGTGAGAGCAACATTCATACGGATCCCTATCTCGTCGCGAATTTCCAAGGCTTTGCGGAATAGTACTAAAGCCTCATCATTCTTGCCTTGATTTGCGAGGACAACAGCCTTCGCATTGATGGCGTCCATATGATCGGGTTGCA
>CAZSYW010000305.1:0-2982 GCA_964611315.1 uncultured Rhodospirillaceae bacterium
CTAAATACTAACGAAAAACGATGTAGGGCAGGGCATCAGGGGGTTTAACCTCGCAATCATGGCCCAGCATGGAACTTTGGACAATTACGTTGGAAAACGAGACGGATTTTTAAAGGCTAAATTTACATCGTTGACAAGAGGAATACTTTCACCATGTTGGTGCAAACATACATTTCTCGAACATGCTGGATTAACGATGAAGCCTTTACGTTTAGTTTTTTGTGCACTTTTGATCGGATGGGTTTCGGCCCTTCCTACATCATCACAGGCGGGCATGAAGGCCCGGTTGGCCGATAAGGCATGGGATGGGGAAACAATTCCGGAGGGGCAACAGTGCTCCCACCAAGGCGGAAACGGCAGTACCCCGGCATTAGAAATTAGCGGGATACCGCCCAGTACCAATGAAATCGCCGTAGCCTTCAATGACGAATCTTTTCCGCTGATGAACCACGGCGGACATGGCGTACTCGCCTTCGCGATTGATAATGTTGGAGTTGTAACGCTTCCACCAATCCCGGGAGAAACGAACGATCTTCCAGAGGGAGTCCGGTCATTAGTGCCCCATCAAGCGACCAAAAAAAGGTATTCCCCAGGCACTGCGTATTTGCCGCCATGCTCAGGAGGATTGGGGAACAAGTATAGTATCACAATTACTGCGTTAAAACTTTTGGAAAACGGGCGCGCACGTGTACTTGACAAAGTATGGATCCCCCTTGGTCAATACTGATTGACCAAGTCGATACAACAAAACTGATGTATTTTCACAAGTCAGGCTTGCCAGTCCAAGTTTTAGTTTCATATTTGACCCAGTATGTTGGAGGTACCTTGTGACCCTCGTTGGTGAAGATAGCATGAAAGCCCGTCGGACCTTAGATGTCGACGGGCACGACTATGACTATTTCAGTTTGGCCGTAGCCAGTGAGGCGGGCCTCGGTGATATCGCCCGACTTCCCTTTTCACTTAAGGTCTTGCTAGAAAACTTACTTCGCCATGAGGATGGAATGTCGGTAACTACGACCGACATACACGCGATGGCAAGCTGGCTTAAAGAAGGACGAGTCGATCGAGAAATCTCGTACCGACCCGCACGCGTCCTTATGCAGGATTTCACGGGCGTACCGGCAATAGTCGACCTCGCAGCCATGCGGGAGGCTATACAGTCTCTTGGGAAAAACCCAAATATAATCAACCCGCTGTCGGCCGTCGATCTCGTAATTGATCATTCCGTCCAAGTCGACCACTATGGCAAAAACACTGCGTTCAAACAAAACGTAGACGTAGAAATGTCCCGTAACAAAGAACGCTATGAGTTCCTACGGTGGGGCCAAATGGCATTCGATAGTTTTCGGGTCGTTCCCCCAGGGACGGGAATCTGCCACCAAGTCAACCTTGAAAACCTGGCTCAGACCATATGGACCAGCAAAATAAATGGGGCCACCGTCGCCTACCCGGATACACTTGTGGGAACCGATAGCCATACGACCATGATCAATGGCCTCGCTGTATTGGGTTGGGGTGTCGGTGGAATTGAGGCTGAGGCTGCTATGCTTGGACAACCAGTCTCGATGTTGATCCCTGAGGTAATCGGATTCAAACTGACTGGCGCGTTACGTGAAGGCACCACTGCAACGGATTTGGTGCTGACCGTCACACAAATGCTACGAAACAAGGGCGTCGTTGGTAAGTTTGTGGAATTCTTTGGTTCCGGCTTAGACAACCTTGCACTGGCAGATCGGGCAACGATTGCCAACATGGCTCCCGAATATGGGGCGACTTGCGGGTTTTTCCCAATTGATTCGGAAACCATTGCTTATCTCGAATTTACTGGCCGAGCGCCCGAACGAGTGAGGCTTGTAGAAACCTATGCTAAAGCTCAGGGACTGTGGCGCGACACCGCCACTCCAGAACCCATATTTACAGACCGCCTTGAGCTTGACATCGGTACGGTAGAACCCAGTCTCGCCGGCCCCAAGCGACCACAAGACAAAATTTTGCTCCGCCATGCAAAACCAGCGTTCGAAGAGTTGATGGCCGAAACCCAGACCGGTAAAAACGGGAACATCGGGGACGCGGAATCAGGGATTGGAGAGGAGGAAGCCAAACTTTCGGATGGGGACATAGTGATCGCGGCGATCACCAGCTGCACCAACACGTCAAATCCAAGTGTAATGATTGCAGCAGGACTCGTAGCGAGAAATGCAGTTAAACTTGGGCTCAGCGTCAAACCCTGGATAAAAACCTCACTCGCTCCTGGATCAAAAGTGGTAACCGACTATCTTAGAGCAGCTGGGATCGACAAGGACCTCGACCTGCTTGGTTTCAACTTGGTTGGATATGGGTGCACCACCTGCATTGGAAACTCTGGCCCTCTAGCCGAACCAGCTGAAGAGGCCATACGCGCCCATGATATCGTGGCCGCATCAGTGCTGTCAGGAAACCGCAATTTTGAGGGCCGAGTCCACGCCCTGACCCGGGCAAATTACCTCACATCTCCGCCACTAGTCGTAGCGTACGCTTTGGCGGGTTCAATGCTGGTCGATCTAACAGAGGACCCAATTGGAGCCGACAAAGATGGTAAGGCTGTCTTTTTGCGAGATATTTGGCCCTCAAATAAGCTAATTCGGGACACTATGAAAGACTGCTTGTCACCCGACATGTTCCAGACCCAATATGCCAAGGCATATCAGGGTGATGATAGGTGGCAAGCGATTCAGATCCCGGAAGGCGAAACATATTCTTGGCCAGAGTCGAGTTATGTCCGACACCCACCTTATTTTTCTGACATGACTATGACGCCGGGACCGGTTCAAACCATTCGCAACGGACGGATTTTAGGATTGCTCGGGGACAGCGTAACGACGGATCATATTTCGCCGGCAGGCGCAATTCCAGTGGACGGTCCCGCTGGAGAATATTTAAAAAATCTCGATGTTAAGCCAACGGACTTCAATTCTTTTGGCGCACGCCGTGGAAATCACGAAG
>CAZSYW010000306.1:0-2974 GCA_964611315.1 uncultured Rhodospirillaceae bacterium
GATAACGAATTGCGCATGAATGTATTGTACCTACTGACGGCTGAGGAGAGAGTGCGTCGGGTTGCCGCCGAAGCTATTGGCTGAGAGGCACGTGAAGAAGCAAGTCCCGCACGCCAGCTAGAAGCCCGCTGGTAACTTGGCTGTGGCGATTGACGGCTGGCAACTGACAATCGAGGCGTCGTTGGTTGAAGGCTTGCCATCCGTTGCGCGAAAGAGCGGGGATATGCGGAAGCAGCCGGTTGTCGGGCTCGGGATTGCGCATATGTATTTGAAGAACGCGTCATCATGGAACGTGCGCCTACGGAGCGCTGCCGCGCGGCCGCCAGCAGCACATGTCGCCCCACCGTGGATGAGCGTTCCACCGGCGCTGATTGCGCCGGAGCGGGAACGGGAACTGATACAGGGGTCACAATCGGCTTATCGTCAATCTTATCCGATAAATCGACGCTGAGCGGTACAACAGATTTCATGGGATTCAATATTTCTGTCCCAGTGTTGAGTACATCTGCTGTCTCTGTCCGTCCGGGCTTCACCACTGGCGTGGCCCGACGGCGCTTTTCCGAGGCTGCTATCACCTCCACCTTGCCGGAGGTCACATCCACCACACCGCTCAAGTCACCGTCGCTGTTCACATAGCGTTGTCCGGATAATATTGAGTGCGTCGGCGACACCGTGTTCACCCACACGGCCAGAAACTTGCTGCTACCATCCGTCGCCACCGATGGCGCGCGCTGATGCATGCGGCCCTGCGAATTGACCTGAAACTCGCGCCCACCTGAAATCAGTCGTCCCTGGATGCCTCCGCCCGAGTCGTCCTGTCCGTAGCTTGTCCACACCACCAACGTCTCGTCGCCCAGCTGAACCAGTTCCGGCTCTACCTGCTGGCCGCGCAGCCACGTGTTGTGTCGTTGGTTATCTGTCAGCGGCAGTCCCAAACTGTTGAAAGTTCGTACATAAATGTCAGACAGATTGCGCAGGTTCTCTTCATCACGCTGCATCCACGCAAGCGAGAAACCACCATCCGAATTTGCTGTTAAGGTCGGAGATAAGCCCATCCCGTGTCCATCATTCAGCTGATACTCACTGCCCAGAGCGTTCCCCTGGGAATCAAAGATTCTGCCCATCAGGTTGCCTCTCAAATTCTGCGCCCCCAAGCTGGTCAAACCACTCCCGCCCACATTCACCCAAGCCACAACAAAGCGACCGGTGTTCAGTGCTGCCAACGTCGCAACCGACTGATTGCTAGCCTCGGCCTGGTTAACCCGGAACTCACCGCCCAAACGTGCACCGCCTGCGGTGAGGATCTGCCCAAACACTCCTTCGCCTTCCGCGTCTTGATCCAGGCTTGTCCAGATCACCACCACTTCACCCGTAGAAAGTGTAGCCAAGGCCGGCGCACTCTGTATGCCTTTCAAATATGAATTGACCAAGGTCGGTAACCCTAAGAAATTTCCGTTTGAGTCAAGAAAACGGATATATATATCCGTGCTTGAGCGCGGGCCGCCAACCCATACCACCGCCGCACCCCCATTTATCAGCATGGTTGCCCGCGGGTTGAGCTCATTCCAACGCTCCGATGACTGCCCAACGCGCGCCGCCACCCCTAACCCTGTCATATCACCTCCTAGGCGTTGCACCATGACCCGCTCTGTGCTGTCCGACTCAGTCGTAGACTGCCACACCACGAACCCTCCAGTACGCCCCAGTACAATATGTGGATTCTGTTGGTGCCCAGGCACATTACCCAAAAGCGGGAACTCACCACCCAAAGGTGTTAAAGCCGCCTGCACTGAATACAAGCACGCCCCCCCAATAATCCACGCCGCGAATCTGGTAATTCCCATTTTTTTCACATTGTGTTAATGCGTAAAAACAAGTTCCAAAATCATGGCAAGCAACACCACTTTGATTTTGGCACCTTTCTTCTGCGTTCAACAGCCCGAACACATCAGGTGTTAAACCTCCTTAGAGACCTTTAAACACATGCGTGTGAATAAGGTCAAATAAACCATACTCACATAGATATGGTTTTTGGGAATAACCTGTAAATCAGAACACCGCACCCCACTCAGTGTTTGATTTAGTTTTTGAAGACGAGAAGAAAACGGGGCGGGCACCCAAAGGCACCAACCCCGCTTTACTCTCCACCCCTTTTTCTCTTGGCATCCTGCCTTTCGGCAGAAATCTAATTTAGCAAATAGTCTCCCTGCTAATCCTGGGTTGTGATCGATGAACTTGTTACGGTACTACCGTCTATCCCATACACTGTAACCGATTGGCTTGCTCCTCTCCATGTCGACGGGACGCTTGCCGAAGCAATAGTAATCTTGGTGCCATCCGCGCTAAACGTATAACCCGCAGGCGGATTGGATGGGTCAACCGTAGCATTCGCACCTCCGGTCCCATTTAGCCCAATCATGTCTATACCGCGGAAGTTTGCGCCGTTGATAATCAAGTCACCCTCACTCGCATCCCAAGTCGTGGTGCCTCCATCAAATCCGCCTCCAGCAAAGGTTCCCTGTACGGTCGCCATCAAGGTAGCGTTTGCACCCACTCTGAAGCCAGTCGCACCTGTTGAGGTGATTGAACCAAACGGCGTGGTGATCTTCACACGGCGACTTAACGCCACCGGCGAATCCAACAGGTGAGATGTTGTAACCCAACCCACAGCATTCGCCGTCGCATTCATATGAGTAGCATTGCTGATGTTCAGGCCGGTTCCTCCAGTTCCGTCGGCGCCGGAGAAAATTCCAGGTAGCCCAACAATCGTATTGCCATTAACATCCACAATCTCGACCAGTGACGTGTGACCGAAACCAGTGCCATTGAATGTCATGTTGTCGAGATGTCGGGTGTAATTGCCTCCGGAAATTCCACCCAATGCCGTCAGTGTCGGGGGCGCACCCACCTTGAAACGTTGGGCCACCGAGCTGGTTGCATTACTGCGCGCACTCTCCAGCTTGATGATACGCTG
>CAZSYW010000307.1:0-2950 GCA_964611315.1 uncultured Rhodospirillaceae bacterium
GCAGAAAGAGCTTCATCCAGAACCAGGATCGGGGCATCACGCAGGATCGCCCGCGCGATTGCGATGCGTTGGCGCTGACCGCCCGACAACCGTATCCCACGTTCCCCGATTACTGTGGCGTAGCCGTTGGGGAGCTTCTGGACAAACTCTTGGGCATTCGCGGCTCGGCAGGCAGCTTCAATATCACCCTTTGTCGCATCTGGATTTCCGATTAGGAGGTTATCCTCGACGGTACCGTGGAATAGGTGTCCTGGTTGACGACCGCGATCTGGCGACGAATATCATCGAAAGTAAGATCGCGGAGATCGTGCCCACCAATTTTTACAGAGCCCTTGTCCGGATCATAAAAACGCAATAGTAAACGTACGATTGACGTTTTACCAACCCCGCTCGGACCCACGAAACCAACCCGCTCGCCCGCCTTCACCTCGAAGTCCAGACCTTCATGGGCAACCCGGCGACCCCCAGGATACGCGAACGTCACGTTTTTGAACGTAACGGTTGGTGCAAGTTTTCCAACCGGAGCGGTATCCGGCCTCTCGGTCACAGTTGCCTTGGCATCGAGAAGATGGAAAATGGTTTGAGCGGAAGCCTGCGCTACCATCCCATTGTGCATCAAGGAACGCATATCACGGAGCGGGCGAAATACCTCGACCCCGAGCATCAAAATTATGGTTAATGCGGTGAGATCCATGCTGCCTTCAGCAACACGAAATGCGCCTAGTACAAGCGTCGCAGCTGCTCCAACCGCAATTCCGGTATCTGTTATACCGCGGGCGAGTGAGTTGGTTGCCAATACCCACATGGTTGACTTGAATAGTTCATCGGCCTTTTGCTTTAGGATTCGGGTACGCGGAACGCTTTGTCCAAATGCCTTCAGAGTGGCAAGACCTTGCACGGAATCCAAGAATTCGGCAGCAAATGCCTTGTAGGCGCGTGACCGCCCGAGACTATTATTCTTATCCCAAACATGGAAGATTTGCGGCGCGATCAGCGTCACTAAGGAGGCCGCAAGCATAACCAATGCAACTGGCAAATCTAGAAACACCACGAAACCGAAGATAAGGAGCGGCGTAAGTGCCGAAACAATGAGCTGCGGGAGGTATTGCCCGAAATAAATTTCCAGTTGCTCAATGCCGTCGACCATCGCCAGCATCGCATCGCCCGTCCGCTCCAATCCAAAATGGGAGGGGCCGAGTTCCGCAACTTTATCAAAAATTATGGCTCGGAGATGCAACTGTACCTTGGCCGCCGTATTGTGCGCCACCATAGTACGGAAATACTCAAGACCACCACGAACCACCATCACAGCCGCAACACCCAGGACGGGCAAGATAAGTTGATTTAGAGGCGTTTCTTGGAAGACCAAGGCAATAAGCCAACCAAGCATCGCCAAACGGGCGATGCCGAAAAGGACTGCTAGGACACCTATCGCAACCGCGCTAAATATGCGCAATCGGATTCCTTTTGTGTATCCCCATAATCTAATGTCGAAATACATATCTTTCTCGATATTCTCCTACACAATAAGGACTAATTAAAACATTCAAACTAATATATCAAAACGGCTATTAACCATGTAAAAGCATTTAAAGCTCCTTTTTCACTAGTCGATAGGTAAACCAAATTAACTAACGGAGTCGGACAAATCGAAAGAATATAATTTGAGATTGTGATCCCGATGATTACAAATTCGACTATATTCCGTGTTATTGAATAGATAACGGGTTTCCGTATTGCTATGCTGTAGCAACTAATTATCACAGAAGAAGTGGTGTTTAAGGATACATTGAAATGCTGACCTTCTATTCGGTTCCGATCAGTCTTTACTGTGCAAAATTGCGCATCGTCTTACGTCATAAAAAGCTGGAATGGAATGAGCAACCGCCCCCCGGGGGTTACGGTTCAGACGAATACAAAGCAATTGTAGCTTCAGGAAATCTCCCCGCACTCGTGGATGGAAGCCTACTTGTTGCTGACTCCGAAGCTATTGCTGAATACCTAGAGGAAAAATACCCGGTTCCATCAATGTTGCCCGGTGAATCAGGCCATAGAGCAAAAGTGCGAGAGTTAAGTCGATTTCATGACACCCGTCTTGAACCAGAGATAAGAAAACTTTTTGGAAATCTTTCTCCTGAAAAACGCGATCCTGAGCTAAACCTGGCTCAAGCTATCGAAATAAACACACGCCTTTTACAATTATCTGAAATTGCAAAGAGCTCGCCATCTGAGCTTTCATTGGCTCACTGTGGATACCCCATTACTTTCGCATGGCTGGACGTGTTAATTCCTTTATTGCCACTAAAAATTGAGTGGCCAATTAATATATTGAACTGGCGTAAAGAAATTGAAGCATTTCCTGCAGTTTCCGCGGAGCTCTCGGATTATTGTCCAAAAATTGAAGATTGGTTAATTACTCCACGCCATTAGAAAAGTTTGGGGTAATGAAATTAATCCAGCAAATGAACGATCAAATTATCGACATACGTAGATTGGATCTGTCACCCATCCTTTGTAATTAAGCAACTTCGTAACCAAACTGCACCGCGCCTTGCCGCAGTAGTTCCCATAAAGAAAGAGCGAAACTTCGTGGAAGAAATAGTTCGAAGCCGGATGGCGTTCGCCATAAAGTTATGGCGACATGGTGGAAAGCAGTAGTTGCAACTGCTCCGGGAACGAAGGATTGAATACGTAAATCCAGGGGTAAGTAGCGGTTTAGTAAAATTTCTGCTTGAGGACCGGACACTCTTAGGTGAGAGCGGGAATGGGATAGATCGAGGATGGTGCCATTTCTGGGCGAAATTTGCGGTGCGGTATCCCCGGTAAACCAAAATTTTAGCGGCTCGACGCGCAACAATACTTGGTTGCCTTGGATAGAAGCCCTTCCGGGGCCGGGTGCCATCTCAATCCCGATAGCTTCGGCAGTTTTTAAACTAATTTTGTCTAGACT
>CAZSYW010000308.1:0-2950 GCA_964611315.1 uncultured Rhodospirillaceae bacterium
GCTTCCGAGCCGATCTTCTCGAGCCAGATACGCACCGAATCGATGCCGCTGCCTTTGCCCATTACCACGTCTGCGGAAGGTTGTCCTACTAATTCGGGTCTCATTGGGAACAGCTCAGTTAGGTGTTCTTCACCACAATTTCTAAACCAATTAGCAATAATTCCGGATTCAACTTGGTACAGCATGTCTCCAACAATAGACTTATTGCTTGGCACCTTAATAAGTGACAATTCTTCAACTAGCTTTGATAGAGGGTAGAGTTTTTCTGTTTTGATACCAAGATCTATTCCATACATTGTCAATAGAGCCATTACGATATCTTCAGTGGGGGCATTGCCTGACCTTTCTCCGATTCCAAGAACGGTTGAATGAACAATTTCTACACCTTCGGCTAGGGCTAACAAGGTATTTGCCACACCTAAACTAAAATCCTGATGAAAATGCGCCTCAAGGCGCGTTTCTGGAAATTTTGCTTTTACTGCTCTCACAAAGGTTTTCATTGCGTGAGGAGATATAACACCGAAGGTGTCAACGAGGGCGAGCGCATCCATGTGGCCGTCACTAGCAACTGTGTTTATCAGATCTAGGACCCAAGATAGCTCTGAACGAGAAAAATCTATCGGAAAGAAAACAACTTCTAGCCCTTGCTCATGGGCATAAGCAGTCGCCTCGACCGATGTGTCAATTGCTTTTTGAAGCGGCCACTTGTAGCCATATTCAATTAGATGAGTGCTAGCAGGCACTTCCATGATTAGCCCTTTGACTCCGCAGTCAACAGAGGCATCAACATCTTCCTTCATACATCTACAGAACGAATAAATGTCTGGACCGAAATCTTTTTTAACGATTGCAGCTATAGCCTTTTTATCAGCCTCCGAGACTGCTGGCAGACCCGCTTCAATTCGGTGCATACCGGCCTCAGCAAGTGCTTCCGCTATCCTCAATTTGTCGTCAAAATTGTAAGCAATCCCGGTTTGTTGTTCGCCGTCTCTAAGGGTGACATCGTGAATTTTGATCGTATCGGCAAAATTCAGATCCTTTGTGACTTCCTTATCGTAGTTCCAGGCACTACTAAACCAGTCGTCGGTCTTCCAGGGATGCTCGCTCATTTCAAAAAAACCTCGAGATTTCAAAACATTATTGTCAGACTAGCCGCCGATTATACCGATTCTAATGCGACCCGCGAAGGTTGACGAGAAGAGTGGATCGAGGGTATTCAGCGGCGCTTGTCAGGCAGGCACCGTGATTTCTGCCTGAAATCGTTAGCGGAAGGTTGGGTTTTAACGCATCGTCCTGATACGAAAAAATTTCCTTAAATTTTAATAAAATACAGTATTTTAGAGTATTTTTCCGTCAGTTTGAGAGGGAGGTTTTCACGTGCGTTTTGGTCGGAACTGATCGTTCAGCGCCCCGTGAATTCGGGCCACGGCCTCCGGGTCGGGTGGTTCTGTGAACTGGCTCACAATGAGGGTGATGGGAACGTTGACGGCGAGCCCGATGAAGGCCGCGTCGAAACGTGCCAAGCTTTCCGGCAGCAGGTTGGGAATGGTTACCTGCAGGACGCCTAAATCGAAGCTCTGATCGCCCAGAAGGGCGGTCATCGAAGCGGCGAGCCCGACGATCATTCCTGTGGTGACGCCCGTCTTCGTGAAACGGAGCGGCATGGGTACGGTCACTGCTATTACGGCCGGTAAAATCTGGGTGATCATTGCGGCAGTGACGCCGATCATAAGAACGACCAACCCCCAGTTGTAGGCAGCAGCCCAAACGGTGATTGCAACGAGGATGACAACGAAGACTCGGCCGACGGAAATGTAGTGACGGTCGGAGGCGTTTTTCTTAATAAACGACGCATACACGTCTTTCGTAAGCATGGCGGAGTTTGCATTCGTGTCGGCGTCCATGGACGACATGCCAGCGGCAAGACCGCCCGCTACGATCAGCCCGGCGAACCAGGCGGGCGCATAGTTGGCGAGCAGAAGTGGGAATGAGTTGTCCGCATCCCCACCGGTGAGACCTGGGAAAAAGTAGTAAGCGGTAAAGCCGATCACCATGGAGGGCACATAAAGCGCCATCAGATAAAAACCGACTGTCAAACCAATTTTTCTCGTTGTCTTAACGTCTCGCGCGGAGTAGAAGAACATGAAGCCTCTGGGGAGGATTGCCCAATAGAGCGCGATACCAAACACCGGGAATGTTGCCCACCACTGAGGTGTTGCCAAACCCTGAGGCCCAGGTAACGTTAACAACTCCGGCTCGGTTTCCTGGATCGTATTGAAGAGGGTAGCCATACCGCCGTCAAAAAGTGTCAAGCACCAGAACGCTGCCCCCCATACCGCGACGAACATCCAGACGGCCTGGGCTACAGTCGTCCACGTCACGCCGCGAATGCCGCTTGAGGTGACGTAAATGATGACCATTACGCCCATTATTAGGAGCGCTCCTATATAGGGGATATTTCCCTCGGTGCCACTGGAGAGCAGGCGAGCGGGGCCAGTCACATTCGCCGTCATCAGTGGAATGCAGCAGGAGAGCATGAAGATGGCACTGAAGGCCCTAAACTTACCCTCACCGAAATAGTCCACCAGCAGATCCGTCGGCGTGATGTAGTTGAATTTTCTTCCGAGACACGTGATTCGTGAGCCGATGAAATAGATGACTCCAAGTGGTGTGAAAACTGTCCACAGCACATTAGCGGCGAATGCGACTCCGTGGGTGTAGTAGAAACCCATAGACCCGGGGATTGCGAAGGCCGTGTGAAATCCACCGGCTATGCCCAGATAGAGCACGATGAACCCGAAGCCCGGAGCGACCTTGAAGTAGTCGTCCATAGCGACACGGCCCACTCTCGTCCAGCGGCCGGTGCCAACCCAAAGGATGAGGGCTGCGTAAATAGCGACGATGATGATGGTGTAGTGCCAGGATTCCAACGCTATTCTCCCTTAGCCTC
>CAZSYW010000309.1:0-2946 GCA_964611315.1 uncultured Rhodospirillaceae bacterium
AACGAGAAAGGTGTTGCGGCCCTTGGTCAATCTGATCTTGAGCTGATACTGGTCAATTCGCGCGCCGCGATGATATTCGTCACGCTCAAAAACAAGCTTGCTGTTGTGCCATATTTTCCAAGCGTTTTTACAACCGAGTCGCAGTTCTACATCACGAGCCTCGGTAGCATGATATTCGGTGTACGCAAATGCCGTCACCTCTTTTAATCCGTCGCCGGGCCCGGGATAGGCCTTGTAGATATTCACCATGCCATACTCATCAGCAGTGACAAATTCACTCCACTTCACTTTGCCTGATTTGCCGTCATAACTAGCACTGAAATTAATTTTGTTTTCAGGAGGGTAGACCGCCCCAAAACCCTTGCGCTTCGTGTTATCAAAAGGGCCGATTACTTTCCAGTACATGAGAAAACCAAAGTGGCGTGGCAAATCTACCGTTTCCCCGAGTTGCCTCAAAGCAGCAGTACTGGTCTTAATTTGGTCGATGTCACGGGCTGCGTTAAGAGCATTTTGGTAGGTCTTGGTTGCTTCAGGTTTATTATCCGCTTCCTTCAGTGCTGCTGCCTCATCAATAACGCGTTGCACTGCATCGCGTCGCAACTCCACGCTCGGGTCATTGAGCATGCCGGGAATGAGTTTCTCGGCAAGCTTTGGATCCGTGCGCTGGATTATTTCAAAGGCCAATCGACGTGCGTGGGGGGCATGTTTCTTATTGGCGAGAAAATTCTCCAAATCATCCAGTGCGAGATTGCTTTCGCGAGCAGCGATTGTGTCCACGGCGGCACGCAACCAGTTGGCGGCCATTGGGCTTGCGCCGCCCATCCCCTCCAAAATTTCAGGAAGGGCTGTCGCATCAGCCTCGGCCAGCCTTTGCCACGCCTTTGCGGCGGCTGCATTCCCTTGCCCTTCCTTGCCTACGGCACGAATGGTTTTGATAGAATCAGAAATCGGTGCGGCGGACACCTTTTGACTGCCCAGAAAAGAAAACACCAAGGCCAGCATGCCAGCGAAAAGGGACTTCATGAGCGGGAGATTAGCCAGTCTCGATGAAGTTGGCAACCCCAGTTCGGTACAGAAAAAGAGGTTTAATGTGTGCCGAGAAGTCCTTGAAAATGTCCAATTGGAAGGATTTCTACGCTATTGTTCCTTGGTCAACTGTAGCCTAGCCAATTCTAGGATTTCCCCCATTGGATATGACAGGTTCATGAAAACTGTTTTATTTTTGATGGTGATATTGATTTTCTGCAAAATCTCCGTGGCTTCTTTCGAGCCAGGCTCTTTGTTGTTAATCAGGGACAAATGGGCCAAAGCTACAAACCCCTGCATGATTTGCTGAAGTTGAGCGCACGCTTCTTCATCGGTTGTTATCATCTGCATAGATACGGCCAGATTTTCTTCACTTTCACCCATGCTCACTCCAATGGTCGTAACATTTTCCATGAAGTTGGCTTCCGGTGGGATGGGAATCCCCTTCATATGCAACAGGCCGGCAAGGTAGTGGTTGCCCTTTTCCTTGGCCAAGCCTTTCAACGTGTTTGGCTTAAGGGATGGAGCCTTTTTGGCGAGTACATTCAACGCATGCAATAGCTGTTTGCAATCATCACCAAAGAGTATGTGATCCTTGTCAAAAAAAGTTCCGAATGTCTGTTTGTCTTCCTGTGTATCCTCGACTTTATTTTTCCAACTCAAGATTTCCACGCCATTAATCTGCTCTTTCTTGAAGCCGGTTACGGCAGGCTCTGACAGGGCCTCCAATTGGGCCAAAGGAGCCGGCGATCCATCGGCCAGCATTTTATAGCTTCCATTCACGAGCACAGTGCCAATAAGGTCATCCTTGACCACCGATCCGAAAAGAGTGATCCCGTGAAGATCTTTGCGTGGGTCGAATTGCGTCAACAATACCAAAGCATCAATTTTCCCCGCCTCTTTATTTTCCTGCTCGAGCACAAATTTTCCGAGTCGGCCCTTCTTGAATCCCTCGACATCAAAGTGTAAGTACCATTGTGAGTTTGCTGGAACCTGAGCGGGTTTGAATTCACCGGCGAAAGCGCTCAAAGCCATGCCGCTGATTACAAGAATAGCCTGGAAATATTTCTTCATCGAGTCGCCTTAAAATGAGTGCTTAAACAAAATAAGCAATCTAAAAGGGTTACGCAAAGGCAGTGTAGGAGGTTGCAATGACGGCCAAAATTCACCACCCTCTCTGCTTTGTAAGCGCCGATGGCGAGGATATCTACAGCCGAGGTTGCGGATTAATTTTCAATCTTCCTCAATTCCTTCGGGGTTGGCTTTGGGGAGATCATCAGTGAAATTGTAAGTGGGTTTTCCCTTGGAGGCGGCATTCCCGGAGGACTCTACAGGGAGTTTGGGTCGCTTGAAGTAAAGTTCACGGCGGTCTTCCTTTCCGGGCAGTACGGCGACCAATTCCCAACCGTCAATCCCGAGTTTCTCAATCTCGATGTTGACGGATTTTTTCCATACGCCGGACAACATTTTACCCTCCCACTGTTGGCGCGTGCTCATGAATGTAGCCTAACGTATTGAAGCCCTTGCGCCAGCCTGAACTAAGGCGAGACCGGGCGTTCAATCGTCAGTTTTCAGTTGGCTTTCGAGGGCCTCGATTTTTTCCTGCAAGGTTTGGATTTGCTGGTCACGATCTTCGAAGGCGGAGGCGGTCATCTCGCTCATCTTTGCCAAAGCATCGGCCAGTTGGAGGAGTTGTTGTTCGAGTTCATCGTTGGACAGGCTCATGGCTTGATATAAACACAAATGTTTGGGAATTAGGAGTGGAAAAAGAACACTTCGTCTCCAACGGGTTTTGAAAAACAATTTTACTGAGACAGTAAATGTCCAACCATTGAGTTAAGCTGAGTCAATTATGTTTTTTGAGGTGGATCACAAAAAAGAAAATGGAGCGAGTGATGGGAGTCGAACCCACAACCTTCT
>CAZSYW010000310.1:0-2900 GCA_964611315.1 uncultured Rhodospirillaceae bacterium
ATAGCTGCTCTCCTTTACGCCGGAGGTGCCGTCGGGGCAGTTATCGCCGGTGATCTTATTACCCTATTCATCTTTTGGGAGGCCATGGCCGTCGCTTCGACGTTTCTCATTTGGGCTCGACGAAGCACGGAATCTAATCGCACTGGCCAGCGCTATCTTTTGGTGCAGGTTACCTCTGGAGTGCTGCTTCTTGCTGGCGCCGCTTCCCTTCTTGTGGAAACTGGCTCTGTTACTTTCGACCAAATAGGCCTTCAAACTTTCGGCGGCAAATTGATCTTCATTGCCTTTGGCATCAAATGTGCCTTCCCGCTCTTGCACGGATGGTTAGTCGATACCTACCCCCAATCGACGCCAACTGGAACAGTCTTTTTGAGTTCATTTACTACCAAGCTCGCGGTTTACGCGTTGGCGCGTGGGTTCCCCGGGACTGAGGTCCTAATTTATCTGGGCGCCATGATGGCCATGTTCCCCATTTTCTATGCAGTGATCGAAAACGACTTACGCCGGGTGCTGAGCTACAGCATGATTAACCAAATCGGTTTTATGGTGTGTGGCATTGGGCTAGGGACTGAACTCGCTTTGAATGGTGCAGTCAGCCATGCTTTCAACGACGTACTGTTTAAAGGGCTATTGTTCATGAGCATGGGTGCAGTACTTCACGTGACGGGCCGAATAAACGGCACTGATTTAGGTGGCCTGTACAAGTCTATGCCGATCACAACTGTCTTGTGCATTGTTGGCGCTGCATCTATTTCGGCGTTCCCACTATTTTCGGGGTTCGTGTCAAAGGGAATGGTAATGGCCGCAGCGGCTGAGGAAGGCCACAGCGTAGTCTTTCTTTTATTATTGTTCGCGTCAGCTGGTGTGTTTCACCACGCAGGAATCAAAATTCCTTATTTCGCTTTTTTTGGGCATGATTCGGGTATTCGGGCCCACGAGCCTCCGATCAACATGCTGCTGGCGATGGGCCTCGCCGCCGGTTTCTGCATCTTCAACGGGTGCTATCCGTGGGTTTTGTACAGCCTTTTACCCTGGGATGTCAGTTACCAGCCATACACGTGGAGCCACGTTATCAGCCAGACCCAACTACTTTTCTTCTCAGCGCTAGCGTTTTCCTTATTAATGGTCAGCGGCCTGTATCCTCCCGAAATGAAACTTATCAATCTTGACGTGGATTGGCTTTATCGTCGCCTGGGACTAAATCTGATTGTCGCTACAGGACGTTTCACGGTCAGCGTATGGACGGGATGTAGAGGTATATTGCTCGGCTCGCTGGCACGAATATTTTATGGCGCCAGCAGACTCGCAGGACCCAGAGGGGTGTTAGCCCGGACCTGGAGCACAACAACAGGTGCTGTTTGGGTTCTGGTGATCCTAGCGGGATATCTTCTGTTATATTATAGGTAGGCAATACGTTGCGGTCGGATCGTAAAACATTAGATCCAGCCAAGTATTGGTCGATAATTGAAAGCCGGCTGCTAAACTATTCTGCATAACAACTTGAGTCACATCCATAGTCACGGAGAGCTCCATGGATTTTATTCTATCGCCCGGTGATGTTTTACCAGAAGACGGGTACCGAGGCATGTTGATCGGGCGTGTCTGGCTACCAGGCAGCAATAAAGTGCCGGCCGGGCCCTCACTTGTAGTGGTCGCCGAACACGGCGTGTACGACATTACGAACTCCTATCCCACGTCTGCGGATCTCATGAATGCGGACAAGCCGGCGACAGCTGCCGCTAATGCGGACGGCGCAATCCGAATTGGAGGAACAGAAGAAATCTTACTAAACAGCAACCCCGATGCTAGGAATCCTGAGAAACCTTATTTCCTTGCTCCGATAGACTTGCAATCTGTCAAAGCGTGCGGCGTGACATTTCTTGATAGCCTTTTGGAGCGTTTGATCGAAGAAATTGCAAAAGGAGACTCACAAAGCGCAGACGCGGTTCGTGAAACCATGGGCAAGGAAATCGGCGTCGACCTTAAAGGTGTCAAACCCGGATCCAGCGAGGCTGAACGATTGACAAAATCCTTAAAAGAAAGGGGGCTCTGGTCACCATACCTTGAGGTTGGCATTGGCCCAGATGCAGAAATTTTCACCAAGGCACAACCTATGTCGGCAATTGGAGTCGGGGCCGAAATTGGTATTCTGGAAAACTCTACATGGAACAATCCTGAGCCTGAAGCAGTACTTATCGTTAATTCTCGTGCGGAAATCGTAGGTGCCACGCTCGGAAACGATGTTAACCTTCGTGATATGGAAGGGCGCAGCGCCCTTTTGCTAAACAGAGCGAAAGACAATAATGGGTCCTGTGCTATAGGGCCTTTTATCCGATTATTCGACCAAACATTTTCTCTTAACGACTTAAAGAACCTGGAAATCGAACTTGCCGTTGAGGGGGACGACGAGTTCTCCCTGGTAGGAAACTCCAACATTAGCCTGATAAGTCGAGACCTGGAAAATTTAGTCGCACAGACCATTAATAAAAACCATCAATACCCGGACGGACTGGCGTTAATGACAGGCACCATGTTTGCACCAACAAAGGACAGGGGAGCGCCCGGCAAAGGTTTTACACATCACCCTGGAGACGCTGTAATAATTTTTAGCCCGCCCCTAGGCGCCCTGATCAACCGGATCAACTTCTGCCATAAAATTCCACCTTGGGATTTTGGTACGGCAGCGTTGCTGCAAAACCTTAGCGCGAGAAAACTAATATAGCGCACCCAAAACCCCGGTACGCACTGGCGGCAAAAAGAACCGTTAACTATTTTGGTGTCGTGCCGCCGAGGGGAGCCGGCTTCAAAAAATCAAGATCGCAGCCATGATTGGCCTGTTCCACATGCTCCAAATGGAGCCGGAGGTAGCCCCGATTTGATCCCACTGGAAACGCTGGAGC
>CAZSYW010000311.1:0-2888 GCA_964611315.1 uncultured Rhodospirillaceae bacterium
GCTCCAGCAGCACCTTCATTTATTACAGCGGAAGTTCGTACAGCCAGCAGTCTGCTGCAGTCATGCAAATCAATTCCTTTGCCACCCGAGGTGCCTGAAAAAACGCGAGATCCATATTGGACACTAGTGGAATATTTCAACAGTCTTCGTGAACTTGGGCATGCTGCAACTTTGGTTCAACAGGATATTCCAGAGTATATTTGGACACTGGCACAAAGGGACAATCTCCCAAACGAAGTTGTCCGTTCGTTTTTGAATGAAGAGGAAATGACAAGTAGACGTAAAGCCGAAGAAATACCGGTCATCCTGAATCGCCTAGAAAATCTTTATCCCAACTCCAGTGATGATTTTCGGAAAAACCCTTTGGATATTCTTCTTGCAACAAATATGATTTCCGTGGGATTGGATGTTGACCGGCTGGGTTTGATCTTGATGATAGGACAGCCAAAAACCACTTCAGAATATATTCAGGCAAGCAGCAGGGTTGGACGAAGCCGCTCGGCACCAGGATTAGTTGTTACCATGTACAATCCCGGTCGACCCAGAGACCGCTCACATTACGAGCATTTTAGAAGTTACCATGAGTCTTTTTACAAATTTGTGGAGCCGACCAGTGTCACACCATACTCTTTAGCGGTGCTGGATCGGGCTTTACATTCTGTCCTGGTTATATTGGTCCGGCACTACGCCTGCCTAAAATCTCCTGACACTATAGATCTGGAAGATGAATCTATTAAGGAGATTATTAAGTTGTTGAAAAAAAGATGTGAAGCTATAGACCCGGAGCACTTGGGACATTTTGAAAAAAAAATCAGCGAACTATTAACAGATTGGAAAGAAATTGCTCCAGCGAAATGGGGATCTTTTAGAACCCCAGATGAAAGGCCTTTGATGTATCCTGCCGGGACGGAACCATTGGAGGAATGGAACAACTCTTCGTGGCCTACATTATCCTCGATGAGAAATATAGATGCTGAATGTAACGCACAGGTAATAGCAAAATATCCAAGTGAAGAAGAATAATGTGGAAAGGACATAGTTTTGGCTAACCCTCTAAGACGAACCCAGGCTGTTGTGCCATTTGGTGTAGGTGCAATAGTCGATTTTCCAAAACAAACACTGATGGCAGCTGGTCTGGATGTTTGGCCGGAAGAACCGCAGTGTCAGATCTATGATGACCGCTTGGCAAAACGCTTGGGGGTTAAGTATTTTAGATCCCCTCCTCCAGGTCCAAAGAAAGACTTAGCAGGTGCACATCTGCCATTTGTCCGTTTTCCGTTATGGTATTTATGCCCGCGTCACCAATGCAAAGCTCTTATAAAAACACAATGGAATGAATCTTCACCGCCAAAATGTGTTAGTCAACTGGGTAATCGTTTTAGGAGAGATAACACATATAAGACCTGCTCTGAGTTGCCAGCAAAAAAACGTCGAACTATGCACCCTGTTCGATTTATTGTTGCATGCGAAAACGGCCATATTGATGATTTTCCATGGATTGAATGGGTACATACGCCTATGGGAAAACCTTTGGATGAGGCGTCAGTTTGCAGCGAGCCAAAACTGAGGTTGGCGCATATGGGTGCGGCAGGATTGGGCGGGCTTCAGGTTAAATGTGAGGGATGTGATGAAAAAAGGTCAATGTTGGGCTCAGCTGGTCAGGACTCTTTGAAGGGATATGACTGCGCTGGTAATCGCCCCTGGCTGGGGGAGCAAGGAAGGGAACCCTGTACTTTAGAAAAACCTCCCATGATGCTCCAGCGTTCAGCAACCAATCTTCATTTTTCAAAAATTGCAAGCGCCATTCTTATTCCCCCATTCAGTGATCCAATTAGAAGATTGATTGACGATCAACACAACTGGAGGATATTAAGCTCTGGGGTCAATGAGGATGGATTACCCGATGATCAGAGGTTGAGATTTTTTGCGGAGTATAACAGAGCCCCTTTTGACCGCCTTAAAGAAGCAGTCATCCAAAAACTAAGAGGAGAAGGGTTATCAGACAGTGAAACGGAAGAAGAGTTTCGTTATTCGGAATATCGTGCCTTGCTTGAAGCTACGACTTCATCAAAAGATGATTTTTTCGCAGTCAAAAAAGACGTAAATTTATACAGCAATATTGTTTCTAAATACATCGACAAAATTGTTCTTGTGGAAAAACTGGCAGAAACACGAGCTCTTGCAGGTTTTTCAAGGATTACACCTCCTCCTTACCGGGAATTTGATCATTCGGATCAAGAGCAACTAAGCAACGCACGGAAAAACTGGCTTCCAGCACTTCGGGTTTATGGTGAAGGTATTTTTCTTACTTTAAAAAAAGATTTGATCGATCAGTTTGTTGCCAATGAGGGAATAATTAAACGCTCCAAATCCATTGTTCACAGACATGAAGAAATTTGCAGACAATTGAGCCGGGAACCTAGAGTTGTCCAGGATAAATTCTTTCTATTGCATACATTCGCCCATATTTTAATTCGACGTTTAACTTTCGAGTGTGGGTATGGCAGTTCAGCATTGCGCGAAAGGATTTATTGCTCCGATGGAGATAATCCGATGACCGGAATTCTTATCTATACAGCAGCAGGGGATTGTGAAGGTACGATGGGAGGATTAGTCAGGCAAGGGAGGCCTGGGATTTTTGAACCCACACTTCTTGGGGCAATTGAAGATGCATCAACTTGTTCGTCTGATCCACTTTGTATTGAAAGTGGCGGACAGGGGACTGGATCGTTAAATCTGGCTGCTTGTCATGCGTGTACGCTTTTACCCGAAACAAGTTGTGAGGAGGGGAATAGGTTTCTTGATCGCGCAACACTGGTTGGAACCCACGAAGATCCTTCCATGGGTTATTTCTCGGATATGGTTGCAACAGTTTTATCAGGTTAAGA
>CAZSYW010000312.1:0-2886 GCA_964611315.1 uncultured Rhodospirillaceae bacterium
CAGATGAAGAGCGAAGCGGCGTAGTAGTTTTTTTTCACCTAATTCACCGAGTATGCGCGTAATTTTGACAATGTCCCGTTCTTCGAATGCCTTAGCGGCGCCCATTTTATATTTGGGTTCCATCGGAAAAGTTAGGCGGTCGTAGCCCAAAGCTAAACTCGATAATTGACCGTAAAAAGCCGTGGGATGGGAAGCACCCAGCTGAAACCAGTGGTGTTTTAAGTGTTCCTCTCCCATTGCATCAGACGCTCTTGCGGCCCAATATGCGGCACGGGCTCGGCTAATTGGCATAGACACGATTCGGTGCATGAGTTCAAAGTGGTTCAATGCAAGAGCAGGCTCATTGAGGAATCGTTATGCAATCCACCCGGGAAGCCAGTAAGCGTCAGCCCGGTCAACTTTTTCAAAGGATTTATTGTTGGCAGCGAGCTGATACGCTTCTGTAACGGATCCTTCATTTAGGCTGATACGAATGTGGTATTTGATTTCCCGCCACCACTTGTCAGGGTGTACCAGGTCTTCAGGGAGAGAGAATAGCAATTGGCGTGCACGTTCATCTTTACCTGCTCGACGGCGCCAGCGAGCTCGGTCAAAAATTAGACCTGCATCATTCAAGAATTCTTTCGGGAGAGCGGCAATTGATTTATCAACATCGGGATGTCTTTCTATTAGATAAATTCGGGCTATGCCCAACTGCTTTATCTTCGGGGAAACCCGAGGAAGCATGCGACGAGCGGCTTGGGTCTTGCCCTCCCACAAAAGTCGTCTCAGTCTTCCTTCATGATCCGTCTCATCCAGAATCATTCTGTATTTTCGAAAGAAAATTCTTTCCTCACTTTTAGGAAAATTTCCGCTTTTCCACCACTTCTTTAGTACGTTGACTCCGCGTTTTTTTTCCCCCAGAGACATTAGTGCCGCTCCATAACGTGCAGCTCCTATACTGGTTTTCGGTGAATGATCCCGGAAGAGACGTTTTATTGATGTCGCGGTGAAACTGTTGGGTATTAGTGTTTCCAATTTTTTTTGTAAACGGGCGTGGTTCGGCCAATCCCGATGCGAAAGAACGAACGTCTCCAGTCTGCTGAATTCGGGGACAGTCTGTGTGTCGGCCAGAAAAAGCCACTCAACGAGACGTTTGGGTAACGGGTTCTTAAACGTGCTCGCCTTGGCCAAGGCGGTTTCCCATTGAGACACTGATACAGCGGCGAAAGCCTCTTTTGCTAGTTGGGTATCAGAGAGTGAAAGAATTGGTGGTGTTATTTGTTCGTCTGACAAGGCCCGCTCTATCGGGCAGAAAGCCGTTGCAATTATTCCTGCCAAAATAGGCAGCTGGTAAAAGCTCCGTTCCATGTCACCATGGCTTATAAGGCATTAAAATATTAAGAGTAAGGCCGCGCGCAGGAAATTCTTGACCTAAACTAGAAAAGCTGAGGTTCCTGAGGCTATTGCCGCCATTTCCTGGAACGGCCACCCTCTTGCCGGTAAATCCGCCTGGGTCTATCTTTCTCCTAGTGCAGTGGATCGCCAGAATGGGAGAGATGTGGTGTTTAAGGGCTCAATTACGGCGCTGGTAACGCCTTTTCGCGAAGGCGGAGTCGACGAGAAAGCATTCCAAGATTTAGTGGAATGGCAAATTCAACAGGGCGTGCATGGTTTAGTGCCTTGCGGGACAACCGGAGAGTCCCCCAGTTTGACCCATGATGAACATGAGCGAATTGTAGATCTTTGTATTGAAGTTGCTGCTAAGCGGGTTCCAGTTATTGCCGGTACCGGTTCAAACTCCACGGCAGAGGCGGTAAGTTTAACGCGACATGCGGCTGATGCCGGGGCGGATGCGGCATTGGTGGTGATGCCGTACTACAACAAGCCGACTGAAGAAGGTCAGTACCAGCATTTTAAGGCCATAGCGGAAAATGCTGAAATACCGGTCATCATATACAACATCCCTGGTCGCTGCGTCGTGGATATGACGGTCGATACGATGGCCCGACTTGCCAAAATCCCAAATATCGTTGGGGTAAAAGATGCAACTGGCGATGCTACGAGACCGAGCCGCGTTCGCCAGTTGATTGGAAAGGATTTCTGTCAGCTGTCGGGCGAGGATGGTTGTGTGCCGGCAATGCTGGCTCATGGTGGGCACGGGTGTATTTCGGTAACGGCTAATGTTGCGCCTGCGTTGTGTGCGTCCATGCACGAGGCATGGCAGGAGGGTGATACGAATCTAGCTCTTGAGATTCATGATCAGTTGACGCCACTAAACGATGCGCTTTTCGCTGAGACAAGCCCGGGACCTATTAAGTATGCTCTAAGTTTACTTGGGCATTGTAGTCCGGAATTGCGGCTACCGATGACAGATATTAAAGGAAGCACTAAGGAGCTGGTTCATGCGGCTCTGGAATCGGCTGGGTTATTGAATTCGGGTGAGGGGCAGTGGCAAGCGGCAACTTGAGCCGTAAAATTATCGCGCAAAACCGGAAAGCTCGGCATGATTACTTTATAGAAGAGACTGTCGAGGCCGGCTTGGTGCTGAAGGGTACGGAGGTGAGCTCGATGCGCTCTGGGCGAGCTAGCCTGGGAGATGCTTACGCAGACTTTAGAGGCAAAGAGCTCTTTCTGATTAATTCACATATCTCAATTTATCAGTCTGCGAACCGGTTTAACCATGAGCCGTTGCGGTTGCGTAAACTTCTGTTACATAGAAGAGAGATGGAACAATTACGGGGCAAAGTGCAACGCCAAGGTTACACTCTAGTGCCGTTGTCTTTATATTTTAATGAACGTGGGATTGCTAAAATCGCAATTGGTCTAGCGCGGGGGCGCCGCCAGATTGATAAACGTGAGCGTGAAAAGACGCGTGACTGGGAACGTGAACGGGGTCGCCTCTTA
>CAZSYW010000313.1:0-2879 GCA_964611315.1 uncultured Rhodospirillaceae bacterium
ATGTACCTAACTGTTGCTCACGTTAGGTAGTTTCGCCACCGCATCATGTAACCGTGCAGACTTTTGATTTTCCACCCTCTAGTTATGCATCAGATCAATAAATCCACTCCGAACAAGCCAAACGAAAACCCGAATTCAAAGGTTTCTGAAGCCTGAAACGGAGGTGCGCCTAACAATGGCCTCTACCACAATGACTGAAAAAACGAGTCGAGCTGTGCAACCAGGCGAAGGTGAAAGCTACTGGCAACCCGTTCCAGCCAATGGATTCGTGGAACTTGCGTTAGCACAAACCGACAACAACGGCCCAGAATTCGATGTCGGCATACAGGAGGTGGAGCCCGGATGCTCAGTGCGCAAGCATGTGCACGACCACAACGAAGAAGTGATTATTGTGCTCGATGGTGATGGCATGGCAACCATCGATGGTGCAGTTCATCCAATGCATAGCGGAACCATCTTGTATCTGGCACCCGGCAGCTGGCATCAATTCAAAAACCAGGGCAACACTCCGCTCCGATTCTGCTTTGTCTTCACACCAGGTGGTTTGAAGGACTTTTTCTCAGCTGTCGGTCGGCCCAGAACACCCGGTGACAATCCACCAGAACCTTTTGAGCGTCCGCCTGACGTTAAAGCCATAGAAAAACGCACTGTCTTTGGATCCGTAGACTGATTAGACGTACTAGACGTTTAATCATAAAGTGGTGCAAGTCCTGCGTTGACGCCTGCACATTCCTACTATGAAAAATATCTGCACCTTCCGGTATAACCTCGAGTTGCAAAGACTAATCAGTTTCGTTATCCGCCATCAAAGCGGATTCTTTTTGAAATTCGCACAGACTGCCGAAAGTCCCGCTATGACGCCATTAGGCTAACAAACCCACAGATAATCGTTATGCCTAACTACACTTTTTAGCTATCAATCAGGGGGTCTTCGCCATACGGTCGCGAGCCAGGGTTGCTGTTCTCGAGGGCGGCCTTCAGGTCGATAGTAATGTTCTAATTCGGTAAACCCCGCGGCTAGGACAAAGCTCTTCCAAGTTACCGGTTCCAGGAATGCGCCATAACGATCTCCATTAAAGCGCTCTATGTCTGATCCTCTCGGATTCGAACAAAATAGAACCGCGTTGGGTCTCAGGCAGCTATATAGGTTCAGGAGTACTCGATCCAGCTCCTGCGTAGGGACATGGAACAAAGAGGCATTGGCAAATACACCATCGAAGGCGTTTGGGGGAAGTTCCAGCTCGAGAAAATCCTGATGCCAGACGGTACATCCCGTACGGTCTACCGCCATTTCCACGAACGCGGCACAGCCGTCCAGTCCGACGGGACAATGTCCGAGTTCCTGGAAAGTGTGGAGGTCACGTCCGGGACCACAGCCTAGATCGAGTATGTCGTAGGGTCTGTCACCTTGGATATGTCTGAGAAGTGCGTCGATGTTCTGACTGACATCGTGGTCACGTGTTCCTTCCAGGAAGCCATCGGCTAACCGTTGGTAATGGCCAATCGTCTCGGTACTGGTCCTTGCAAGGTCCTCAGGCGTCAGTATCTGGAGAGGCTTGTTCAAGGGGATGATCTCAGTTCATCCAAATAATCCACGCACCACTGTATCATAGACTCTCATTCTTCCAGATTCTCAGCGTAGCTGTAGGCGGCTCGAACCGAGTTTCCGTCCACATGGGCCAACTGACGTTCAATAGCATCTGGAGTCCAGCCATTCTGATCGAGCAAGGCGGAGTCCAAGGAAAAAACACATGGCAGTTTACAGAATTACTCGCTTCACAAGTGTAAGTATGGATCGAATGGTCGAAGCGACCAAAGCCATGAGGAATGTAGTCGAGTCGACGGGAGCAGAATTTGTTGATGTCGCTTCCGATAGACGAGGACGGGGCATGATCATTGCCAAGTACCCTGACAACGCAACCATGGAAGCTGCAACTTCGACCGCTCAGCAGGTTTTCGGCAAACAAATTGAGGAAGGTATCATCGATGGAACTTCTTTGGACACCTGGAGTGGCGAAATCGTCGTCTCATTCTGAGGATGTCCAATCCCATCCAACCAAATCCAGCACTGTTGACAGTAACTTTTACTCTCAACAAGTACTCGTCTTCGGGACTTACGCCGGTGTGCAATTCTGACTCTAGGCCACACTTACTGACTCATCGATACTCACTTTGGCTGCAGCAGTAATTGCGTATTTACACAAGGTTAGGCGAGCACCGGTGAGTCGGGATGAAGAAACAAGGGAACTCATGATCCATTCGTCGAAGGTTCGAGTCCTTCCGCGCCCGCTATCTTTTCAATGACTTACATCGTGTGATCACTGCTCTTTTCCTCGCGTGCACCTAATTAAACAAAAGCTCTTGTGCCTTTCTTCACGTCTTCTGCCGCAGCTGTAAACTTCTTCAATAGGATGCCGTCATCACCGCAGCAGTCTTTGGCGCATTTGTTTTCCTGGTAGAGAAGTTCCGGGTTCCCCAGATAAGCATCGACGGGTAGGTTCTCTCGAGCACAATCGCAACCCTGGTCTTTATAGACATAGACATTGCGAAGACCTTGGTCGATAGCAATCTGCCGCGCGGCATCAAGGGTTTCTGGTGGCGTTGGCTGAATATGGCTCAATTTATAGGCCGGGAAAAAACGGGTGAGATGCCAAGGACTGTCAGCACCCAGGTGGCGCCGAATCCAACGGGCAATGGCAGCGAGTTGTCTGGGGTCGTCATTTCGACCTGGTATCACGTTGGTGCGGGTTTCTACGTGAATTCCAAGCTGCTGAGTATGTTCGATGGAGCGGAGAATATCCTGCACCTTGGCATTTCCGCAGATATCCTGATAAAAAGCGTTGTTGATGCTTTTGATATCTGAACACAACACATCAATC
>CAZSYW010000314.1:0-2878 GCA_964611315.1 uncultured Rhodospirillaceae bacterium
GCATTGGAGGCCTTCCTGCTCAGGACAATATCATGAGGCGAAACACCACCCTGATCACGAGTTTCTGCGCATGCGCCCTCTTTTTGGCTGCTTCCCATTCGTTGGCTGCGGAGCACGGGATGGATGAGAAGGCGCTATCCCAGATCCCCGAAAATCTTAAACCACTTGAGCGGACTGCGTGCGCTTTTCTTTCGCAAGCAAGCTTGCTACAGTCAATCGTACTCGCTGCTCAGCGCGGCATTCGCCCACAGGATAATAGAAGGACTTAATGAGGACGTTTGCAGGCATATGGTTGGGATGTGCTATTTGTGTAGCGCTCTCCGTTGGGGCTGGCGCACAGGAAGTCCGACAGGCACCGTTCGAAATACCCCCCAACGGCAAGCCCGAAGTTCTCGTTGGCGGGATAGAGTTTGAAGCCCCTTCTGCTCTGGCGTTTGACAGCCGGAACCGACCTTACATGTTCCACACCCGTGAATCGGAATCTTTTGGATACATACTAACTCTTCGCGAAAAGAAATGGGTGCGCCTGTCCTATATCGAGGTACTCCGGAAGAAATATCCGCAACTGCAATCTCCGAAAAGGGAGAAACACGCACTGGGATCGATAGCCATCGATAACGACGATGCGCTCTATGTGGTTCTCTCAGTACGTAAGAATAATAAGGAGACTGCCTGGGTTCTGCTCTATTCCGCCGACTTGGGTGGTCATTTCACGGTCCACGAGCTTCCGCACTCCCGCCTCTCGTTTTTGGAGATTTCAACAGGTCATAACAACAAGAGCCAGCCTCCCGCAATCGGCTGCCTGGTATGGCGGAAGGATCACCCAGCGAAGTTTGCAGAGTACTATGACCTTCTGGTCTTTCTGCCGGTAAAGAAAAAGAACCAGCTGACCCTGGGGGATCCGGTGAAGGTCTCGACGGACTGCTCCGGTATAGCAATTCACTCGGGCGGATATTCGTTCGCGGCTACAACCGGGTCCAAGACCCACGTGGTGTACCTGGATGTTCCGAAAGATAAGAAGGGCAATCCAACATACGTGGCTACCATTGATCGTGCCACGCGGCGAGTTACCGCCAGAAAGTTCCTGGTGGATGCCTCTCCGAACACGCCGGATGCTCACTCCAGCCCGGTCATTGCCGTTGACAGCCGCCGCCGCCTTCACGTACTGGCGGGAGCGCACGGTCAGTCATTCTACTACATGCGATCGACAATGCCGGACAGAATTGATGCCGGCTGGACCAAGCCATCACCCCAGGGCAGCGGACAAACGTATGCAACACTCATCTGCGACTCCGGGAACCGGCTCCATTCAGTGTATCGAACCCATCCGAAACTGTTTTACCAGCACAAGGCTGCCACTGCCGACAAATGGTCCGTCAGGACAAAGCTGGTCCATGCGCCGAAGGGACACCAGGGCTACACGATCTTCTACCATCGGCTGTTCGTTGATCGGGCGGACGCCCTGTATCTCAGTTTTACATTCTTTGAATTCCACACGGGGGCGAAGGGACGCTACCCACGTGCCCTGGCAGTATTCGAAGACAACGGACAGTCGTGGCGACTGGCAACAACGGAAACCTTTCTGCGCCGCGTAGTTGCGGAAAAGAAGGGCGAACAAGGCACTCCAGCGGACGCGGACAAGCCGCGCCGCTGAGCTTGAACGTTGGCAAACAGATTGAGAAGGCTTGAACTGATGAACAGACGTAAGTCTATGGTGATGTTGCTCCATTTATGTATACCTCCTATTGATTAGAGGATCATCTGATGAAAGTACGAATTCCTTTTGCCCTCGGCCTGTTTGTCGCCATGCTGACCGGGACCGAGGCGGCGGAGCACGGGCTGGACGAGAAGGCGCTATCCCAGGTTCCCGAAAACCTTCATGCCCAAGCATCAACCTCGAAAGAAAAAAAGTCGCTGAAAATACTCGGGGTCGGCAACAGTTTTCTTAAGAACGCCACCAGCATGCTGCCTGGGATAGTGAAGGATTCCGGGCATGAACTTATTCTCGGTGTTGCTGCTCCGGGGGGACGCACGATCCAGAACCACTACGAAGCCGCATTGCTTTGCGAGGCGAATCCTGAGGACCCGAAAGCAAAGCTATACGAGTATAATAAGCAGAAGATGACTCTCAAAGAGATGCTGACGGCCGAGAAGTGGGATTACGTGACCATCCAGCAATCCAGCCCAAATAGCTTCAAGATCGAAACTTACAGGCCATACGCGCAGAACCTCTACGATTACATCAAGAAGTATACCCCGCAAGCCGAGGTTGTTTTTCACCAGACTTGGGCCTGGAGACCTGATCATAACAGGCAAAATATGGACAAAAAACCTCCCGGATTTATGTATCGGGAGCTCACCCGCAACTACCACACCATCGCCAAAGAGGTTGGGATTAAGAAGATTATTCCCGTCGGGAATGCCTTCCAATTGGCAGAGGAAACTCCCGAGTGGAAATTCGCGAGAGATCCTGATTTCGACTACAATAACCCAAAATATCCTGAGCTTCCCAAAGAACCCAATTCACTTAATGGCGGCTTTGCGTGGCGAGGGACTGATGGCGCCGACAAAGTCTTCAAACTTGATGGCTCCCACGCCAGCGGTGCAGGCAGCTATCTGGCGGCCTGTGTGTGGTATGAATTTTTCTTTGGAGGGGACGTTCGAAAAATGACGAGGAATCCAACGTTTCTTGGCGAACGGGCCGCATCGCTTCGTGAATTTGCCCATCAGGCTGTCAACGGCACCCGCCCGAAGGCTTGGCCTTCTGACACCCCGCCTGAAAAGACAGTTCCAATCAATCAATAACTCTACCCCCGATGCATCGTTGCACCTACTTCCATTCGCTCGCCATTGCTGCCGTGATGCTGTCTTTCACGGG
>CAZSYW010000315.1:0-2872 GCA_964611315.1 uncultured Rhodospirillaceae bacterium
AATGTTCACTCCGGCACGACCGACCAACTCCACAAACGGCAGCCATGTCAGATCAGCTCGGGTAAGATCGGTGCCCAAAAGATAGGTGTTGCCATGTGACGAGCCGCGCTGTTCCAAGCGGTCCAATTCCGCTGAGACACCGGCCAAGGCATCTGACACCTTATCGGGGTCCCGTTTTTCGGGTGCGACCATGAACACATTTTGTGCGATTTTGGTCAGTGCGTTGCTGAAATAAATCAAACACTCCATTTCCGCTACCCGCATGTGGCCCCTATCTCCAAGGTCGGCCGGCACCAAAGCGGGTTCGGTGTAGCGGTCCTCAAGATATTCGACGATTGCTTGGGATTCGTAGAGGGTAAGGTCACCACATTCCAATACTGGCACTCGCCCGCGTGGGTTGCGCGCCAAATGCTCTGGAGTTTGCAGGTCACCACTTGCCCGGCTAAGGGTGATGAGTTCGTAATCAACGCCCTTCTCGGTCAACACCAACTCAGTCCGCCGTACAAAAGGCGAACCTGACATGCCGTATATTTTTATCATTGGCCACCTGTTCGGCTATAAGATAAGACACTCACAAACACTACGATATAACAGTTTGTCAATTGAAGGTGGGGATAGCTTGTATTTAGGTTGCACCGAAATGAAAGGGTCTTGGTATGAAAGTCCTGCAAACTTTGCCGCAGGGCGATCTTAACAATGTGCCTTCAGCCGCAAAAGCGGCGGAGGCAGCGGGCTTTGATATGGTCGTCACTATGGAGAATCGTCATGATCCATTTTTGTCGCTCGGGGTTGCCGCAGTTGAAACGGAGCGGATAAAACTTGGTACGGCAATTGCCATTGCATTTGCGCGTAGTCCGATGGTCGTGGCTAATTCGTGCTGGGACCTTCAGGTGGCGAGTAAAGGGCGTTTCATTCTTGGTATTGGCCCACAAATTCGACCACATAATGAAAAGCGGTTCTCCGTCTCTTGGTCGCCTCCGGTACCGAGAATGCGAGAATACGTAATGGCCCTCCGAGCCATTTGGCATAGTTGGGAAACTGGAGAAAAGCTACGATTTGAGGGCGAGCACTATACCTTTACGCTTATGACACCAAATTTTGTTCCGGAGTCGACTGGTCAGGTCCCGGTGCCAATAACTATTGCAGCTGTTGGGGAACATTCTTTGAGACTTTCGGGAGAAGCCTGTGATGGGGTTCGTCTCCATCCATTCTGCACGCGAGCGTACCTTGAAGATGTGGTGATGGCACGAATCAATGAAGGATTGGACAAAACTGATCGTATGAGAGACTCGTTTGAAGTGACAGGAGGCGGGTTTATTGCGACTGGCGAGACTGAAGAAGAGGTCGATAAAGTCGCTGAATGGGTCCGTCATCGGATAGCTTTTTACGGTTCGACGCCGAGCTATTGGCCAGTCTTTGAGCATCATGGTTGTGGAGATTTAGGTCGCAAACTTAATGCGATGACGAAGGCGGGTGAATGGAACAAAATTGCGGGTGAAATTCCGGATGATGTTCTTCATCTATTCGCAGTAATAGCTCCCTATGGACAACTTGAAAATGCTATCATTAAACGATTTGGCGGTGTGGTTGATGCTATTTACGGGAGTACTTCGCAGGATGTTCGGCCACAAATCCCTCCGGATGTCCTGCAAGACATTGGTCGTATCCCGACACCTTTTAATGGGTTTAGGACAAACTGGTGATATCATCGGTTCAGAACTAGAAGGTAAAGACTCGTTCGCCATTTCATGTTAGCCACGATTGAACTAATTCCGTCAGGCAAGGCCTGCCGCGACTGATTCTGACCAACGGCGAAGGAATCCAATTTTGTTGGCCAAAGCCACAAGTAGGCAAAACTGATGGGCGCCTGCTTTTTGGGCGCGGGCAATTTGAGCCTTGCAGTCGTCAGGGGTGCCAACGATGGCCATCCGCTCGGCGAGATAATCTACTAGGCCAAGTTCCTTAATCAATTGAATGTTTGCGCTGCCTGGAACCTGATGCTGGTCGAAACGATAACGTCCCATCACTTCATGAAAAATGGGTTCTAATTCAGGGGGAATCTGCTTGCCATCAGTTGTCACTTGGGCCAGGTGTTTGGCGCCTGAGGCGAGAGACATCATGAGGCTTTCGATAGCGGCCGTTCGTGAATCCGCGACCGCCGCTGAAGTCCACCACCATAAATCTAAATCTTCTAACCTCCGTCCAGCTCGTGCTGCGCCCGCCCCAATATGTGTCAATGAAGCCTCGATGTTCTCAGGCAACATGCCATTCAAGATGATGACACCGTCGGCAATCTCCCCTGCCAGCTCCATAGTACGCGGTCCCATCACGGCAATATAAATGGGCACGTAAGGTGGTTTCCATGCGAGACGGACCGGGTTGTCTTGGTACACCGATTCCCCTCCGAGTAGTAACTCACGTATGGTAGTTACATATTCTCGGAGTTCCACCATCCTGGCTGGTCGGAGGCCTAGGTTGTGAACGGCGCTGTCGCCACTACCAATGCCCAATATGACGCGTCCCGGTGCCAATTCAGCTAGGGTCGCTATAGAAGACGCAGTGACGGCGGGGTGCCGAGTAATAGGGTTGGTTACCATCGGGCCGAACCGCACGCGTTCGGTATGTGTCGCAACGAGAGTGGATGAAACAATACTCTCTCTATAAACCGACTGGGAATCAGGGATCCCCACTAAATCGAATCCAAGACCTTCTGCTTCCAGGCACCAGGTGGAAAACTCTGCGGGTGACCCGGGCAGAAACGCTACACCGAATTTCAGTGGTAGATCTTTTCGCGCCATAATGGCATTAGTGCCCTCGGAGATCGAATTTAAAAATTTGTTACTTCGGGGATTGTACTTCGCCAAAATATGTA
>CAZSYW010000316.1:0-2871 GCA_964611315.1 uncultured Rhodospirillaceae bacterium
ATCGTGCCGGGTGGTTTGCTTGTTATGTCGTATACAACACGGTTGATGCCTGGAACGTGGTTTACGATACGGCGTGCCACCCGTCCTAAAAAATCGTGGTCAAAAGGAAAGTAGTCGGCCGTCATTCCGTCTGTTGAGGTTACTGCTCGCAGCGCACAGACATATTCATAAGTCCGGCTATCGCCCATAACCCCGACGGACTTAACTGGCAAAAGCACGCAGAAAGCCTGCCAGATTTCATCGTAAAGGCCTGAGGCTCGAATTTCGTCAAGGTAGATTTCATCCGCCTGTCGTAAGATGGCCAACTGATCCTGGCTAATTGGGCCAGGAATTCGGATTGCTAAACCAGGGCCGGGGAAGGGATGCCTTCCTACCATGTGTTCTGGTAATTTCAGTTCGGTGCCGAGTTTACGTACTTCATCCTTAAACAATTCGCGTAGGGGCTCCAGCAATTTGAGTTGCATGCGGTCAGGCAGACCCCCGACATTGTGATGTGACTTGATCGTCGCGCTGGGTCCGCCGGCAAATGAGACGGACTCTATGACGTCGGGGTAGAGCGTGCCTTGGGCCAAAAAATCGACATCCTTTAATTTGTTTGCTTCTTCTTCAAAAACATCGATAAAAGTTTTACCTATAACCTTCCGTTTTTCTTCAGGATCGCTAACCCCATTTAGATTACTAAGGAACATTTGACTAGCATCGCGGTGGATCAGCGTTATGTTGAATCGCTTACGAAATAGGTTTGCTACATCATCTGCCTCCCCAGTTCGCATCAGACCATGGTCTACCAAAACACAGGTTAGCTGATCACCGATCGCCTGGTGAATTAGTACGGCAGCTACAGAAGAATCTACTCCGCCTGATAACCCGCAAATTACGTGGCCGTCCCCGACTTTATTTCGTATTTCTTTGATCGCGTTATTCCGAAAGGCACCCATCGACCAGTCTGCCGAGCACTCGGCAACCTTGAGTGCGAAAGCCCGCAGGAGGTCGGTCCCATGCGGGGTATGAATTACCTCCGGATGAAACTGCAACCCATAGAATCGTCTCTGATCATCTGCGATTGCCGCAAACGGTGCACCTTCACTCTCTGCCACGACATTAAATCCAGGAGGTAACTCCACGACGCGGTCCCCATGGCTCATCCAAACCGGGGCTCGATCCCCGGCCCCCCAGGTGCCCGCAAACAGTTTGCATTCTTTGGTCACACGCACTTCTGCCCGACCGAATTCGCGTTCACTTGAAGTTTCTATCAACCCGCCAAGTTGTTCGCACATTGTTTGCTGGCCGTAGCATATCCCAAGTACTGGGATGCCCATTTCAAACAATTTCTCAGGGGCTCTCGGGGCCTCGTTTAAGAGTACGGAGGATGGCCCGCCGGATAGGATGACTGCCTGAGGACGGAAGTCATCAAGTTTAGTTTCTGCAGACGAGAACGGGCTAATCTCACAATAGATGCCAAATTCTCTCAGGCGTCTCGCAATCAATTGGGTCACCTGCGACCCAAAGTCGATTATCAAGATCCGATTTTTAGAGTCGGCACTGGCTACTTCAAACGGCTTACCCAATCGCTCAGCCGTTCTGATTGGAGCGGTAAAGTGAAATTGCTTCCTTCAGGCTGTAGAAGGGTTCGCAACCAAACAAACAGATCAGATCCAGCTGCGCTAAATGGTATTCCGCCATTTTTAGGTCATCCATTTCTAGATAGACTTTTCCAAGATAGGCGTGAGCCCCTGCGTGCTCGGCATTGATGTCGATGGCTTCGCGGTAGTAATTAAGTGCCTCCTCATAGTTCTGTAGCCGGGAGTTCGCGTAGCCAAGTTGATTGAAGGCTTCCGCATTTCTCGGATTCCTTTCAATAATAACAACTAAATTATCAATGGCTTCTTGGTAACGGCCACCTTCTATCGCGATGACCGCCTGTGAAAGGTTGATGGATTCGCTGCCGGTATCATTTTTCGGGACCGTCGCCTTCTCGTCAGTCCCAACCGTCATCCCTTGATCCGCTATGGCAACCGTTGAGTATCCAGGGGACACACTGGCAAGGAGTGCCCCACCGCAAACCATCCATTTAATCGATTTGAGGCTAAACATGTGTGTTTATAAATAGCCTGTTATGCAAGCAGATTCCAGACGTTGTTGGCCGTTTGAGAAGCATCCCATCTATCCCGTCCGGCCGAAAATTGCTACAAAAAAACCATCAACACCGTGCTGCCTCGGGGTAAGTTGAAGTGTAGTTTGATCGGGAAGGTCTTTTGCCTTCACGGTCTTATGCCAAATAGGACCCATTGGGATAATGGAGAAATTACCATGATCACGAAGGAAGCGATCGACTTGGTCCTGGTTCTCTGATTTCAGAATGGAGCAAGTTGCATAAATTATGCGTCCCCCCGGCTTAACTAAACGACAAGCGGCATCGAGAATGTCGCGCTGTTTTTTTACGTAACTGGCAAGAAGAGATGGTGTTAATCGATGTCTTGCATCGGGCTCCCGACGCCATGCCCCGGTGCCGCTGCAGGGCACGTCAACCAAAACTCTATCAGCACTTCCCTCCGCTTCCGTCAGCCAGGCATCGTCGTCGGTAAGTATGTGTAATTTGACATTTGGAGCTCCAGCTCGCCTCAGCCGCGGGCCTATTTTTTTTAGTCGTGCCGGGTTCGTGTCACACGCAGTGAGCTGGCCGTCGGCGTTAACTTTTGTCGCTAGGGCGAGAATTTTCCCTCCGGCTCCTGCGCAGAAATCAACTATGTGGTGATCGGGGTCTACATCCACTAAACATGAGACCAACTGTGCTCCTTCGTCCTGAAGCTCAACTAAGCCATTTTGATAGAATTCATGGGACATGATGGCGGGGCGGCCAAACAAACGGAC
>CAZSYW010000317.1:0-2855 GCA_964611315.1 uncultured Rhodospirillaceae bacterium
GCAAGATCCGCTCAGTGGAATCTGCCGGGCACGCTGTCGGCACCACGATCGAGGTGCGCTCGCTGTTTTACAACCTGCCGGCAAGACGTAAGTTCCTTCGCACGCCTGAAACCGAGCGCAGCCACATCCAGCATTTCATGACGTTGGCGGCGCTGGCCAACCCGGCAGTGGGTTTTGTATTCAACAGCGACCAGCGCAAGGTGTGGGAGCTGCCGCCGTGCAGGTTGGATGACACTCCCGATTCCCAACTCTCTGCAGTGCGGGAGCGAATGGCAGCGTTGCACGGTGAGGGAATTAGCCTGCTGAACGTCGATTCCAGTGGCGATTATCAGGTAGCTAGGACGATCCCGGACGACCCGGAGGTAGGCATGCAATGGGACGGGCAGACAACGGTGCGTACCTGGGGGCTGATCGGCGCACCGGGTGTGTCTCGATCGACTCGTGCCAACCAGCATCTATTCGTGAACCGTCGGCCCATTGAGAATCTGAGCCTCAATCGTGCGCTCATGGAGGGCTATCACACTGCGCTGATGAAGGGGCAGTTCCCGGTCTGCTGCCTGTTTATTGAGATCGCCCCTTCGGAAGTGGACGTCAATATCCATCCGGCCAAGCGTGAGGTGAAGTTTCATCACGAGCGGGATGTTCGGCGTCTGCTCACGCAGGCTGTGCAGGAAACGCTGCTGGCTTTTCATAGTGAAAAACCTGCATCTGTGTCCATGACGGCTGATGAGGCGACTGATGTGATGCCCAGATCGCTGTCGGAAATTCCGATGCAGCAAGAGCTCGGCAACGAGCCAGTACCGGCTGGGCTTGATCAAGTGCTACCGGATGCGCTCCAGAATGATTCAGTGAGGGCTACGCCGTTGCCAGCTCTAAATGGACAGGCGGCCGGAGTGCCTTTGCCGCTGCTGCATGTGCCGTTGAGGCTGGTCGGTGTGGTTGGCAAGCTGTATGTCGTACTCGAGTCGGACAAGGGGTTGGTGTTACTGGATCAGCATGCCGCACACGAGCGGGTGCTTTACGAGCAGATGCTCCGGCGCATGGAGACGGAAGGCCAGGCGGCGTCGCAAAAACTGTTGCTGCCGGAGACCGTGGAGCTGCCGCCAAGGGAGGCGCAGTTCTTAAGCGGGACAATGGAGACGCTCAACCGGCTGGGCGTGGGATTGAGCGGGTTTGGTGAACAGACATTCCTGCTCGATGCCCTGCCACCGTTCGTCAAGGCTTCCGACTCCCGCAAGTTCGTTCTCGAACTGGTGGACAAGCTGCAGGCTGCCGGCGAGGGGGTGAACGCGCTGCGGCTAGGCGAGGACGTGATCGCCAAGACCGTCTGCCGCCATGCGGTGAAGGCCAACGACGCGTTGCGGGAGGAGGAGTTGCAGAATCTCGTGGACGACCTGCGGCGTTGTGAGATGCCTTACACCTGTCCGCATGGGCGGCCGACTATCATCGAGATGAACTACCTCGAGCTGGAAAAAAAATTCGGCCGGATCCAGTGAATGGATACGAATTTTTCTGACCGGTCTTGGATCTACATAATCATGTCGAATCTGTTTATTATTCGGTAAAAACTGTCCTATAAGTGGTGCGTCTTGAACAAGCGAGGTATTGTTTCAATTCTTCACAGGCCTTGCCAAGGTAATCTAGGAGACGCTAAGATGCGGCGGTGCCCCCTAGGAAAACAAAGAAGAGGAACCGGCCTCTTATCTCAAAAAAGAAGGGTAATAGACACCTTGATTCAAAAAAGAAGAGGAATCGTAGTTCGATTTTAATCGGAGTAGTGGCGACGTTGGTAATTGGTTGGTGGGTATTCAATCGCCTTCATACGGAATCAACTGTTTCGTCTCCTTCGCAACCCCGTGGATTATCCTCTCTTGTGGATGATCGGGTTAAACTGGATAATACCGTCTGGGCCGAAGAACTTCTGGCCCAGAAACATGAGAGAATCTTCATTCATCTATGGGATAATCTTCGGGCTGCTTCAGAGAAGCACAAGGTGCTTGCGCGTCTTCCATTTAATCGTCTTATCATAGGCAAACCTGGTCCCACTGAAAGTTTGGAACAGGGCCTCTCTCTTATCCGCTATACAGGATCAAGCATAACGCTCTCTCATGAAGAATTCGAACGGACTATAAATGAACTTGCTGATCAGGGCTTTCGCATCGTTCAGTCAGAATGGCATCACAGCATGTTTCAGAAAAACAACAAGGGTACAGCCAAGTCAACTGTCTCTGTTGTTCTACACGTTAACAATCCTGATCAAAACCGACTACAGTCCATCAAGGCCAACTTGAATATCACTTGGATGTTGGATCAACAACAGAATCCAGTCCCCAATCTAATTCAGGTTATGGATTTGGAACTTCTGGAGAGAGACGCCTCTGTCGCTTTTGAATCACTTCTGACTTTGACTCCTTCAGGTAGCCCCAACGACAGTCCCATGATGAATCCCGTTCTAGTGTACGACCTCGATAGAGATGGGCTATCCGACATCCTCGTCGGTGGACGCAATCGAGTATTTTACAATACTGGCGAAGGCGGGTTCCGGAAGGAGCAGATTCACCCTCGGCTACCAACTATCCTCAACACCGCGATCCTGGCAGATTTCAACGGCGATTCACGAGCGGATCTCATTGCTGTCGATGCCCGATCACATCAACTCTTCCTTTTGGCGGGAATTGGTGATCGAGGACGATTTGCTCAACCGCAATCTTGCTGGCCCGGGCGCATCACGTTGCCCAGTGTTATGACGGCCGGGGACATAGATGAAGATGGCGATTTAGATCTGTTCATTGGTCAGTATAAACAACCCTATGTCAAAGGGCAGATGCCCACTCCATATTATGATGCCAACGACG
>CAZSYW010000318.1:0-2836 GCA_964611315.1 uncultured Rhodospirillaceae bacterium
AGCCATTTTGATAGAATTCATGGGACATGATGGCGGGGCGGCCAAACAAACGGACTCCGTTCGGAGAAAGCGGCGTTGGTTCAGCCTTAATACCCTGCGCGCGCAGGGCTTGGAGAACCGCCTTTCTGTTTGTTTTGGTCTCATTAATTCTTAGGTCGGTGGGCGCGGAAGAATCTAGAGCCAACATTTCGGCCAAAAGGTTTCCCCCAAAACTTCTGTTTAACTCTGGTTCTAACCAAGATGGATAGTTGCCAACTACCCAGTCGGGCTCATCATGGGCACCCTTTTTTATTGCGGTGGTCAGAGCGGACAGCCAGTTTATTTCATCCGCACTCAGTGTCTCCGGTGCGTAACGACTCCCTGCACAAGTTAACGTAATGTCGTCGAGTGATGTGCCTGTTAGCAAGGCATTTGCAAGTACACGTGACCGCGGGGAGGGTTCCGCTTCTACTTTTCGAATCTTCCAGTCTAGCCGTAACTGATCACGCATTATGTTGAAAAAGGTGTTTCTAATGCAGCGTCTGTCCTTTGCGCCTATGTAACGACGTCGCCGTAAATATCGGGAAATTATATGTCTGGCTGGTCCGTGTGTTCCCTCAAGATCGCACAGCACCTCGATAGTGGCTTGGAGGCGTGCGGCCGGCGTCACCGGAGTAACCGTACTACTAGGTTGCTAAAATTTTGGCTGATAATTTGGGGCTTCTCGGGTAATCGCAACATCGTGCACATGGCTTTCTTGCATTCCAGCATTGCTCACTCGAATAAAGGTGCACTTGGATCGCATTTCGGCAATAGTTTTATTTCCTGTGTACCCCATCGCAGCTTTGAGGCCCCCAACCAGTTGATTAAGCACGTTTTCAACCGGCCCTTTGAATGGCACTCTACCTTCGACTCCCTCGGGAACAAGTTTTAAAGAATCGCTGATTTCTTGCTGAAAATAACGATCTGCGGACCCTCGTGCCATTGCGCCGAGCGACCCCATACCACGATAAGATTTATAACTTCTGCCCTGGTAGAGGTAGACCTCACCCGGACTTTCCTCGGTGCCTGCAAGAAGGGATCCAATCATCGCGCAGTTGGCGCCAGCAGCAATTGCTTTGGCAAGGTCGCCAGAGTATCGAATCCCCCCGTCTGCTATTATCGGTACACCTGCTGTCGAGCATGTCTCTACGACGTCCATCAGCGCTGTCAACTGTGGTACGCCCACCCCTGCGACTACGCGCGTAGTGCAAATTGAACCAGGACCTATGCCGATCTTGACTGCATCCACCCCGACGTCAATCAATGCTTGGGCGCCTTCGGCGGTTGCGATGTTCCCGCCGACAATTTGCGTGTAGTTGGAAAGGTTTTTAACGCGTCCTATTGTTTTCAATACAGCGTCTGAATGTCCGTGCGCTGTATCAACGATGATTACATCTGCCTCCGCACCAATCAGAGCTTCTGCTCTTTCCACTCCGGCGTCACCCACTCCTGTAGCGGCCGCTACGCGCAGCCTTCCTTGGTCATCCTTCGAGGAATCGGGGTATGCCTGCGATTTTTCAATGTCAGTCACTGTGACCATGCCCACACAGTGGTAGTTATCGTCAACGACCAAAAGTTTTTCTATACGATTTTGGTGGAGCAAGCGCTTGGCATCCTCTCCACGCACACGATCTCCCACGGTTACCAAATTATTCTTAGTCATGAGTTCGGCGACCGGTGTCTTGGGATCAGTTGCGAAGCGCGCGTCTCGATTGGTAACTATTCCAACCAGCCGGCCACCATTTTTTTCAACAACCGGAAAACCAGATATTCGATGTTTTTGCTTGAGGCTAGATAGATCGGCTAGTGTCATATCAGGTGTCACAGTAATAGGGTTGATCACCATGCCCGACTCAAATCGTTTGACCTTGCGAACTTCATCCGCTTGGGATTGAACGTCTAAATTTCGGTGAATTACACCTAGCCCACCGGCCTGAGCCATGGCGATCGCCAGGCGGGCCTCTGTTACCGTATCCATAGCCGCGGAAATAAGCGGTATTCTCAGAGTGACATCGCGTGTCAGTTGGGTGCTGGTGTCAGCCTCAGTCGGCAGCACACCTGAGGCTGCAGGCTTAATAAGGACGTCATCGAATGTAAGAGCTTCGCTGATCTCCATGCCATTTCCCCACGCGCGTAATCTGTCAATATACAGATATTGTGAACTTACGAAAGTTTTCCAGATTGAATGTTTATTTAACCTTTAAAGCCGGTGGCCACGACGTAGCTTTCAGAAGAGTCACTGCGGCTCGATGGTGGTTTGGCGTATCTTACGCGAGTAAATTCCTGTTTGAGCCGGTTCACTAAGTGGATTTCCGCGCCTACTTTTAGAACTTTTACGACAAAACATCCGCCTGGACTTAACGCTGAAGTAGAGAAATCTAGGGCAACCTCGCAAAGTGTCATAACACGTAAAGCGTCGGTCTGTCGGTGACCTGTAGAAGGCGATGCCATATCGCTCAGGACGACATCCGCTTGGCCTTCAAGTATCCCATTGATCCGGTCAACAGCTTTGTCCTCAAGGATGTTCTGCGTCAGGATGTGAGCCCCCCGGATCGGGTCAAGGGGCTTAAGATCAACTGCAAGTACTCGCCCGCCCTGAGGGGTGTCTGCATGCACCCGGGAGACGGCGACCTGTGTCCAGCCACCGGGGGCGGCGCCCAGGTCGATGACGCGTTGGCCTGGCCTCAAAATATGAAATTTGTCGTCGAGTTCAATTAGCTTATATGCGGCGCGGCTTCGGTACCCCTCACGTTGAGCCGCACGTACATAAATATCTTTTGCCTGTCGTTCGAGCCAGCGCCTAGACGAGGGTTTG
>CAZSYW010000319.1:0-2831 GCA_964611315.1 uncultured Rhodospirillaceae bacterium
CATTAGTCAATATTTTAGTCTGTTTACAACAGCTTGGACGTTCTCGTCCCTTGTTCTTGGTTGGGCCAATTGTAGGACTTAGGACACACCGGTAATTTAGTGTTTACAACGTCACACGTCGTCTATCGAAACCTTCTTGTGTATCCGTGACCTTCGTATCACCTATTTTTGAGCAAAACTGAGGCTGATTGCGCCACCGCTCTATAGTGCTTTGGGATTTCAATTGCTCAGCAAGGCGGGGAAAGTAGTTGTCACAGCCTTCAGTGTCAATAAAGTCGCTGATACTCGCTTGGGTGGATTATTGCGTTATATTTAAGGCGTTTTCAGGCGCCGCCGCCTATCTGACGAGAGAATCTGCATGCTCCCTCGATATTTTGTCACTGTGCGGCGGGCAATATCCACACCTTCATTCCTGAGTGTGGCGGCGATGTGGTTGTCTGTGCTCGGTGCACTTGGGTTTTCCTGGTCGATAAGAGACCTAATTCGGTAACGAACTGCTTTAGCGGAGTATGTGGAGCTCCCAGCGGTCGAGTGAATCGACGGACCAAAAAAGTATTTGAATGAGAATGTTCCACGTGGCGTTTCAATATATTTATTCACGGTTGCTCGACTAACAGTACTTTCGTGAATCTGGAGGTTTCCCGCAATTTCACGAAGCGTGAGTGGCTTCATAAATTTGATGCCGTCAGAAAGAAAGGTTTGTTGCCAACGAACGAGTTCCTTTGCTACAGCGAGAAGAGTAGCGGCTCGTTGATTCAAAGAACGTACCAGCCAGTTTGCTCTCTGAAATTGCTCGGTTAAGTAATGCCTATCGGTTGAGGACGGGTCTGATAGAGAAGAGTGCTTGCGATAGTAAGAATTCACCAACAGTTTTGGGAGCATGCTGTCGTTTAGTTCCACCATCCAGTTTCCGCCAGATTCGCGCCAAGTGTAGGCATCGGGTATTATCGATTCCGGCAACACCCGATGAAAATTTAGGCCGGGCTTGGGATTGAGAGTTTTTATTTTTGCAGTTATGTCTCGAATTTCGCCACTAGAAATAGCACACAGCTTTTCTAAGGCAGCGAAGTTATGCTTGGCTACCAAGTGGAGGTTGTCCATTATGATTTCCGTTGCCGGGTTTAACTGACCGATCTCCCGCATCTGCAGCTTTAAACATTCTCCCAGGCTGCGGGCAAATACCCCGGGTGGGTCGAAGTGTTGGAGTCGATAGAGGGTTCTCTCAATTTGTACTCGTTCATAACCAAGTTCATTGGCTATTGTGCCCAAGTCATCACTCAAATAGCCGTCGTCACCAACCGTCGCGATCAAATATAATCCGATAGCACGTTGAGTGGGATCAGTTATCTCGAAATTAAGTTGTTCGCGTAAATGCTCCGGAAGTGTGACACTAGTGCTACCCGTTTGCGGTGGCCCATTGTCAAAAGAGGCCCGTTCACTTGATGCGCTGTTATTGGCAGCTAAAGCGTACTGTTTCACATTTTCAGAATTTGCTCCCGTGTGGGATGCTGAGGTGTTGGATGCAACTGGACTGGTGGGTTTGACTACCTCAAGTAGAGGATTGCGTTCAAGTTCCTGATCGATGAACGCGCATAAGTCGGTATTATTCAATTGTAAGAGTTCAATAGCCTGCCGCAGCCTAGGTGTCATCGTTAGGCGTTGGTTAACCCGTTGTTGGATTTGGGGTGCTTGGGCCACTTTATAAACTGAACCGATCGCCGAGGTAAACTTCGCGAACTCCCTCGTGCCGAACAATTTCGTCTGGTGATCCGTGCATCAAAACCACACCTTCGTGCAGTATATATGCGCGATCGACAATATCTAAGGTTTCGCGCACGTTGTGCTCTGTAATCAGCACCCCAATACCTCGGTTTTTGAGGTGCGATACAAGGGTTCGAATTTCATTGACAGCAATGGGATCGATCCCGGCTAGCGGTTCGTCGAGGAGTATGAAGCTCGGTTGCGAGGCTAGGGCTCGCGCAATTTCGACCCGTCGTCGTTCACCCCCGGATAACGCAAGGGCGGGCGTGCGTCGTAGGTGAATGATTGAAAACTCAGAAAGGAGATCCTCGAGCATCGCTTCACGCTGCTCTCGAATTGGTTCCACAACCTCTAGAATAGCGCGGATATTGTCCTCGACTGACATTCCTCTAAAAATAGACGCCTCTTGGGGTAAATAGCCAATGCCAACCCTGGCTCGCCGATACATCGGTAATCCGGTGATGTCGTGTCCATCTAGTGAAACAGTGCCATAATTTGCCGAAATTAGCCCGGTTATGACGTAAAAACAGGTTGTCTTTCCCGCGCCGTTCGGCCCCAATAGTCCCACTGCTTCTCCGCGCTGAACCCCAAGGCTTACATCACGCAAAACTGGTCGCTTCTTATAGGTTTTCCCAATGTGCCGGACCATTAGACCCATATTCTCTGTAGCCAGCCGAGGTCCAGCTCCAATTGTGCCGGTTTCGGTGGGGGGCGTTGAAATCGATTTGGCCATTGCGATCCTGAATACGCTTTTTCGTGCTTCTCTTACTGAGGGTCTTGGCTCGGGCTGAAGATTGCTCTAACCCGCCCGTCACTCTCAAGCGATGTGCCTTCTAGGCGACTGCGGCCTGTCGTTAAATCCATGACCAACTTTTGCCCGTGCAGCACATTGTCACCTTGTGTCAACACCACGGATCCGACTAGGACCGCCGTTTTCTTCTCTAGGTCATAGGTTCCTGTTCCGCCACGGGCGGTTTCTTTTGGCGTAGTGAGGATAACATTTCCCTCTGCATCGATGCGACGGATCCGGGACGGCCCACCAGAATCTTCCGGCGAAGTTTCTGCCATGT
>CAZSYW010000320.1:0-2830 GCA_964611315.1 uncultured Rhodospirillaceae bacterium
CGGCCCCTCACCGGAAACCATGTCAAAATCCAACGAACATGTGCCGATTGAAGACTTCCTGCATGTGGTGAAAACCCATACGGTTGCAGCCTTTGACTATCTGTTGTCGGCGTCCGAATCGATATGAGTGTGATAATCGGTCTAAGATGACGGAATATTACCTGAAGATGCTATGGTCGTGCAGATTAGCCGGGCTACGGCCATCGCACCGAGGTTTGTTGGATCACGTTCCGGAACTAATTCAACAAAATCTGCTCCGACTATGTTAGCCCTCTCCATTACGGAAAGAATGATCTCCCTCACATGCGCGTAGCTGAGTCCACCGAAGGCCGGGAGGATGACGCCGGGTACGACGGACGGGTCCAAACCGTCCACGTCAATTGCGAGGATTATATTGGCATCCTGAGGAATGGCGTCAATGACAGGGGCGAGCCCATCCTTATAAACATCACGGGCGAAAAAAAACTTCACACCCCATGCCTTTGCTGCTGCTAGGTCTGCGGGCTTGGCGGAACCAGGCCCTCGACCTCCGATCTGTATTATTTTTTGGACATTCTTAAATTCAGAACTACGCCGCATTGTACTTGAGAAACCAAACCGCTCACCGCTAACTTCTTCGCGCCAATCAATATGGGCATCGATCTGAATAATTACCACGGGCATTTGGCTTGCAATTGCCTCAATGAAAGGGATTGGAGTGGAATCATCTCCACCGATCAAAATTGGGATCGAGTCCATGAGTAGAATGTTTCGCGTAGTTTGATTTATGGTCTGACGGTTTGCTGCACCATCAGTTGTGCTGCCATTGATATCGCCACAATCTACGACAATTTTTTCGCCGAACACGGGTTTCATAGTGTCAAGATCAAGTTGTTCTGGGTTAGAGCTGTACCATGAAAGTGCGTGTCGTATTGCTTCGGGCGCGTTAGCAGCATGGCTGGCTGCACCCGGTTTGTAGGGTGTACCGTGACAGGCGCTAAAGACCGCGACATCGACATCCTGTAAATTGTCGAGTGCACGGTATTCAAGATCACAAAAACACTTTTCTGGTTTAATCATGCTTTAAGGCTGCTCCTCTTTGTTTGATGGTGCTAATATATTGGTTGTCTCACAATGCGAAAACTAAGCCCAGAAGCCTACCGAATCACTTTAAATATGAATAGGGTTAATGATCTTGACTGAGACAATAAGTGGGAAGATTTCGAAATTTGTCGAATCATTCTCGTATAGCGATCTGCCTTACGATGTTATTGCTTTCGCAAAACTGTTGTTACTTGACCTGCTTGGAGCATCGCTTGCTGGGGTTAATACGGAAGAAGGTCGAGCGGTAACAAAGGCATTGCGAGCGATAGGTAATGGAGGACGAGCATCCGTTTGGTGCTCTGGTCTTAATTCGACACCTGTCCACGCCGCATTTGCTAACGGGACCATAGCACATGCGCAGGAGTTAGACGATTTTAACGGCTGCGATCATTCAGGTGCGGTAGTGATACCTGCTATATTTGCGATAGCAGAAACTGAGGAAAGATTGGATGGAAAACGTTTTTTGGAAGCCATGGTTCTCGGTTACGAGTTCGGTGTTCGCGCACTCGATGTTTTAGGGGGCTATCGTACGCATAATAACGCCGGATGGCACTCCACCGGGACTTGTGGTTCAATAGGTTCAGCTGTCGCCAGTGCAAAAATGCTCGCACTTAATCAGGACCAGACTCAACATGCTATTGGTTTAGCTGGGAATATGATGGCTGGAACTTGGTCCTTTCTAGCAGATGGCTCGATGTCAAAGCGCACGAATGCTGGTAAGGCTGCGGAGAATGGTGTTGCTTCCGCCTATCTAGCCCGTAGTGGATTATCGGGGCCTAGTCAGGTTTTCGAAGCGGAATGGGGTGGCGTGTTTAACACTTATTCCTCTACACCTGTATATCCGGATCAATTTTTCAAGGGCCTTGGCGAGACATTTGGACTGATGCGGAGTGGTATTAAACCCTACGCTAGTTGCCGCGGGGCCCATTCTGCAACGGATTCATCGCTCAAACTTCGCGAGCAAATTGGTAACTATGAATCAATAGAAAAAATCAGAATTCGCTGTTCTAACGCTAATTTTCGCACCCTCGGTAATATTGACCCACATACACGATTAGCCGCCCAAATGAGTTTACCCTACTGTGTCGCCTCATCGTTTGTATTTGGCTCTTGTTCACTAGAGGACTTTGAGGAACCTAGATTTAGCGACCCTACCCTACGACAGTTTTTAGATCGTATATCCATTGTTGAAGATGAATTTCTCGCTGGAGAAACACCAGCGATTGTGGAGGTCAGTCTAAAATCTGGAGAGCTATTATCGGATCAAACTATGGTTGCACTGGGTGATCCCAATAATCAAATGTCCGTGCAACAAATTGAGGAAAAATTTTTGCGATTGGCAGCGCGCAGTCTTGACAGAGCATCAGCAGAAAAGCTTCGTGATGCTGTATTTGAAATCGACCGTATCGGCGCCGTTGCAAACATTCTAGAAATCTTAAAATGATGGAATGATGACCAGTACATGTTCATTTTGCTTAACCCTGGCACGTCCTTTTGGTAAAAATCCTAAATTTTTACATTAATTTATAGATTACTAGAATCAGTAGGCTATAAGAAATTATAGGACCATAACTTTAAAAGGTTGTGTGCTAATTAAACGGTTAAGGATAGGATTTGCTGCTAGTCCATGTGTATATCCGACGATATATTGTAACAAGGGAACAGATTTGCAACTAATTGAAATCTGGAAATGATCTAATTTGGTCGAAAACGGAGGCTTCTATGTGGCCGAGTACTGTTCGCCTTT
>CAZSYW010000321.1:0-2817 GCA_964611315.1 uncultured Rhodospirillaceae bacterium
TGGGAAATATTATGCGGGCGGAATGTCTTGGGCTCCGGCGGCAGACATTGAGCGTCCAACACTTGAAGTTGGTATCTTTGCTGCTGCGGGCCGACTTCGGATTCCAACATATGTAGTGGCGTTTATGACGGGGAGGTTACAGCAGTTACATGATGTAATTGTTCGTTCGTCGACAGAGATTGATCTGACGGGCCCCTCGAACGAACCAGTGCAAGCTGATGGAGATATAGTTGCTTTCCTGCCAGTTAATATTTCGATCGCACCCAAAAGAGCAAGGGTGTTAGCTTCGAATCGGTAAAGAATTGCCCTGGGTTGTCAAACGCCTGCTACTGTCATTCCGTCGATACAAAGGGTCGGTGCATTTACCCCGTATCGGAAGGTTAAATCATCTGCCGGTGTAAGGTTTAAAAACATATCTTTTATGTTCCCGGCGACCGTCATTTCGTTGACTGGATGAATGAGCTCTCCATTTTCAATCCAATATCCAGATGCGCCCCGACTGTAGTCACCGGTCAAGCTATTAAAGCTCATTCCCATCATTTCCGTGACGTAAAATCCGCTCTTGATACTTTTAATCAGGTCATCACGCGAAATCTGGCCTGGTGACATGTAGAGATTCGTCGGTGCAGGACTTGGGGGTGTTGAAGTGCCGCGGGAGGCGTGACCGGTGCTGACTAATTCCAGCTGTCGAGCGGAACGTGTGTCGAGAAGCCAGGTTTTCAAAACGCCACTTTGGATAATTTTTCTTGATTTTCCCCGAATGCCTTCGCCGTCAAAGGGTCGCGACGATAGGCCTCTTTTACGTAGAGGGTCGTCGACGATATCGATGTCAGCACCAAAGACTGCCTCGTTTATTTTGTCCTTGAGAATACTTGTGCCACGAGAGACTGCGGCCCCTGAAATCAACCCAGCTAGAAGCCTTGGAATGCCACCTGAAAGGCGAGGATCAAAAACAACAGGAACCTGCTGGCTTTTAATTTTTCGTGGATTGAGACGGTTTACCGCCCTTTCCCCGGCGCGTTTACCAACTTCGGCAGCCTCTTCCAAATCACTATAATGCCGCGAAGAGCAGTATTCGTAGTCGCGTTCCATTTGAGTGTCAGAACCTGCGATTACGGAGGCGGAAATTCCGAAGCTGGTAGCTGAGTAACCTTCGGCAAAGCCAGCGGTGTTGGCCAGCGTTATTGCGCTCTCTGCGGCGCTTGCTTCAGCCCCCTCAGTATTGGTTACTCCGGGCACATCCCGAGCTGCGTCCTCGGCCAATGCTGCTAGATCTAGTAATTCGCTTGATGCAGGCGTCTTAGAATCGGCCAAGTCAAGGTCAATAGCCTCATTTAAGAACTGGTTGGGCTCAGGGAGACCGCAGTAAGGATCCTCGGGGGCATTTCGGGCCATTGTTACAGCGCGCTCGATTAATTCATTTAGCGCGTCGTCCTGCATGTTTGTACTCGATACAATGGCCTGGCCTTTGCCGACTAAAACTCGAAGTCCAAGGTCGCTGGATTCCGCCCGCTCCACTCCTTCGTTCTGGCCAAGCCGCCAACTGGCACTCAATGAAACCGAACTAACCATCACCGCATCGGCAGCGTCGGCACCCGCAGTACAAGCTTTACCCACAAAATGGGAAAGAAAATCTGGATCCGGCGTGCGTTCTGCCATCTGACTTACTCTTTCTGGAGTTTGAATAGTCTATTTTCCGGCTATGGATGCAAAGCTATATACTGGCTTGGGAAAAATTTCGACAAATCATTGCGGAAAGGAACGTGGTAACGATCAGTCCTGTGCTAAAATTATGGCCTCCAGCCATATGAGGAGATATCTGAGAAATGATCAAAGACTCACCGGTGCTGACTGTCAGACGTAATTTTCAGAGGCCGGATAAAGCACAAATCGAGCCTTTTGAAAATGTGTCCACGGGTTTTGTTGTCGATAGTCAAGGCGGAACCGGGGCATTAGATTATCAAATTAAGCCTTTGGAGGACGATTCAAGTAGTAAATTCGTCGGTGTAGCTGTTACTTGTCAGGCGGCTCCATCGGACAACCTGGCTGCTCATGGTGCCATAGACTTGGCTGGGCCAGGTGATGTGCTTGTTGTTGCAACGGGTGGCTACACCGGAGCCGCCGTCATAGGGGACAATATGGCGCATATGGCCAAAAATAAAGGCGTGGTTGCCATTGTCACCGATGGTGTTTTGCGAGATCTTCCCGGACTATCGGAGGTTGGCATCCCGATGTTCTGTCGAGGAATAAGTCCGAACTCTCCTGCCCGCAATGGCCCGGGGACAGTAGGGCTTCCAGTCACGCTCGGTGGAGTCTCGGTGCTACCTGGTGACTTGGTTGTCGGGGATCGTGATGGTGTCGTAGTTATTTCACAGGAGGATTTATCTCGAGTAATTATCGAGCTTAAGGAAGTGCGCCAAATTGAGGCCGCTATGGAAGCAAAAGTTAAAGGCGGACTAAAGGTTAATGAAAGTATCCGCAAGTTATTGGATTCAGACAAAGTCCGGATCGTGGACTAGGGGGTGTTAGAGTGGGACAACGCCGCACTTTACCTCTTAGCTACAGAAAAAGGTCGTTACGAGATGATGACATGCTCTTTTGTAATGAGAAACGCCGGTTTCCCCGCTTGAATAAAATTGACTTCGTCCGCCCTTGTGTTTGTGTATGCGTCCGTGGTTGCGCCTGATCGCATTGCGTCCACCGATTCAAACCATGTAATGGCAATCCCATCCCATGTTGGCTGGGGCTGGCGTTTGTAACCCGACAGTTTTGTGTGGCTTTGTACATATCGGATCAGTGTAGGGATGTTTGAAGCTA
>CAZSYW010000322.1:0-2812 GCA_964611315.1 uncultured Rhodospirillaceae bacterium
GGGTCTGAATTTGTCTACGAGAGAACATCAAACCTCTTCTCGCGCGTTTAAATTATTGTAGATGATGTAATACTTGGCCGATAAACAATTGTGCCCGCTCTGATGCTGGATGGTCAAAAAAGGAATCGGGCGCATTTTCCTCAATAATCTGACCTTCATCTATGAAGATCACGCGATCTGCGACGGTGCGAGCAAATCCCATCTCATGGGTAACGACCATCATCGTCATACCTTCTTGAGCAAGATCAACCATAACGTCCAAAACTTCTTTGACCATTTCTGGATCCAGAGCAGAAGTCACTTCGTCAAACAGCATTATTTTTGGTTTCATACAAAGTGAACGCGCAATTGCTACCCGCTGTTGTTGCCCCCCCGATAATTGCCCTGGGAATTTTTTGGCCTGATCAGCAATCATGACCCGCTTGAGGTAAGTCATAGCGATCTCTTCGGCGTCGGATTTCGGCAGGCGCCGAACCAAATGCTGACCGATCACCAGATTATCCAGTACCGTCATATGCGGAAACAGGTTAAAAGCCTGAAAAACCATACCGATTTCAGACCGAATACGATCAATATTTTTTATATCATCAGTAAGCTCAACGCCGTCAACAACAATTTTACCTTGTTGGTGTTCTTCGAGCCGGTTGATACAGCGAATCATTGTTGATTTGCCAGAACCGGATGGACCGCAAATGACAATCCTCTCGCCTTTGGCAACACTTAGATCAATGTCGCGTAGTACGTGAAAGTCACCAAACCACTTGTTCACTTTTTCGAAAAAAATTATCGGTTCTTTTGACATCGTGGTTCCTAAAGAGTTTATTGATCGAGATTACTACGGTTTTCCAACCGCAGTGAATATTTCGACATGCCAAACGAAAATGAAAAATAAATTAAGGCTGCAAACACATAAGCAGAACTGAAAATATGAGGAGGACCCAACCATTTGGGATCTTCAAGTGATAATTGTATAATGCCGAGGAAATCACTAAATCCGATCAGCAGTACAATTGTAGTTTCTTTAAAAATACTGATGCAGGTGTTGACTAGGGCCGGTACGGAGTTGCGGATTGCTTGCGGCAAAATTATGTATCCCATCATTTTCCAATAGGAGAGACCAATCGCTTTCGACGCCTCGAACTGTCCAATTGGAATTGACTGAAGACCCCCTCTAAACACCTCCGCCATATATGCCGAATTAAAGGCCGCAAAGGCGATGAACGCACGCACAACAATGTCGATCTTATTTCCGTCTGGAACAAATATCGGCAATAAGGCAACAAACATAACAATGACCGCTATATGCGGAACACCCCGCCAAAATTCAATAAAATAAGTACAGACTTTGCTGATGATTTTCAAATTGGAAGTTCTACCGAGTGCTAGGATGAGCCCCAAGGGAATCGAGCCAAAAATTCCGACTGAGGCGATCACGACAGTTAGTAAAAGACCTCCAAAGCTTTCTGGGGTGACATATTTTAGGCCAAATAGTCCACCTACTAAAAATATATAGGCAGCAATTGGAAAGCCAATGAACATAGTTAGGCGAAATTTTCTGGTGATGGGGCCAAATGAAAATACGAAGGCTACAATAGTTAGTATTCCAAGGGCGAAAAATATATTAATTCGCCAGTGGAGATCTTTTGGGTAAAGCCCATAAACAAACAAACGCCAGCGTTCGGTAACAAAAGCCCAACAAGCACCATCCACATTTGGGCACGATTTGGCGGAATCACCGAACCAATTGGCGTTGATAACCCCCCAACTGATTATAAAATTTCCGATTTGATAGAAGACGACGAGCATGATGATCGTCACCAGAACATTAAACCAGGTCGAAAAAAAATTTATTTGTAACCAGGCGACGAAGCCAGATGATTGAATAGGCGGAGGCTGTTGTTCTAGCAAAGGTTTGAGTATGGGTTCCATCGTCTCCCTACCTTTCCGGAATGCGGGTTGCATGGTTATAGATTGCCATTATTGCCGCAATGAACAGACTAATACCGAGATAGCCAAATAATGTGATCGCTTGAAGTTCGAGCACCTGTCCAGTTTGGGCCGAAATAGCACCGCTGAGGGCCCAGAAAAAATCCGGATAACCAAGCGCAGCAGCGAGGGCTGTTGATTTAGTAAGATTTAAATATTGATTGGCGGAATGATCAGGCGCATCGCCTGTGGGACAATTATCTTGGAGTATACCTGCATTAGCGTGAAACCGATGGAATTAGCGGCTTCTCGTTGTCCCTTATGAATCGATAATATGCCGGCGCGGATAATCTCTCCGATAAAGGCACCATTATATAGAGTGAGACCAAAAAGCATCGCGGTAAATTCGGGCTGAAGCGAAATACCACCTTCAAAATTAAATCGTCCAAATTTTGGGATCTCCCAGCTGACTGGGAAATCCTGTAACCAGGCAACAATGAAAGGAATAATGATGGCCAATCCCAATCCAACAAAGAAAGACGGAAATGGTATCCCCGTTCTTGTTTGACGAAATTTTGCCCATCGCCAAATGCCAACAGCCAGACTTAATGAAATAACTAGGGCCCAAATTACTGTATTCGAGCCGGCCTCAAACACCGGTGCTGGAATGACGAAGCCTTCGATGTTAAGAAAAGCGGCATCAAACAGGGTTATAGATTCCCGTTTGGCCGGCAATAATTTTAGCGCTGCGAAATACCAGAAAAAAAGCTGGAGTAAGAGCGGGATATTGCGGAATATTTCGACATACAAATCGCTGAATTTTCGCAGCAGTAGATTATCTGATAGTCTGGATAGGGCGATGAAAAAACCCAAAATGGTAGCGAGA
>CAZSYW010000323.1:0-2781 GCA_964611315.1 uncultured Rhodospirillaceae bacterium
CTTCCAAATTAGCCCGCCAACCGGCCATTGATGGCATAGTCAAGAACTTGGACAACCTGGCGCGGCGTCTCGGCAACAGCCATGGCCGCACCGTCTACCTCTTTCAAGGCATGACCCAGCGAGGGATCGTGGATGGTTATGATGGACTTTCCCTTTGCGGCAGCATAGCCGGCATCGAAGGCAGCATTCCACTGGCGGTATTTCTCGCCGAACCGCACAACCACCACGTCGCTCCGATCGATCAGGGTGCGCGTGCGAATAGCATTGACCTTCGCGCCCTTATTGTCATGCCAGAAGCTATCAGCTTCCGCTCCCAAGATAGCACCGCCGCAATCGTCGCTTGAATCATGATCGGTAACGGGTGAAAGAAACTCCACTCCCAACCCCGACGCTTGCGCTCCTTCAATGATTTCTTCTCGCCACCCGGTGTGGATTTCGCCGGAAAGGTAGACGGTCCATTTTCCCTGTGCCATGTCAAACGCCCTTGAAGTGAAAACAAATAGACAAGTTCAGCTGTAAATATGTGTTCGAACACCCTGCTGGCAGGGCTATCAAACACCGTGTTCATAGCGAACTTAACAGCAGAAGGACGCCAACAAAACCGTTAGGGATAATTCTTCAAGGCTAAATTTCCGGTTTCAGCTCATGTCGTAACTACGGTCACGGCAGCCGTTACCCGCAACTCTTACTTGGCTGACGCGTAAATAATTATGCGCTATACTGTTATACTTCACATCAACTGAAACACCGCAGTTTCTCTAAGTAAGTGATTATAACTCGTATCCCAAATATGATCTGGCTCCGCCTCAAAAGAAATCGCTCCCGGAAATGCTGAACATATCCAGTGGAATTGCGTTAACGGGTGAACGCTATGATTCTTTTATTTGGGGCATCCTGAACGAGCGCTGCGCGCACGGGTGGGCACACTTTATAAATTGCCCCAATCGGCAACGATCAATCGCCTCGCCAACCGCAGCAGCGGATTGCTAGAAATTTAGTGAAGCGAGCAACACCAGCCAGCATGCTTCATTCTGTCGAAGTCTTTTATTCTTTCCGTAGCCCATATTGTTATCTTCTGACTGGCCGCTTAACTGGCCTGTCGACGCGTTTTGATATCAAGGTAAACATTCGACCGGTCTATCCCATTGCCGTGCGCAATGCCGATTTCTTCAAGCGCGTGGATCCGCTTTATCGACCCTATCACTTAAGAGATTCGGACCGGCTCGCGGCGCGGTTGAATATTCCCTACCGACGACCAGTACCCGACCCTATCGTGCAAGATTTAGCGACAGGCGCGATCGCTCCAGAGCAACCTTATATTCGACATATTACCCGGATGGCCCAGGTCGCCGCCGACCGGGGACAGGCACTCGCCTATAGCGCCGCGGTGATGACACTTATGTGGGATGGCGCCACAGATAACTGGCATGAAGGAGACAAAATTGCCAACACCTGCCAAGAAGCCGGACTAGATTTTGTCGCACTGGACCGCCACGCCCAAGAAGAAGCAGACGCGCTCGACGCAAAAATCGAAGTAAATCAAGATGCACAGCGCGCCGCCGGTCATTGGGGCGTCCCCCTCATGGTGTTCGACGGCGAACCGTTTTTCGGTCAGGACCGTTTCGATACCCTCTGCTGGCGGTTGACCCAACAGGGATTGGTAAAATCCGATTAGGAGACTTGCCATGCGTATCGAACCACGCGTATCGAAGAAAAAATCAAAACACTCGGTTTCAAGCTGATCTACCTAGCCGACCATGGAGCAAAGGAACAACCCTCTCTTCAACGCCTGCAACGCTTGGCGAAGTTAAGAAATACCGACAATATGCTTCAATTTGTTTCAGAATATCGCATGCGCTGAGCATCCGGTATAAAGTGCTAATGACAAGCAGCCTTTTTCAGGAGCATTAGAATGGAGGGGATATGAAGATCGGTTTTATGCTTCCGATGTTCGGAAAACTGGCAACAAGCAAAATTGTAGTAGAGATGGCGCAGTTGGCTGAGAATCGAGGTTTTGAATCAGTCTGGACTAATGATCATGTAATCATGCCAACCCAAATCGATACTCCATACCCCTATAGCAAATCTGGAGACTATATTGCAGACCCAAAAGGGAACCAACTGGAAGCGTATACAAGCATAGCCTTAGTAGATGGACATACAGAGAAGCTACGCCTTGCCTTTTCAATAACAGTCGCTCCATATCGGCATCCTGTGGTGACTGGCAAAATGATTGCATCAATGGATATTTTGTCGAATGGCAGAATAATTGTTGGTGTAGGCGCTGGCTGGCTCAATGAGGAGTTTGATGCCCTCGGAGTTCCAACCAAAAGAAAATGGGCCCGCACTGAAGAACACATCCGCGTTTGGAAGGAACTTTGGACGGCTGACGAACCTAACTTTGAGGGTGAATTCTACAGATTTTCTAATGTACAAAGTAGGCCTCAGCCGATGCAAAAACCGCATCCACCGATCACCATAGGCGGAAACGGCAAAGCGTGCTTCAAACGAGTTGTTGAGTTAGCGGACGGGTGGCAGGTCGTATCCGAAACGCCTAGAGACGTGTATAGCGTAGATGGTGATTTGGCCAAAGATCTAGCTACTTTGCATCAAATGGCCGAAGAGTCGGGTCGTGATCCCAAGTCTATAGAAGTAACAGCAGTTGTGATTGCCGGAACTGCAGATAGTGTACTGAGGGATTTGCCGCACTACGAGCGACTGGGTGTGAGCCGACTAATCTTAGATTTTCCAGCATTTGAATCTAATCCAGATGAGATGGTA
>CAZSYW010000324.1:0-2769 GCA_964611315.1 uncultured Rhodospirillaceae bacterium
ACGTCACTTAAACCTCCATCCCGGTATCGCTGCAAAATGACACCACGACCCCGAGGTTGTGAAGCAACTTCCCCAATTCCAAACAAAACCAATTTGTGATTTTCTCCGATTACTGCGATCGTGTCTCCATTGGCTGGGACACAAGCCGCACCCACCGCATCCGCCGGTAGGATTAAAATCTGTTTCCCGGCACGAGCCCGCGTTACTGCTGCGTCTTCGTCAACCAGAAACCCGCGACCATCTGTTGCAGCAACCAACATCTGATGACCAGGTTTGTGCACCATCAAAGCAACTACGTCATGGTCATTCTCAAGATCAATCATCATCCTGATGGGTTCACCAAAACCTCTTCCGCCAGGGAGCTTGTCACAAGACAAAGTATAAAACCGTCCATTACTGGCGAAAATCAAAAGTCGATCAGTAGTCCTAGCGTGAACCAAAAAGCGCCCCTGATCTCCTTCCTTGAACTTAAGATCAGAGTCGGATGTCAGATGATTTTTCACAGTCCTAATCCAACCCTTTTGAGAACAAAGCACTGTCAAGGGCTCACGCTCAACTGTAGCCTCTAATAACGGGCCTTCATCTGTTATGTTGGCTATTGCAAACTCAGTTCTTCTTTTCCCGTTGTCACTTTTAGACAAGCGGGTATTAAGCTTTTCAAGCTCAGTCTCAATTGCGCTTCGCTGACGTGCTTTACTCTTAAGCAGCTTAACCAAGATCCCAAGCTCAATCGTTAAATCGTCGTATTCAGTTTTAATCTCTAACTGATCGAGTTTCCGCAATTGCCGTAGACGCATACTTAATATGGCGACTACTTGAGGTTGACTAAGTTTCCACCTCCTTGCCATCTCTTTTTCAGGATTATCAGAATCACGAATTACTTTGATAACTGCATCCAAGTTTTTGTAGGCAATTAAATAACCAGAAAGTACCTCTATCCGAGTTTCGATTTGAGTCTGCCTGTAAACGCTACGGCGTTGCAAAACTTCAAATCGGTGGTTTAAGAATGCAACAAGCGCACTCCCGAGTGACATGACGCGTGGGACGCGATCTTTATCTAGAACGTTCAGGTTTAAAGGTATTCTCACCTCTAATTCTGTAATTCGAAACAACGTTTCCATAAGCAAGTTGACATCTATATTGCGAGCTCGTGGAATTAATATTAGCCGGATATCTTCAGTCGATTCATCAATGACATCAGCCAACCAGGGAAGCTTTTTTGCCTCCATTAGATCCACTATTTTCTCCACCAAACGCGTTTTCTGTACCTGGTACGGAATTTCCGTGACAATGACTTGAACCTGTCCTCGCCCAAGTTTCTCTGTATGCCAGCGTGCCCGCAAACGGAAACCTCCGCGTCCTGTCGAATATGCCTCTATTATGGAGTCATCAGGCTCAACGATGAGACCACCAGTCGGAAAGTCCGGACCAGGGATTAGTTCAACGAGAGTTTCTATTGGTGTCTTGGGTTTCTTCAAGAGACATAATAACGCATCACAAAGTTCCATCGCATTGTGTGGCGGTATACTCGTTGCCATACCCACAGCGACGCCGTTAGCACCATTAGCAAGTAAGTTAGGAAATGCAGCTGGAAGCACCAACGGCTCTCGTTCATCTCCATCGTAAGTCGTTCGAAACTCAACCGTGTCTTCATCAATTCCTTCAAGCAATGATTCGGCAATATCCGTCAAGCGCGCCTCGGTGTATCGCATCGCAGCCGCGTTATCACCGTCGACGTTGCCAAAATTCCCCTGCCCTTCAACAAGTGGGTAACGGACCGCAAAATCCTGAGCAAGACGCACTAATGCGTCGTAGACCGCCACCTCGCCATGCGGATGGTACTTACCGATCACATCTCCAACGACCCGAGCGCATTTCTTAAAACCGGAGCGAGGATCAAGGCGCAATATCCGCATTGCATACAGGAGACGTCGATGTACCGGTTTTAGTCCGTCTCGGACATCAGGCAACGAACGAGATACTATTGTGGACAGCGCATATGACAGATATCGTTCGCTAATCGCCTCCACAAACGAAGTAGGCTGAATTCCCTTTTTCTCGGAAACATTATTCATACGGAGTTTTAGCACAAGATGTTGTGTGTATTCGAGAGAAAGTATCTAACAAGCGATCGCGGGCGGGGGGTACAACGCACCCGTTACTCTCTGCTGCCCGAGCAAGAAAATGGGTTGTAAGTTTAAGACCGTCCTCCAAATCCTGAACAGTTGCAAAATCTGGGGAAATTAAAAACTGAGATAGTGGCAGAAGTCGATCAACATAAGGTGCGCCGGCATTGGCCGAAACAGCTTTCCCTGTTTTCGGAGATACCCATTTCAAGTTATCAGTTTGACCAGTTGCTGCACACACCTCCAATGACAATCCGAATCCCAGTTCCTTAAGTAACTCAACTTCCCACCTAACATACTCTGGGAACCATTTGTCATTTAGCTCCGTTGCTTTCAAGAGCCTTCGAAGCCCAAGAAACACAGCCGCATTTACCTCCCGCTCTGGCAAAAAAGCGTCGACCAGAGCACACGCAGAACTTAAACCCGCAAGACCCAAGCGGTTGTTCAACAGTGTCGCGGCGATTGGATGGAGCAGCTCGACACTAAAACTCCCTAAATTCTCTTGTAATCTCCCTCGCCACGCACACTGCACCAAATTCCCAGTTTGTAGAATTGCCCTGACTCTTCGAGTTGACCCACCGCGGACCAAGCCAGCCTGCCGTCCATGTGAAGAAGTAAGGATTGTGACAACGGATGCACTTTC
>CAZSYW010000325.1:0-2750 GCA_964611315.1 uncultured Rhodospirillaceae bacterium
CGACAATACGTATTGTTCCGCAGCCAAATGGCAATAAAGCAATTCCAGAACATCGGCCGATGGACCGCTCAGCAACGTTTCGTACGTAGACCGGTAATTCTATAGCGTTACAGTGACATGCGGCCTTCCATCCTGCATCTGCCCAATCTTAGTGGCATCGGCAAAGCCATTGCTATTAAAGATATTGAGAACGTCACCAGTCATTTCACGCGTGCAACTCAGCATTAGACCACCACTCGTTTGTGGGTCGGTCAACAAGTTCTTTTGCCAATCCGAAATACCAACTGGCAGTGTCGCATCATGTCCAAAACTTTGCCAGTTTCGGCCAGCGGCCCCAGTGTTGTAACCACGCTCCGCATAGTCCCGGGCGGCGGGCAAGATCGGTAAGTCGTTCCAGTTCACGGCTCCAGCCAAATTAGATCCATGGCAGATCTCAAGCAGGTGTCCAATTAACCCAAATCCAGTTACGTCAGTTAGAGCATGAACGCCTGGCAACTTAGAGAGTTCAGCGCCAACGGCATTCAGCTTGGTGGCGGTTTCAACCATCTGGCGGTAGCCTTCCGGATCAAGTTCATCCTTGTTCATAGCTGCACCAAGGATACCGACACCGAGCGCTTTGCCCAGGATCAGATCATCGCCTTCCTGCGCTTCGCAGTTTCGCTTAATACGGTCCGGATGCACTAATCCAACGACTGCAAGGCCGTAAATGGGTTCTACCGCATCGATCGTGTGGCCCCCTGCTACCGGAACCCCTGCATTCGCACAAACCTGCGCACCACCGGATAAAATCTTTTGAATAGTATCAGGCGACATCTGGTTCATCGGCATTGCTGCAATCGCTAGCGCCAAAATCGGCGTGCCGCCGACAGCGTATACATCGGACAGCGCATTAGTTGCTGCTATCCGACCATAGTCATATGGATCGTCAACAATTGGCATAAAGAAGTCGGTCGTTGCGACAACCGCTTGCTCGTCATTTATTTTAAAGACTGCCGCATCGTCGCCGGTTTCATGACCGATAAGCAAAGCAGGATTTGCCGCTTGCGGCGGAAGTTTTGATAGAATGTCGTTGAGCACCGACGGTGCTACTTTACAGCCTCAGCCACCACCATGAGAAAGGGTGGTTAAACGGGGGGTTTTTATATCCATAAATTTTTTCCTGAGTTAAATCGCTCGTGCAGGTAAGAAGCTCGCAACCACCGGGTTGGTCTCGATCGGTTATCCAGTTGACCCTACCGCTTCGCTACCTCTGCAGTGTAACATATAAGTGATGACTAAAGATAAATCGTTCAGAGGCCGATCAGTTTCAAGAATTGCTGTTTAAGTTTCTGCGTTTAAAGCTTAAAGGCCTGTAATAATTCAGCATTTTTTTATAAAAAAGGGGCCTGTGCATATTCAAAAAAGCCGTCAGTTGTGTCAACCATGGACTATCAAAGGCCGAGACAACAGACAATAAAGCCAAATATTCTATTTGACTTTAAAAACAGAAAAACATCACCGTTATTACGGTATTCTCGATAATACGACAGGTGCCGTATTTGTTCTCTAAAATTTCGAATTAGGGAAATTTAAGGCTACAACGCGAAAGGCATGCGGATCTTTCTGAGGGCCTCGATTTTTCTCCAAGTTTACGATAGCGCATCATAGTGGCGCTGCAACATTAGTAAGTTCAAAGAATTATTAGAGAGCAACGAATTTGCTTGGGTTTTTGATATCTACAAGAATGAAGTGCCCGCCTTTACTGAATTATAAGAAGCCAAATCATGCCAAGGGTTAGAATCGGAGACTCGCCCGAACGAACCGAAGACAGGCGTTTTCTAATTGGCAAAGGCCAATTTGTCGACGATCTCCCATTTGGGAATCTGGCATACCTTTGCATTCTTCGATCACCCCATGCCCATGCCAAAGTTCGGAGCATTAAATCGGACGCAGTTAAAAATTTGCCTGGGGTATTAGCGGTTCTCAAAGGTACAGACCAAATAGCCGCAGGCATCAAACTAATGGAGCCGTATGTTCGGGAAAATTTTCGCAACGGTGAACCCTTCTCCTATTTGCCTCATCCGCCCCTTGCAACGGATCGCGTTCGCTATGTCGGTCAACCCGTCGCTGCGGTCGTGGCGCGCAGCCTAGCAATAGCGCGTGATGCAACCGAGCGTATCGAGATTGAGTTCCAGCCGTTGCCAGCCATTACATCCATTAGTTCTGCACTTTCCAAATCCGCACCAAAAATCAGCGATAACATCCCAGACAATGTAATTCTTCGTTGGCAAGTCGGGGACGAAAATGCAAGCCAACAAGCTTTTCGAACCGCCTCTCATTTGACGCGGCTCCGTCTTACTAATCATCGAGTAATCACTAATTCGATGGAACCACGTGGTGGCGTCGGTTTTTTTAACCAGATATCTTCGCGTTATACCCTCCACATCTCTAGTCAAAGTCTCCAAGCAGGAAGGGACTGTATCGCTGAGACGCTGGGCGTCGACAATGAAATTGTCCGAGTGGTCGCGCCCGACGTGGGCGGCGGGTTCGGCTTAAAGAATTTCGCTTATCCCGAGCATGTCTTATTGCTTTGGGCTGCCCGTGTTACCGGCTGCCCTGTTAAATGGATCAATGAACGTATGGCGGGTTTCGTCTCCGATCATCAAGCGCGCGATCATTTAGCCGATGCTGAACTGGCTTTAGACGCCGACGGGCACTTTTTGGCCCTCCGTATCGGTATTTGGTCAAATCTTGGAGCCTATATCTGCGGC
>CAZSYW010000326.1:0-2744 GCA_964611315.1 uncultured Rhodospirillaceae bacterium
ATGGATATTTCATCCATACAGTCATTTTTACCACATTTTGCGATATATGCAACTCTAATCTCAATATATGGTAGTTTAATAAAATTCATGGTTAGAATTGGCTAATAGATGACCCCGGGCTTTTCCGTCGTAGTTTCCACTCATCGGATAGCGCGCGCCCTGCCCTCCTTACACTCGGTATATTCCACGAGTAGCGGTCGCCACAGCCCAAGTAACCTGATGGCCGCCTATTTTTCAGTCAACTACTGAGAAATAGGTTCCTTAACCCGTATCCAGATTGCCGGGCCCGTTTAAACCCGCACCACCCCAGCGCTTCGGATTTCCACGGACGTACTGACGCGGATATTGGGTCTCAACACCCAGCTCCCGAGCCGCTTGATATGGCCAATTCGGGTTGTAGAGCATGCCGCGTCCAAGTGCGACCATGTCGGCTTGACCAGTGGCAATGATCGTCTCAGCCTGAAGTGCAGTGTAAATCTGGCCGACAGCAATGATGGGTAGATTTGTGGCTGCCTTTACGGCAGCTGCGAACCGCGTTTGGTAGGCTGGCCCAACAATGATTTGTTGTTCACGACTGAGCCCACCACTTGAGACGTGAACATAATCAATTCCAAGTTCCTCGAGAAACTTAGCGGCCTTCACCATGTCGGCCACGTCCCAGCCGTCGGGCACCCAGTCGGTTGCTGAAAACCGAACGCCGATCGGCTTTTCGTCTGGCCAGACATGTCTGACAACTTCAAACACCTCAAGGAGAAATCGCATACGATTTGTCGAGGAGCCTCCATAAGCGTCAGAACGCTGGTTCGTCAAAGGTGAGAGAAATTGATGGATCAAATAGCCATGGGCACCATGGATCTCAATATGATCAACACCAGCCCGGTTTGCCCTTTGAGCGGACTCCCCATAGGACGAGATGATGTCTTGGATGTCGCAAATTTCCAAAGCTCTGGGAGCGGGCCAGTCATTGTCGAGCGGAATATCGGAGGATGCTACCGTTTCGTAGCCTCCATCAGCGATGTAAAGCGGACCACCACCATCCCACGGTTCCCGCGCAGACGCCTTACGACCAGCGTGGTTCAACTGGATCCCGAATTTTGCGCGACCGTATTGCTTGAAGAAATCTGCAATGCGTTTGACCGCATGTTCCTGCGCGTCATTGTAGATTGAGAGGCAGGCTTTCGAATTGCGCCCTTCGGATGTCACATAGGTGGATTCCGCCAGAACTAAGCCTGCTCCACCGACCGCGAATTTGCCGAGATGCATCAGATGCCAGTCGCCGGCTACACCATCATCGGCAGAGAATTGCGTCATCGGAGCAACGACAATTCTATTTTCCAGTTCTAGTCCGCGCAAAGTGATCGGCTGAAACAAGCGCATAGTCAGACCCCGTAGACCGTTTCAACATCAACATAGCCCGAAGGTTTGGTTCTAGCGAAACCAGAGCGTACCGCCCAATTTTTCGGGCGACGTATTAACGAGACAGGTCTCTCTCCGTCGCACAACCCAAAACCAGTTCCGATGCGCGCTAAAATTGTAATTGCCGAGGACGAATTCCATCCGTGCCGATTGGCAGCAATAGGGGCAGCGGTCAGTTACCCCTCGGATGGCGTCAAGTCGAGGCGCTGGCCTGTTTCATCGATTTCTAAGATCAAAGCTTCAATGGCCCACAGACCAAGTCTACGTGTACCCTGGACATAAACCGTACCTTCGAGCGAAGACCCGCTTACTGAATACTCTATTTCGGCAGTCCCACTTTGATTTTCAATATTGATACTCCCGCTCACCGCCCAGCCCGGCTCGATCGGAACACCGAGTTCCGCCTGAACTATAGGGTGCTGTCGGACAAGACCGAGGCTCGTCGCGTAAACCTCAGAGTTCTTGATAAACCAGTTAACGCTAAGAAAAAGGAGCAGAAAAAGCGTGGGTGTAACAGTCACCGCCGCCACCCCAACCCGCGCCCAATTACGTTGAACCTTGCGGAAGTGTTCGGTGCTCTCCCAGGTATTGTGGGCCCACGCCCACTGATTTCCTCTGACACCAAGCACTATCGGCATGACAAACGTTGCGGGGGGTACGAACATCAAGAGTGAAATGTAAGTCTGGTTACCAAGACCCCAGACCCAGTTTAGAAAGAATGCACCCCAGTTCCAGCCTCTGAGTTCAGAGGGAAGCACGGCGTCTGGCCCTCGGCCTGACGTGTTCTCTGCCTGAAATTCGCTCATGGATATTCTGTCAAAAGTGATGGCCTCATCACCAAAAGCGAGCTAGTCCACACTTTCGCCGGGAGACTAGGCATTGACCGTCAGGGGATCTGGTCCAAAGCGATTTTCACCGCTGGTTCCCTTTAAAAACATAAGTTCAACTGCAAGCCATATAAAACCGATGACTGGAATCAAAGCGATCAAGAGGAACCAGCCCGAACGCCCCCTGTCGTGGCAACGTTTAAAGGTTACGGCTAACGAAACCCAAAATATGAACACTAAAAACGGTAGGCCGAGGATCACAGCAACAACAAATCGCCCAATGGATTCGGGGCCAAGAACGGCCACTAACCCGAAGTCGATTGCCAAAGCGACGAGCTGAAATACGATTTGGATAAGAAAGACGAGGAGAAAGCCTTTTAGCCAATAAACTTTGCAGTTGATCCGCCCATTGAACGCAAACCACACATAGGATATCGGCATCGAAGCCTCGTTTCCTGCCGCATCCCGCGGCACGACGCTATCAAGCCCTTTTCGGCCAAA
>CAZSYW010000327.1:0-2737 GCA_964611315.1 uncultured Rhodospirillaceae bacterium
TTCGTGGTACCGGGATCTCTGCTTGGCGTGCCGGCTTTGTCATTACCCGTGCTCACCGCCGAAGACGGAATGCCCCTTGGCCTGCAGCTTTTGGGGTTCATGAATCAGGATTCGGATCTGTTTGCCGCCGCTGCCACCATTCTATCTCTGCTCGAAGAGCAATAATCGATTAAGCGTTGCTTCCAACGAAATTCTGACGAGGTGGCCCGCCAAGCTTACCACTGATCAACCGTTCACCACCTATTCGAAGGCATCATTCACAGCCTCGCCAAAATTTCCTTCACCGTGGCCAGGCCTCGGAACCTTTCTCCTGCATCAGTTCCCAATTGTCATTGTTCAACCAATCGGTGGTGGTCCCGCTTTGATACAGGCGTACCAATCGGCAACCCTGCTGCACCTGATGCAACCGATCCATCCGCACCGCCGATATCTCAACAGCAATTGACGGGTATTTATCCAGCAACTGTCGCCGTGCTTGGGCCCTATAGACCAGCAGCGTAGCTATGACCATGTCGGCCTTGGACCCATCAGGACCATCTGTAGTCTATACGGAATTGAAGTACGCGGCGTTACCTGTTTTTCGGAGTATGTTTGAGAAATTTCGAAATGACTGTCCAATAATCATCCGCAAACCGATTGGGCAGGTCGTTATGACCGGCGCCTTTTATTTCATAGAAATGTTTTTGACTGACCGCCGCATCAAAAACCTTTTGGCCCATACCAATGGGGATGATCCGGTCTTGGGTTCCATGTATGACGACGAGCGGTGCCTTCAGGCGCTTGATTTTTTTGGCATTGTCAAAGGCGTTTCCGGTCAAGGAGGCAGCAAATCCCAATCCCATGACGGTCGCCTGGTCGCGGGCACTGCTTAAAGGCGAAACCAGTATTAGACCGGCTATATCCTTGTCCTGAGCCAGATCAGTGGCGGCGGTCGAGCCAATGGATTGTCCGAATATGAAAATCCGGGACGGAGGGTATCCCATCACCTTCGTTACATAATCGAAAGCGGCTTTTCCATCCCGATATATTCCGGCTTCACTGGGACTGCCCTCGCTTTTCGCATAACCCCGGTAACTGACCGCGAAAACACCGGTGTCCAAACGGCGCAAGCGCCGGTAGTCATTGAGGCGGCGATAGATATTGCCGGCGTTGCCGTGAAAAACGATCGTGATGGTGTCGGATGACGGATTGTGAAGGTGTAAGGCCTGAATGCGGACGCCATCTTCCGCTTCGAAGAAAATCTCTTCGGTGCCCAGCGGCAGTACTTCCGGGGGTTGGATATATGACTCGTCCGGATGAAAGGCGAAGAAATTTACCAACGGATTACAGGCCGTCAGCAGCACGTAGGCACATAGAAAATACGGACAAATCTTTCGGATAAGCATGATTTCAGTCAAATTCCTGTAATCCGAATAAATATGGCTAAGACGAGTATTTGTACAGAATTTTACTGTGGGACCAAGTGTGACCACATTCAAGATCCTACCGCCGGGTCCGTCATCTTTGAGATTCTTGCGCTTACGAGAGTGTCGCGCTTCACCTGACAAGCGTTGGAAGACGATTGATCAGAATTTCCTCGGCCTCGGCAGCGATCCGGGTGACCAACTCACCGGCCGGCGCTATGTCGTCAATGAGACCGGCGTCTTGACCGTATGACAGCGGTGTGCCGTTGACGTTACCCGAATTTTGGGCATCCAAAACGTCTGCCAGAACCTCGGCCTGATTCTGACGCAATACCCACTCCCTGCCCGCCCAGCGCTCAATGAACGCATTTCGGCTGCTACGTGACATCGCGCCTGGCCAGACAGTCGCAGCGGCGATATCAGGAATTTCGGTTAGAATGGTGTCATGGCCATCGCTATCTAAGATTGCCTGTTTGAATTTAACGTGAAGCGGCGACTCGTCGGTCGCCAGAAACCGTGTTCCCAGCAACACACCATCAGCTCCCAAAGCGAGGGAGGCTGCTAAGCCTCGGCCGTCGGCAACGCCGCCTGCTGTCAGCACCGGCGTTGGGGCAACAGCGTCGACCACCAGCGGCGTAAATGCGAGGCTTGCCATCCAGCCGACATGCCCTCCGCCTTCAGTACCTTGCGCGATGATCACATCAGCACCCGCTTCGACGGCTTTTTCGGCAACGGCAACCTCATTAACCATAAAGGTGACCTTGGCTCCAGCGTCGTGAGCGCGATCAATATAGTTCTCAATGACCTGATCACCGCGTGGCCAGGCAAAAGCAATGGCTGGAGGGTTGGAATTGAGTGCTGCTTGAAAAGCCTCGTCATTAATAGCGAATAACAGAAAGTTGAGAGCGAAGGGATGACTGGTTTCTTCGCGCAGTCTGGAGGCGGCATCAGTCACCGCCTTTGGAGGCATCCCATGACAACCCAGTGCACCCAGTCCTCCGGCATTGCTTACAGCACTCGTCATATTGGTATTGGTGTGACCACCACCTAGGCCGCCAAGGGCGATCGGGTGTTCAAGCCCCATGATTTCAGTAAAAGCTGTCTTGATCATTACCTACAACCCCTCCGAGCGGGCTTGTAACGCATGCTAGGAGTGTCAGCAAAGCGCAATTTTATGTGGCCCGCAATACATTAGCGCCCCTGTATAGTCTTTTAGATCAGGAACTCCGCCGCCTCCTGTGGCTTATACAATTGCTTGCGAAGAGCTGATAAATATTCATAACGTACCGTCTGAACAACTGATGCGAAGGTTGCCATGATTGATCTTTATTTTT
>CAZSYW010000328.1:0-2722 GCA_964611315.1 uncultured Rhodospirillaceae bacterium
CGTGAGCGAAACTCAAAATCAACATAGAAATCAACCTTACAACTATCCTTTCCCTGTGGCGTAAAGCGCCAAGTATTCCTCATTCTTTTAAAAGGTCCTTGAATCGGTATCACTTCAATAGACTCTGGACGTTGCCAGGTTATCTGGGAACTAAATCGCTCTCGTAAAATTTTGAATCCGATAACCAGGTCGGCGTCCAATGTTTGAGCGCCCGTTTTTTTGACGTTTGCGGATAAACACCATGGAAGAAATTCTGGGTATTCCTCGACTGCAATAACAAGATCAAATATTTGACTCACGCTATAACCCAATACTCTTTCTTCTTTGTGTATAGGCAAAGTTATGCTTCCGCGCAGATCCGTGCGGCTTTAAGTGTCACAAAATCAGCATCGGCGTGATAGGAGGAACGTGTAAGGGGAGACGCGGAAACCATCAGGAATCCTTTGGATAAGGCAAGACCTCTGTATTCAGAGAATTCGGATGGAGGCACAAACCTCAAAACAGGATGGTGGGAAGAACTAGGTTGCAAATACTGTCCGATTGTCAAGAAGTCAACGTCGTGGGCACGCATATCATCCATGACTGTCTCAATTTCCTTCGGGTCTTCTCCAAGCCCCACCATCAATCCGGATTTGGTAAAAACTTCGCTGTTTAGTTTTTTCGCATGCTTTAGCAGCCATAACGAATGAGTATAACTCGCGGCCTTACGTACCTTTGGATACAACCTTGGAATAGTCTCTATGTTGTGATTGTAGACATCAGGTTTAGCCTCTACGACGGCCTCAATTGCACCTGTTTTACGTTGAAAATCCGGCGTTAATACCTCAATACTGGTGTCCGGTGACATCTCGCGGATTCTTTCAATGCAATCCACAAATTGGGCTGCCCCCCCATCCTTCAGATCATCTCTGTCCACTGAAGTGATAACTACATGCCGTAGCTGAAGAGAACTAACGGCAATGGCAAGACGTTTGGGTTCATCTAGATCGACTGGATTCGGTCGGCCAGTAGCAACGTTGCAGAAAGCACATTTTCGCGTACACACATCGCCTAAGATCATAACAGTTGCGTGCCCTTGGCTCCAACATTCGCCAATATTCGGACAGGATGCTTCCTCGCACACCGTGTTAAGTCTTAAGTTATGTATTAAATTCTTCGTTTGACTGTATCCAGCCGACAATGGAGATTTCACCCGAATCCAATCCGGTTTTCTCTGTGTAGTAGAGAGGTTAGTCTTACTTGAAGTTAAAATATTCACTGCTCAAATGTGAATCGCTTTGTCGTACGCATCAAGCACTGATTCATGAACCATTTCAGAAAGCGTTGGGTGGGGAAACACAGCACGCAATAAGTCTGCTTCCGTAGTTTCAAGCGTTTTTGCTATGGAAAATCCGTGGATTAGTTCTGTTACCTCCGCTCCTACCATATGTGCACCTAATAATTCTCCAGAGTTAGCGTCAAATATCGTTTTTACAAGACCGTCTGTTTCTCCCAATGAAAGGGCTTTTCCATTTGCCTTGAAGGAGAAACGTCCAACTCGCACCTGAAGACCACTTTCTTTGGCCATCTCTTCCGTCATACCAATACTAGCCACTTGGGGCCGGCAGTATGTGCAAGCTGGAATGTTATCACTATTCAAAGAATGTGTTTCTTCTATGCCGGCTATTCGTTCCACACACAAGACTGCTTCATGGCTGGCTTTATGGGCTAACCACGGCGGTCCGACAAGATCGCCAATGGCATACACTCCTGGTTCATCAGTCCGCATCCAGTGATCGACTTTAATATGTCGTTTGTCTGTTTTGATTTTGGTCTTTTCAATCCCAATGTTTTCAATATTTCCAGTGATGCCAACTGCAAGTATCACTCGTTCAACCTTTAATGTGATGCCTTGTCCATCACCGTCATGTATGGAAACAGTTACGTCATCAGCACCTGTTTGAAGAGACTGCACTCTTGCCCCAAGATGAATTGCCATGCCGCGCCGTTCAAAAGCTTTTTGGGAGAAAGTCGAAATTTCTAAATCCTCGTTTGGGAGAATTCGATCCATAATTTCCACTACAGTTACATTTGACCCGAGGTCTCTATAAAAGCTTGCAAATTCAATGCCGATCGCCCCTGAGCCAACGACCAATAAAGATTTTGGCAATGTTTTAGGAACCATCGCTTCTTTGTATGTCCAAATGAATTTCCCATCAGCTTGTAACTCAGGTAAATCTCGCGCACGTGCTCCCGTGGCAAGGATTACATGCGCCGCTTCTAAAACATCTGATTTGCCATTTTTCTCAATACGGACACTACCTGCTCCATTAAGCTTGCCAACACCTTCAAATAGGGAAACTTTATTTTTTTTAAGGAGGTACGCGACACCCTTCGACAACTGATTAGAAACCTTTCTAGAACGCTCGACAATTTTGTTGATGTCCACATCAATATCCTTGGCTGTGAACCCATATTCCTCAAGATTAGACAGCAAATGACCGACCTCCGCACTCTGGAGCAGGGTTTTAGTCGGTATGCACCCCCAATTGAGACAAATCCCCCCAAGGTGCTCCCGTTCCACTAGAGCAGCCTTTAAACCCAGTTGGGCTGCTCGGATAGCCGCTACGTAGCCCCCAGGGCCGCCACCTATAACAATGATATCGAACTTGCTATCAGACATTTAAAGCAACATTGTAAGCGGATCTTCGATCAGGCCTTTGAATACAGTAAGCCACTCAGC
>CAZSYW010000329.1:0-2718 GCA_964611315.1 uncultured Rhodospirillaceae bacterium
CTTCCTTTATTAGAATTTTCATATTTTGGCCGCCAAGGCCAACCATCTCACATGAGTGCCTGCTCGAAAACGATGGTGGAGGCCGAGACCGGAATCGAACCGATGTACACGGATTTGCAATCCGCTGCATAGCCACTCTGCCACTCGGCCGGTCCATAGCGTACTACTGCCGCCAGCGTGAGCCTCGATATAGGCCCGTCTTTTCTGCCGGTCAAGCGGAAGGGGGCCCATCGGCTTTTCATTAGAATTTTGAGGTGCAAGCGGAACCATTGTATTGAGTCACGCCGGTTAGTATAAGACATTCACAATGTGAATAAGTTGAGCTGGTTAAATCGGGTTAGAAAACTCAGTCATGCCCGCCCCGTGTATCAAGATTAAGCCAATGATGAAGCGAGCAAAACGTGACCGATTTTGAGGTCATGCGCGAGAACATGATTGATGGGCAGATCCTGCCCAATAAAGTCACGCATCCGGCGTTGATTGAGTCCATGTCTAGGCTCCCACGTGAGTATTTTGTGGCGAAGGGTCGGCGCTCTTTTGCTTATTTGGACGCTGATATCGAAATTGCCCCAGATCGTTATTTGATGAAACCATGGGTGTTTGCAAGACTGGTTGAAGCTCTGACGCCAACCACGGATGATATAGGCCTTTATATCGGTTGCGGGAGCGGGTATGGAGTGGCAGTTCTTGCGAGTTTGTGCAGCACGGTGATTGGGCTCGAATGCGACGCAGCATTAGTTGAGCGCGCAAGTGGGTTGTTCGTGGAACTCGAAATTGATAACGCAGTGATCTTAGAAGGATCATTGGAGAGAGGGTACGCAGAACAAGGGCCGTACGATCTAATACTTCTCGAAGGGGCCGTCCCTGACGTTCCCTCCGTTATACTGGACCAGTTGACGGACAATGGTCGGTTGGTGGCTGTGGTTAGTTCTGGAGGTTCTCTGGGCGAGGCAACAATAATCAGGCGAGTAGGAAAGGCTTACGGCCAGCGCGTTTTGTTCAATGCGGCTCCGTCGCCTCTGCCTGGGTTTGAGGTTTCCGCAGAGTTTGCTTTTTGATTTACACGCTGGAGCATGGGGCGAATGCAAATGGACGGGATCGATATGTTACGGATTAGAGCAGGAGGGGCTTTGCTGGCCGCAATATTCGTTGGCGGAGATGGCGCGCGGGCACAGACTCTAACTGACGCTCTAGTAAACGCGTATATTACGAATCCTAGTCTGATGGCGGAACGGGCGGCCCTTCATGCGGCGGATGAGGGTGTGCCGCAGGCTCTTTCGGGTTGGCGACCGACGGTGAATTTAAGGGCACAGTTGAACCATGAATACAGTGATTCGGTCACGGATTTCACGTTTTCTGCCGGTGAACAAACTATTAATACTAAGTCGATCGTTTTAGAGCTCAGCCAACCCGTATACAGAGGAGGGCGCACAGTTAATGCTACGGAGAGTGCTGAAGAGATGGTCTATGCCGCCCGGGCTCATGTCATGGAGGTTGAGCAAAATGTGTTGTTGGCTGCTGTCACTTCACATTTTGATGTCGTTCGTGCTCAGGAGGTTACGAATCTAAGCACAAGTAATGAGCAAGTTTTGTCCAGACAACTTCAGGCGGCGCAGGATCGCTTTGATGTAGGGGAATTGACGCGTACTGATGTTTCCCAAGCTGAAGCTCGGTTGGCTGATGCGACTGCTTCGCGTGTTGCAGCGGAGGGTGATCTTTCAATTTCGCGGGCAAACTATCAGGCAGTTGTGGGAATGGCACCCACGAAACTCGAATTTCCTTCTCGGGAAAGCATGCCGGAATTGTTTGACCCTGATACCGGGCAACGACTGTCAATGCGCAGAAATCCAAAGATTGTTGCTGCTTTGCACTATGAGAAGGCTGCACTGTACAACATCAGTGCTGCTGCAGGGGTGCTGCTTCCTGAAGTTACCTTGGATAGTTCCCTTTCTCGCGCGGCGAATCCAACGACTTTCACAGATGAGCAAGACACATTTCAAATTGGTTTGACGGGGCGGTTACCCTTGTACCAATCAGGATCCGAGTACTCTGAAGTTCGCGAGTTAAGGATGATTGCTACTCAACGTCGACGGGAACTCGATACAGTGCGGCGTGACGTAGAAGAGAATTTTTTGCGTACATGGGAGGAACTTCTGACTGCGAGAGCCCGCATGGTGTCATTTGAGACCTCCGTAAAGGCTAACGAGATTGCTCTCGATGGAGTGAATCAGGAGGCGGAGGTTGGTGCCCGAACAATACTTGATGTCCTTGATGCCGAACAGGAGCTGTTTGAAGCAAAGGTCAATCTTGTTCGAGTGCGGCGTGACGAGGCGGTCGCTACGTTTAAGTTACTTAGTATTTCTGGAAGCATGACTGCTGCTGAGCTCAACCTACCCGTAGAACTTTACGATCCTGGTCAGCATTTTCACAGGGTTAAGGAAAAGTGGTATGGATTCGAGGAGGAGAGCCAAAAGGGTTCCTTATTGAATATGGATTTCTTAGATGTACTTAATTTTACGGAATAACGTTCTTTTCTTGATTTATTAGATTAAGCTTTTGGTACTCCATTAATGATAGATGTTGGTTTTTTGTCTGGTCCTAGGCTGTCGGCTAATTTACCCTTGGGCGCCGGATGAGATTCTAAAAGATATCGATAATGGCTGACGACGACAAACAAGATCAACCCTCTATGGACGAGATCCTTTCGTCTCTTCGCCG
>CAZSYW010000330.1:0-2716 GCA_964611315.1 uncultured Rhodospirillaceae bacterium
CAGGGCGCGCGAAAGAGCACATGTTCTTGCGGGACTTCTCGTGGCGCTAGCCAATCTGGATCCCGTAATCGAGTTAATCCGCGCCGCTCCTGATCCGGTTGTTGCGCGTGAACGGTTGATGGCGGAGGATTGGCTCGCCGGTGATGTGACCAAGTTTATTGAGTTAATCGACGATCCGGGGCATGAAGTTGTTGACGGCCGTTACCATCTTTCCGAGGTGCAGGCTCGGGCGATACTGGAACTTCGGCTGCAGCGTTTGACGGGGCTAGAGCAGGACAAACTGGTTAGCGAAACAGAAGAGTTGTCCGAAAAGATCCTCGGATACCTGGAGATACTCACTAGCCGCCTTTGCCTCCTCGAGGTATTGCGAGAAGAGTTAAAAGAAATTTCCGACAAATTCGGTGATGATCGGCGTACCGAAATAGAACCGAATGAATTCGAGCACGATATTGAAGACCTTATTCAACGAGAGGATATGGTTGTTACGGTGACCAATGGCGGTTACATCAAGCGCGTTCCGCTATCCAGCTATCGTGCGCAACGGCGAGGCGGAAAGGGTCGTACCGGCATGTCGACGCGTGACGAGGATTTTGTCAAGGACGTCTTCGTGGCCTCGACCCATGCCATCATTCTGTTCTTCTCATCGCGCGGTATGGTCTATCAGCTCAAGGTTTATAGGCTGCCCTCGGGCAGTCCGCAGGCGCGTGGCAAGGCGATGATAAATTTGCTGCCGCTTGAAGAAGGCGAGACTATCTCGACGGTGATGATGTTGCCGGAAAATGAAGAAAGCTGGGAACATCTGCACGTGATGTTCTCGACCGCGAGCGGCAATGTTAGGCGCAACTCATTAAAAGATTTCACAAACATCATGGCGAATGGCAAAATTGCCATGAAATTGAGCGATGGTGATCGTTTAATTCGGGTGCGCACCTGTACCGAAGAGGATGATGTTCTGTTGGCAACGCGTCGGGGTATGTGTATCCGCTTCTGTGTATCGGACGTGCGACTATTCAGTGGTAGGACCTCTACCGGTGTGCGTGGCATTCGTCTTGATCAGGACGACGACGTGATCTGGATGTCTATGCTGGGCCATGTGGAGATTGAAACGGAAACCCGAGATGGCTATCTGCGCCAATCAAATGCGCTTCGCCGAGCAGAAGGAGAAGTGGAGGACCTGAACGGTGAAACCTACGGGCCATACTTGCCTTTGGAGCAGTTCAATGCTTTGGCGGCACGGGAGCAATTTGTGCTTGCTGCAACGGCAAAGGGTTTCGGAAAGAGGACGTCTGCCTACGATTATCGGACGACGAAACGCGGTGGAAAGGGCATCGTCAATATCGATACGGATAAGCGTGACGATTCGGTCGTTGCAACATTTCCTGTAGAACCAAACGACCAAATTATGCTGGTTACTGATGGTGGTCAGGTGATTCGCTGCCCTGTCGATGACGTTCGTATCGCGAGCCGCCGCACTCAGGGTGTCAATCTTTTTGATGTTGAAGGCGACGCGGAGGTTGTGTCCGTGGCGCGTCTCCGCGATGTGGGCGGCGACGTTGATGAAGATGAATTAGAGAACCAAGACTCCGCCGTCTCGACCTAGTTAGTAACTACAATACCTTTCAAATACAAGGAGAGCTAAGGGAATGGCTGATCAGCGTGTCGGCGTGTATGCGGGGACTTTTGACCCCGTCACCAATGGCCATATGGATATCATCACGCGCGCAGCGACCCACATGGTCGATAAACTTATCGTGGCTGTTGCGATCAATCCCGGCAAAGGTCCAGTTTTCACGATAGAGGAGCGAGTGGCGATGGTTCAGGACGAGATCGCCGCATGTGATTTTAGTAGAGCCGTGCAGGTAGATGTGGAGCCCTTTTCCAGCCTACTGACAGATTTTGCTGAGGAAAAAGGGGCAAGTATGTTGATTCGCGGATTGCGTGCTGTCTCAGACTTTGAATACGAGTTCCAGATGGCTTCAATGAACAGCTATTTGAAGCCTCACATCGAGACAGCGTTTCTTATGGCATCTGATCGCAACCAGTTTATTTCTTCCCGCCTGGTTAAAGAAATTTGTTTTTTGGACGGGGATGTCGATCAATTCGTCTCATCGCGTGTTGCTACGTTACTGAACGCGAAGAAGGCCAGATCGTAAGCAGAGTGAGGATGATCGATGCGCCGAGCAAATGGCCGAGTGCAGCAGGAACGGCTGACGCTAAGATCGAAGCTCAGAGTAACACGGCGATTACGGCGATTGTTGTCATACTGCAGCTTACGATTGTGAAAGTTTTACCTCAGCTTATGTTGGCCAAGTTAGGTCTTCTTAAGAGGGGCGCTTCGACTATCCCGACAAAAACATTGGTGGGGAAACTAATGCCGACTGCGTCGCTGATCTAGAGAGACTTTTGTAGTGCCCAGGCAACGCTATGTGTGCTCCAAGAAAGGATACGTTAATAGTACAGCGGTTTTTAAATTACGCTAAGCGCGAGGTTCAGAGGTAGGGCCCGAAACGCCAAGATGAAATTAAGCTGGATGCGTCTCTTCGAAAGAGCACAGGCTGCCCTCAAGGTAACCGTATATAAAGGGTGTACTGGCCTCAGTTCGGCTTGCAAAGTGCGGATGGCGTTGTTCAATGCGGTGAAAAGAAGGCGGATGGGCAGCAATTCTATAATAACGAACGAGACAAATAGTTGCACCACCAAGCCTCCATCGTCGTTT
>CAZSYW010000331.1:0-2709 GCA_964611315.1 uncultured Rhodospirillaceae bacterium
GCCTCCAGCATAGCGTCCGGCGGGATCAACTCATCAGAATCACCGTGGATTAGAAACACCGGGGGCCGAGACCTGATTTCTTCCGACGTCGTCTCCATACCCACCATGCGCCCAGAATACCCAATGACTCCTGCCAACCTCCGTGTGCGTCGTAGCGACGAGAATAAGCCCATCATAGTACCTTGACTAAATCCGACCAATGCTAATCGATCATCGCTAAGGCCTGTGCGAACCAGTTGCTCGTCGATGAATTGATCAAGTATTGGCACGGTTTCACGTACGCCAGCTAACAAGATGTCAGGTGAGAAATCCCGAATACTGAACCACTGTCTCCCCTGTGGCGCCATGTCATACCGATAGGGTGCGTGCGGCGATACAAACTCAGCGTCCGGCAATAGCCTAGCCCAGTACGGCGCTAACGCTATTAAATCGTTCCCATCCGATCCGACACCATGCAACAAAATTATTAATTTCTTTGGGGTGCCGCCATTTTCCGGAGGATGTCGCGGCCCATTCAGGTTGGGAAGAACCATTTAATCTTTGCCAACATGGTTTCCATTAATGCAGATTACGGCATCTCTGTGCTCATATAAACTACATGATGTGTCCTTAAGCTAAATCATAGACGACTTCAAATGACCCAGTTGAGTAACTCGACCCAAGTTATCACTCGCTTTGCCCCCAGTCCAACCGGGTACATGCACCTCGGGCATGCATATGCAGCACTTTTTGCTTGGCGTACAGCGCGTGAACGCAATGGACGCTTCCTCTTGCGCATTGAAGACATAGACCGCGACAGATGCCGACCCGAATTTGAAGACGCTATATTCGAAGATCTTCGCTGGCTGGGGTTGGATTGGGATGGCCAGCCTCGTCGTCAGTCCGACAATATGGCAGATTACGAACGCGCGCTCGAACAATTGCACACCCTAAACCTGTTATACCCCTGTTTTTGTACTCGAAAAGAAATTCTCGCCGAAATTTCTCTTGCCGACGCTGCGCCCCACCAGCCAGAAGGGCCGGTCTATCCCGGCACCTGTCGGAATTTGACACCAGAGGAGCGCAGTGCACGCCTGGAGAGCAACTCTCCTTACGCGCTGCGACTTGATACAAAAAAAGCACACGGATTGACCAGAACTTTAACCTGGAACGACCGAAAAAGAGGGACACAAACTGTACATAAGGACGTCAACGACATAGTACTGGCGCGGAAGGAGATTCCAACTAGCTATCATCTCGCAGTGACATTTGATGATCATCGCCAAAGGATAACTCTCGTGACACGAGGAATGGACCTATTTAATGCGACTAACGTGCATCGTCTGTTGCAAGCCCTACTTAACCTACAAACACCAGAATGGGAGCACCACAAGCTGATAATGGACGAGGAAGGCGAACGCCTGTCCAAACGAGGGCGTGCTCTGACCCTTCGAGCCCTGCGACGAGCGGGCGAAAGCCCTGCAGGCGTCCGAAACATGGTAGGATTTGACTAACCTAAACCTAGAATCTCCCTTGAGCTTAACAGCTTTAGCCCTGAGAGATAACAACGGAGGGCTAACTCGACTATCTGCACAAATCGCGATATGTCCCTAGCCGAAACAAGTCGGACTTCTATGATTGAAAATAATACTATCAAAGCAAACACCATCGCACCGCCTGAGTGCGATGCCCAGAGCCTCATTGTAATCTGCAAAGCAGCTTTGCGTTCTGCACGCGAGCTTGAAAGCCATGCCCACGCCGCCATAACAAGGGCTGTGGTCAAAAATGGGGAGATAGATACCCATAGCATAAACGCTAACCAATTTTCATCTCACGGATACGCCTGGTTAGCGACGTATGTGGAAGCACTCAGCCAGTTACTTGCTTGGGCGGAGCGCCTCAAACGTGCAGGTGATTTTGGCGACCTCGAGTATTTAATCTTAGGAGCTGGATTTGGGGATTACTTGGCACAAATTCGTGGTGGTATAGCCATGAGTCAGGTAGAGACTGTCCGCCTGCCGGACCTCGGTGTTGACGAAAAAATTCAATGCGCCTTTGAAACCGCTGAAGTCAAAAATTTGATTCAAGAAGGAAATACCCCACAAACCCGCCAAGCTATCGCTGAGCTTATTGTGGACGGACATTTTGGTAATTTAGGTTTAGAAGACATAGGGCTCCAGTTAATACGCGATCAATTCCAGAAATTTTCAGACAAAAAAATTTCACCACATGCTCAGTCTTGGCACAAAACGAACGCCCTCATCCCAGACGAAGTGATCACAGAAATGTCACAGCTTGGTGTGTTCGGTCTCACAACGCCAAGGGAATGGGGTGGATCTGCATCTGGCAAGACAGCAATGTGTTTGGTTACGGAGGAACTTTGCCGCGGTTACCTGGGAGTTGGCTCGCTAGCGACCAGAACGGAAATTGCCGCTGATCTTATTCGCGAACACGGCACTGAGGCGCAGAAGCAGCAATGGCTTCTGGGTCTCGCTAAAGGGGATGTTTTACCTACTGCATTGTTCACAGAACCTGACATCGGGTCCGACCTAGCGTCAGTTAGCACACGGGCGAATCACGTCGGCAATGTGTATAAAATTAATGGCGCCAAGACCTGGTCGACCCACGCCGCACGCGCTGACCTAATGACAATGCTGGTAAGGACTAGTTCAGAGCAAATAGGTCACCGGGGCGTCAGCATGCTTCTGGCACCCAAACCTCGAGGCACGA
>CAZSYW010000332.1:0-2706 GCA_964611315.1 uncultured Rhodospirillaceae bacterium
GGGCTCCGCGCTCAAATGACGACTCAATCTCAAGGTGGCGGTTTTCGACATCTACACCAAGAATATTTCGAACAAGATAGTCGCCAGGGTCGGAACCGGTGACGGGTATGCCGGCAAAAATATAACCCGCGATCCGTTCCATGTGATTTTCAAACACTCCTCCTATCTCATTCTTAAAGATATCTAATGCAGGCCGCTCATCGATGCTGATGACTACATTATCTCGACATTCCGTGATTGAATGGACCGGGCCAATTGGGTTGCAACCCTGAGTCACGCCAGTTTGAACGGCTACGTTTGACGTAAATGCCACGCCGGTCGTCGCCCAATCGGCCACAGACCGATTGTTAATCCGGCGGCTTTCTGGTGTTGTTAAACCTCCGACAAGAAACCCCTCTTGGACATTAGAGAGTTCACGGATGTGATGGACGATATCAGGGCGTCGTGGGTCAGCATGAACAACAGCAAATTGTTTGTCAGCGTCGTGGGTCTCTCTAAACGTCTCAAACGAACCTTTGGGGAAACAAGCTACCATGAGCACAATTGCTTGCTCATTAAAATATGCAACATCGTTGGCTAGCACTCCCAACGCCGATGCTCCTGTCCAGGAACGAATGTTTGTCTCGCGTTCCAATCTTTCCAGAATTAAATCGAGAATCTGCCCAAAAGGTTCAACTACGTACAAGAATCCAAGGTTGAAATCGTCGACCGTTCCAATTTGTTCGAGACAGTCGTGAACAGCGTCGGACCATTCAGGACGTGTTGAGTGACCGACACGGAAAATTGGATCCACTGTTTTCCCTGGTTTGCTCGGTGTTCCACTGCCTGTGGCTAATTAACCACTTGGGGAAGCCAACTGCAACGAAATCTGTCGTCTGATTTTGCGAGCGCAAGCACCCATTGTGCGGTCACGTGCCAATATTTGTGACACGGTGCGAAATTAAGCATTTTGAAGTATATTTTGGGGACTGCCCATCATTAATACCTTCTGGCCCTTGCGCTATTTGTTTCCTCGGCCTAGCTTTCAAAGCTTACAAACCAGAACCTTAATGATTGTTGTTTTACTATGACGCTTCATCAACTGCGTATCTTTTGGGCCGTTGCTCATGCCAATTCCTTCACCAAAGCGAGTAAACTCCTTGGGTTGGCGCAACCTTCTTTATCACAGCAAATTTCTAAGCTGGAGAAAGACGTCGGTGCCCAACTCTTTAATCGTGATCGAAATCAGATGAACCTCACGGATGCGGGTGGATTTTTATTGCGGAAGGCTGAGCTGATTCTTTCTAGTGTGGAAGAAGCAACCGTGGGGCTTAAAGAATTCTCTCAAGGTTCTCGTGGCGTAATTGCGGTTGGCGCACTTAGTTCGATTGCCCGAAATTTGGTCCCTAATGCGGTTCACAGACTCTCTGAAATTTTCCCGGATGTAGAACTTGATATACACGAGACGCCACCCGCTGAAGCATTAGACCTGCTCTATGGGCGGCGTTTGAATATTGCCATGTTGGCGACAGACTCAATTGCCAGCTCAAGTTCCTCATTTCATCAAACATCCATAGTTACCGACCCGTATGTTCTGGCGGTGCCACGAGGGATCGAGTTATCAGAAATTGAGAATGTAGAGAATGATTTAGCGGCCCCGGAAAGGGCGATAATTAACAGCACGATCCAGTTCAAATTTGGCAGTCAACACAAGCGGAGGATAGAAGAGTGGTATCAACGTGTCCTTCCACATTATCGCGTGGTTAGCCAAACCCGCACCTACGAAGTCGCGCTCTCAATGGTCCAAGAAGGCCTCGGAGTTGCTGTTGTTCCGGCTCTAACGGCAACTGTGGGACCGGATAGAAGCTTTGATGTTGCATTGTATCGTACTACTTTGCCGGACCGGGAGATTGTAGCACTGACACCTTCGCAGTATGTCCGAGTGGAACCTTATTCCTGCTTTCTTAAGGTCTTAGAGGAAGCAGGCAAGCACCTTGCATTGCCCGCTTTGCAAGCTGTCCCGCCTCTAATGGAGGGCCTGTGAAGGGCATTTGGATTTCTAATAACGAGTATAGGTACCGGATTCTGCCGTAATGGGTATTGTTGCGCCTTGGTCACATGCCGAGTGTATCGGCGAGTGCATAGACTTTGGGAGAGAACCTTATGTGGACGAAACCAGTAGTAACTGAATTTGCCGTTGGTCTAGAGATCAATTGCTACGCTTGCGCCGACCTGTAGGTCGATACAAGCTCTAACAGTTTTCGTCCGCCGGGCCTTGCGCCCGGCGGATTTGTTTTGTGGCTTATGTGCTGGTCGAGGTCTGTCGCGTTAGCCTCGGGTGAAACAATGCAAGCATTGAAGGGCATGTATTTTAGGCTAGATCTTTGACGGTTGAGGCTTGTTAGAGTATGTCCACAGGCTGGCGCCACATCAAAAGTCTGAGGTGCGTCCGTTTCTTTCCCAGTCCCCATAGCGTGTTGGCTCCAAGCCCTTAGGTCCACCGATTTCCTTTGGAAATTGATCGAGTGGGCTCGATGGTTCTGGTGTGCGGGCCGAGTCAGACCCTTTTTTGGCTTTGGATTCGGTGGTTGCGTTCGGTGTTTTGTGCTCCATGAGCGGCAAAATAACATGAAATTCGAGAAACTGACAGGTGAGCAGGAGGCCTTCCGAAGGCAAAGTAGTTTTGGCGCTTGCCTAAAGTAGCCCTACCCGTTTTTCCTGTTCGGG
>CAZSYW010000333.1:0-2698 GCA_964611315.1 uncultured Rhodospirillaceae bacterium
GAAACCACAATGTCTTTAATGGCTTGTTCCGGCAGCGCGGTTGAATCAACGATCATGGCATTCAGGCCACCTGTTTCCGCGATGAAGGTTGCGTCAGGTTCAATCGTCCCGGACATGGCCCGGTTGATGGTCTGTGCGACAGCGGTTGATCCTGTGAAGCAAACTCCATTGACCCGCGGGTCAGACGTGATCTTGGCCCCCACAATGGGCCCCGGACCAAGCAACAGCTGCAATACGTTCTCGGGAACGCCCGCCTTGTGCATCAAACGGACCCCAATGGATGCAATGATCGGAGTGGGGTCTGCTGGTTTGGCAAGCACGCCATTGCCAGCAGCCAAAGCCGCTGAAATTTGACCAGAAAAAATGGCGAGCGGGAAGTTCCACGGTGAAATGCAACTGATAATGCCTCGTGCAACCTTGTCGCCAAGGTTTACGCCCTGGGCCGCATAGTAGCGCAGGAAGTCAACGGCCTCCCGCATCTCCGCAACGGCATCGAGAGGTGTCTTACCTGCCTCACGACAAAGAGCGGCAAATATCTCGCCGGAATTCACCTCATAAAGATCAGCGGCCTTGTTCAGGACAACAGCACGTTCGGCGGCAGTTGCATGTGACCAAGCAGTCGCGTTCGCCAGGGCGGTTTCCACATCTTCAGCTGTTGCTTGGGAGACTCTGCCAACGATATCGTCAAAATCAGCCGGGTTGACCACCTCAACTGAATCCGTCGATTTTATCTTCCCCGCAATCATGGGGTCGACAGTCCAAACGGTCGTTTGGAAAGCGTTTCGCACTTTCTCATACTTAGCCAGGTCATCAATGTTACTGAGATCCCAACCCGCAGAGTTGGAGCGCTCTGGTTGAAACAACGCTACTGGCTTGACCACATACGCCGAGTTTGAGTTTTGCTCCTGATCAACAAGTTCGAATGGATCCGCTGCAACCACTTCTGCCGGTACGTCCTTGTTCACAATCTGATTTACAAAAGAGCTGTTCGCGCCATTTTCAAGCAATCGACGAACAAGGTAAGCAAGAAGATCGCGATGTGCGCCAACGGGTGCATAGATCCTGCTTTTCACATCTTCTGAACGCAGTACAACAAGGTCATGAAGCGAGTCACCCATGCCGTGGAGCTTTTGAAACTCGAACGCTGTTTGGTGCTTTGCCATCTCCAGAATGGAGGACACTGTGTGCGCATTGTGTGTCGCGAATTGCGGATAAATCCGATCTGTCATGCTCAGCAGTTGGCTGGCACAACAAATATAGGACACATCGGTAGCAGCCTTGGTGGTGAAAACCGGGAAATCATCGACCCCTTTGATTTGAGCAAGCTTTATCTCTGTGTCCCAATATGCGCCCTTCACCAGGCGGATCATGATCTTGCGATCAAGCTCGCTTGAAATGGCGTAAAGCCAGTCAATGACAGCAGATGCCCGCTTTCCATAGGCCTGCACAACGACGCCGAAACCATCCCAGCCCGCAAGGTCCTTTGAGCGAAACACGGCTTCGATGACATCAAGTGACAGATCAAGACGGTCAGCTTCTTCAGCATCGATGTTGAGTCCCATTTGAGCAGATTTTGCGAGAATGGCGAGCTCTCGAACACGTGGAGCTAACTCATCCATCACGCGTACTTTCTGACCCAGTTCATAGCGTGGATGGAGAGCTTAAAGCTTTATCGACACGCCTGGGTTTTCTGTAATGTTGTCTGAATCTGTATTTAGGGAAAGTGTCCGGATTGCTTCGCAGTAGGCGTGAAAAGAATCTGTTGCGTCTTTTGATGTTAGTGCCGCTTCCCCCAGCATGTCATAGGAGTAGACGTAGCCTTGTTTCTCAAAGGTTTTACCGCGGCGAATTGCTTCATCAATTGTCTGGCCAAGAACGAATTGATGGCCCATCTCTTTCATAGCTCGTTGAATGGCCAGTCTTATGACCGGTTCGCCCAATCGTTTGACGGTGCCGCGAAGCAGATCAACTACGCCAGAACGATTGGGCTCTTTGAGTACTTTGCCCGATAGCATGAGCGCCCAAGTCGAAGCGTTTACCAGAGGTGAGCTAGACCCGCCTAAATGTTCTCCCCAGGACGATGGAGAGATCTTATCTTCGATCAGCTCATCGATCGTAGAGGTGTCCGGCACGCGCAGAAGAGCCTCAGCTAAGCACATCAGGGCCACACCTTCATCCGTCGAAAGGCCATATTCGGCGAGAAAGATTTCCATAAGTCCAGGCTTGCCTTCGCTTCGGATCTTTTCAACCAGCTTTCGTGCTCGAGCGTTCGACCGGGAGCGTAACTCCGGGCCTGGGTCAAACTTCTCCCGTAGCTGTTCGATCACGCGTGTTTCATCTGCGCTGGTAAGTTTGCGGATCGTATCGCGATGTGCAGTCAACAACGAGAAAACTCCCTTCTGGATTTATCTCACAAGATAATACTGTGCTACGGAAGCATTAAGAGGTTTTCCAAGCCTCCTCAGTATTGACCCTTTGCAGACGATGAATCGCCCAAGGTCGTTGGCCTATAAGCAAACCAACCTGAGTTACAACGCTCCCTACGGTAGTACCCCTACTACCGATTACCACCTTGGAGGTGTCAAAAATATTGGAGAATGTGCTTATATTGGAGAGTCCAATTTTTAAGGGCGCCGTAACTCATTGAAATTATGGCGCGCCCGGAGAGATTCGAACTCCCGACCACCTGGTTCGAAGC
>CAZSYW010000334.1:0-2695 GCA_964611315.1 uncultured Rhodospirillaceae bacterium
AAGTGCGATCACCGACCCAAAATATTTGCTGATGTTTCTTACTTCGATTGTTTTGGACATTAGCGTGCCTCCGTCACTTTTTTACGGATAAAGTTGTTAAAGACAACCGCAATCAGTAACATTCCTCCAAGAAAGACACGAAACCATGAAGAATCAATATTGAGAAAAAATATCCCCATCTGAACTACGCCAAATATAAGTGCACCAAAACAGGCACCAACCACCGAACCATAGCCCCCGGTAAGAAGAGTACCTCCGATAACGGCGGCGATAATTGCTTCAAATTCCTTGAGTAGTCCGCGATCCGCTGCTGCAGAGCCGAATTCCATCACCTGACAGGTTGCGTATACTGTTGCACAGAAAGCAGTAAACATGAAAAGCATGATTTTAACCCTAGATGCCGGAACCCCGACGTTTCTTGCGGCTACTGCATCTCCGCCAGAGGCAAAAATCCAGTTGCCGAATTTTGTTTTCAACAGCATCCACTGGCATATAAATGCCAGACCCAGAAACCACAAAATGACTGCTGGAATACCATTGACCAAAGGAGTACCATCGGCAAATGTCTCCAACCAGCCATTATCTCCAAGCCATTGGAAAAACCCTTGGAAAGCTTTCCCACCAAAAAGTGGTGCCATCCAGTCATTTTGTTCTTCAGCAATATCACGAACTCCACCAATGATGGTCCGGTTGGTGAAATACTGAGAAAGTCCAATTGTCAGCCCACGAAGAATGAATAAAAAAGCAAGTGATACAATGAAGGAGGGTAGCCCGGTTTTAACCACAATGTAGCCATTAATGAAACCGATCGAAACTGCACCAGCAAAAGCAAACAAGATTGAGAGCCAGACCGGCCAGTCCCAGTAGACGGATGGAACCGCAATCATAATTCCTGCAAAGCCGATCATAGAGCCAATAGAAAGATCAAACTCGCCCGCGATCATCAGCAAACATGCTCCTATTGCTATCAATCCAAGCTGGGCTGAGACAGTACTCCAGTTCATAATTCCATCTGGAGCAAACATCCCAGTTCCTCCGGCAGTAGAACCGAAAAAGACAAAAACGAGTACTGCCCCGGAAATTGCTCCGAGTTCAGGCTTATTTAATTGTCTACTGAGAAAGGAAACCTCTCTCAGTCTTTCATCCTGCTTTTCTTGAAAATCGTTTTCAGGGTATTCAGATTGGGCCATCACTAACGGTGATGTTTTGAGGAGTAAAAAATCAGGGGCCCCCTTTAAAGAGACCCCCCTTAAATTAAATTAGCGGTACTCGCCTGCGAGTTTTTCAACCATTGCTACATTTGCTTTGGTGACAAAACCCGGTCCTGAATTCACGTTGTTTCCTGGCAGTACGCCATAACGGTTGTAAAGGGTCAGTACCATCACAGGAACATATCCCTGCAGGTATGGTTGCTGGTCTATACCGAAATTGATCACACCATCCTTGATACCCTGTGCAATTTCTCCGCTCAAGTCGAAGGTTCCAAAGAAAATCTTTCCAGATTTACCCATATTGCTCAATGCACGGAGAGTAGGATGTGCTGATGTCGGCCCAAGCGTTAGGATGCCGTTGGTACCAGAATTGGACCTGAGGTAGGCCTGAACCTTATTCTGTATTCCAGTGGGATCTTGTCCTGAATCAATCATTTGACCGCCCAAATCAACCCCAAGTGCATCAGCAAAACCCTGACAGCGCTCCACGGACGCAGGATTAGTCATATAATGATTGACACAGAGAAATTTTGTCACTCCGGCGTCCTTGGCCTTCAAACCGGCACCAAATCCTGCATCATACTCTGGTTGTCCGACATACATCAGAGCACCGAGTTTACGTGCCTGATCCGGTGTCCCGGAATTGATGGCAACAACAGGAATTCCTCGCTTAACCGCATTCTGGATCGGTCCTTTAAGGACATCATAATCAGCAATCGTTGTAATGATGCCATCAGGACGTGATGCGGCAGATTGTTCAATGATGCGAGCCATATCCGCTAGATCTCCGGTTGGAGGATTCCGGTAAGTCACCTCAACTCCGAGATGATCTCCTGCTTCACGGATAGCATTCTTGATTGTGTTCCACCATGAGTCCGCATCCGGAGCATGGCTTACAAGAATGTACTTTTCTCCGGCTGCTTGTGCAACACCAGTTGCTAACAAAATAGACAACGAAATTGCAACAGCACCCAACAGATTATTAATTAGTTTCTTCATATTCACCTTTTGATTGTTTATCATAGAGAAAATTCACCTAAATTCAACATGTCTGCTTCAATAGCTCATGTATTTCTGTAAAAATAGGCGAGAAAGAATTTGAAAAAAATTCCATATTCTTTGCAGAAGGGAATATACTGCATGAAAAAAAATATTAAAGCTTTTTTTCATTTTTTCTTTTATTTTTTCAATATCTAAAATTCTTTTAAGCATTTTTTTGGATGTTTTTTATGGAAGTTAAGGATGACGAAGAATTCTGGGGTAGTGGATCTGTTATCTGAGCTTTAATGTGTCTTGCTTGTTACTTGTTAGTGGAATTTGGAAGGCAAATGGGAAAATCGAAAGGAGGTAATTTGAGAAAAAATGGGATTAAAGAATTATGGAAAAACCAAAAAACAGCCATCGGTGGATGGCTTTCAATTCCAAGTGGAATTTCCACAGAAATCATGTCCCATCAGGAATGGGATGTGCTGACCATTGACATG
>CAZSYW010000335.1:0-2670 GCA_964611315.1 uncultured Rhodospirillaceae bacterium
CGCAGCCATGAACCATGAAATTAAATCCCGGCTTGGCGTTAAAAAACATCGGGATAACGATGCCATACCCAAAGAAATTGCGGCAGTCAAACAAGTTTTTTTTCAAAAATGGCAACCTCTTCTCGAATCAAACAAACGCCCTATCAATCCTTATCGTGTGATCTGGGATCTCATGCATGTCGTGGATCGAACAAAGACGATCGTCACTCATGAAGCAGGGTCCCCGCGCGACCAAACGACTCCTTTTTATGAAGCCATCGTTCCGCACGGCTACATCGGCTGGGGCAAGACGACTCAGCTTGGCACCAGCCTTGGGTTGATCCAAGGTGCAAAACTCTCAAAGCCCGATTACACCTGCGTCAATATCATGGGTGATGCTGCTATAGGGATGGTGGGGATGGACTTCGAAACAGCGGCCCGTAACCAGATAGGCACAACAACCATCGTACTCAAGAATTCAGTTATGGGGGATTACACCGGTTATCACCCCGTTGCAGCCGACAAATATGAAATTCATAAACTCGGCGGAAATTATGCGGATGTTGCTGTGGCACTCGGTGGCTACGGAGAACAGGTAACCAAACCCGAGGACCTTAAGTCGGCTCTTCGGCGTGCGTTTGCAGAGAATGCCGAAGGCATACCAGCCCTGATTGAAGTGGTCAGTACAGAAGAATCCAGAAAAGCCGTCACATCACACTCTGATTATTAGTTGATTACAGGACAAAGGAGCACGTTTTATGTCAATGCCCTACCTCACGCCGGCCATTCGCCTTCGCCGCACTCCCTTCTCTCGGCGGGTAGAAGCTGCCGGCGCGACAGCCTACACGGTCTACAACCATATGCTGTTGGCATCCTTCTTTCGCTCGGTCGAGGAAGATTATGCCCATCTCAAAAGAGCAGTACAGGTATGGGATGTATCGTGCGAACGCCAGGTCGAGATCGTCGGACCTGACGCATCACTGCTTGTGCAGCTAACGACTCCGCGGGATTTATCACGAATGGCGGACGATCAATGCTATTACATCCCAATGGTCGATGAAGATGGTCGCATGTTGAATGATCCGATTGTGATAAAACTCGCAGACGATCGCTACTGGGTCTCAATTGCTGACACCGACATGCTCTATTATTTCAAAGGTCTTGCAAGTGGTTTTGGTCTGAATGCCAAAACGTTTGAACCCGACGTTTCTCCTCTTGCGATACAGGGGCCCAAAGCGGACAAACTGGTGGCTCGTGTTTTTGGACAGGAGATTGTTGACATCAAGTTCTTTCGCTACAAGACCATCAATTTTCAAGGCAAGGATATGATCATTGCGCGCTCCGGTTGGTCACACCAAGGGGGCTTTGAGCTGTACCTGGATGGCTCGGAATATGGCGAACCACTTTGGGACCTGTTGTTCGAATCAGGCAAAGACCTCGACGTTCGTGCGGGTGGGCCCAACTTGATCGAAAGAATTGAAGCGGGGCTCATGTCCTACGGCAATGACATTACGATCGACACCACCCCGTTTGAGGCTGGTCTCGGCAAATACTGTAATCTGGATGCGGCAACTGACTGCCTCGGACATGAAGCATTACTAACGCAAAAAGACCCACGTCGCCAGATCCGTTCAATCTCTATCGACGGGCCACCAGTCCCTGCTATTACAAGTTACTGGCCACTCAAAGACCATGAGGGCAACGGAGCAGGCCATATCTCCTCAGCCACCTGGTCTCCCGATTTTAGAACCAATGTCGCCATTGGTATGGTCCATCGAGCATATTGGACACCTGGCACCGAACTAATCGTCGAAACAGAAGATGGTGAGCAACCCGCCCTAGTCCGAGACAGCTTCTGGATTTAACTGGAGACTCGCGTGAATCAGACAACAGACAAGACTACGAGGCCTCGACGGAGCTTTATTTTCTCCCCTGGCCTCAAGCCAGACATGTACCCAAAAGCACTGGCCTGCGGAACCGATATCGTTTGCGTGGAACTCGAAGATGGGATTGCACCTAAAGACAAGCAGCAAGCTCGCGAGCACGCACTGGCACTGTTCGGTACGCCACAAGCCGATGATGGAGTTGAACGGATTGTCCGCATCAACTGCCTTCGGAGCGCGTTCGGCCTGGCAGACGTCCAGGCCGTGCTCGATACCCCAACACCGCCGCCCGGACTGATGTTACCTAAAGTGGTGTCGCCCGATGAGATTACCTGGCTGGATGACCTCCTCACTGAAAGAGGTCACGATACACGCTTGCATATCATCATTGAAACAAATGCCGCTCTCGAATCAGCTCACGAAATTGCAAGGGCCAGCGCCCGTGTCGAAGCGCTTTTTTTCGGTGGCGTCGATATGGCAGCTGAACTTCGCTGCCGAAATACTTGGGAACCCCTACTTTATGCGCGCTCGCGTGTGGTCCACGCCGCTGCGGCCGCAGGCATTGACGTCATTGACGTCCCCTATCTAGATCTCAATGATTTGACCGGTATGGAGCGGGAAGCTTGCCTTGCAAGAGAGTTGGGTTTCAGCGGCAAGGGGGCGATCCATCCGAAACAAATTCCGATCCTAAACCAGGTTTTCACGCCCTCTGAGAGTGAGATTGCCCATGCCCAGAAAATACTCCGCGCGTTCGAGGCGGCGGATTCAGGCCTCGTAGTGGTTGATGGGAAATTGATTGAACAACCGG
>CAZSYW010000336.1:0-2670 GCA_964611315.1 uncultured Rhodospirillaceae bacterium
ACAACTCGATAATCAAGCGTGGCACTTAACGTCGGTTTTTCTACTGCGTCAAAAGACATGCTGGAAAAAATAGAGTGCATGCCGGGGTATTCCATGCCGACAATACGGCTGGTCGCCAACATGGAGGCTAGAAGATAAGGATCAAGGGCTTTACTAAGATGCGGAAACAGCTTCCCGGCGAGGCTTGGGTTGAGATGAAGATCTAGGCATCCCAGCATGTTTGCAACGTCTTTCGATCTGACAATACGGGGTACCTTAATTTCGGGGCAATCAGGATTTAGACTAGCCCCTAAATTCTTGGGATCGTGGTTGTAGTCGGCCCAGGTGACATCGATCACAACTACCGGTTCGCCATTGTTATTGGTAATCCTGTGGTTATGACGGTTTGGCTCTGAGGTCTCGCCATCAAGTGCAACCTCAACGCCTACTTGGATGGGAGCCACAAATTGCACGTTAAGATTGGTGATGGAGACCTTGTTGGGACGGACGAAGGTGTCAAGCGCCCACAGAAGTAAGTGAACACCGTGAACCACCGGACCTCCGAAGATCAGTCGCCGGGCGGCTACCGGATCCACGTGTAATGGATTGTGGTCTCCTGAAAGTTGGGCGAAGGCATCTTGATCAGCCGCTTGGAACCGTCGCCTCATCTTCGGTTTCTGAGATTGCACTGTCATAGGCAGGCGTCTCCATCAATGGGGCTGGCGTCCCAGAAATTTGGGTTTTGGAGCATCTCGTCGAGAGACGACGTTCGTGCCTTGTACAAATAAGGCCAATTTGGAAGCTGCCGCGTCCACGGAGCCATTTCTTTGAAAACATGGCGCTTGATCGCTGCTAATCCGACAGCCTCAAGTAGGTCGAGGCGGCGTGCGCGGCACTCGGCAAGACCAGTGAGAACTAGGTTTCGAATTACATCCTTGTCGTTACCTTCGGCTTGAATATCCGCTAGCACAGCACGACGTAGCCCAATTTTAGCGCTGTCCTGGCGGACGAATACGGCATAACCGGTAAGTGAATCTACGTCTTTATCTACCTTTTCACAGGTTACTATCCAAGCAAGGTCATCTTTCAAGAAGCGTCTGAAATGCCAGTCTAGTGACGGCCGGTCGCGGACGAGGCGTAGCATCCCAGGCCCACTACGAAGCCGTTGCCACAACACGTCAAAGCGGTCGTCGAATACAAGTGTGGTGTCGAATCTGTGGTTCTTGGGAGCCAGTACCGATGGTCGTCTGCGCACGACATCCGCAATACCAAACCCTAGACCAGCGATCCGGCCAATCACATCAACGAAGGGCATACTTGCTTTGGCAGCCAACGCCCGTCCAAATCCTGGATAGTTTGTGATCCAATACAAGACCTGGTCGCAATCGGGTTGCGGCACTTTGCGCGCCTTAAAGGCCGTCATAGCTGCTACGGTTTGGGAGTTTGCAGTGGTACTGAGAAAAAGGTCGGCGGACGGTTGAGTCAGGAACCGATTCAGTAGTTCAAGAGATTGACTACGGTGGTCTTCATCAACGACCCAGGAATTTGTAACCGCTGCCAACATACGTTTGCCGTTAATTTCATAGGCCATTGGGATGTTGCCAAAGAATCCAGCGACTTGACCCGCCTCAGTCTCGATAATCCAGCCTATTGGCCAGGGCGCCGAAACGTATTCCAACGCAGGGTTTTCCTGCCAGCGTTGGCACCAGTCAGCTTTTGGAGTGGTAAATAGGCCGTACCGTTTTTCCAGTGCTGCAACTCCGGCATAGTCCTCTATGTTTGCTTCCCTGATACGAGTCATAACTAATACTTTCGTAGACCTGCTCCGACCCGAGCGTCAGTATTCAATTTTTATGTGGGTGGGCGGATCGTATGTGTTGGCGAGGTCCCACAAAAACGTATACCCGTCATCGCCGTTGACGCTAAATCCAGACCGCCGCCAGAATTCAAGGCAAGGTTTGTTTTTGTCAGTAGGATGGTAAATTGCCGTCAAGCGCTTCATGCCCATTTTGCAGCATAAGGCAACGGCGTGGGCGAGTATTGCCTCTTCAACACCGCGCTGAAACACGCGACAACTGACCACGAAGTCAGTCATCTCTGCACCATCACCGAAACGTTCAATTCCCAGCAGCGCCGTCAGTCCTGAATCACCAAACCGGTCCGAGACCCGAAAAGTCCAAATCCAGTGGTCAGCAACTCTCGCCCAATCTTCGAGCTCGGTTTCAGCCAATCGCCGGGTATGCAGGTTCATTTGGTTTGTCTTATTGAGGAGTTGCGCTGCCCGTTTTAGGTTGTTGGCAGTCAACTTCTCGATAGTTATCGTCAAGTCGAGGGTGTTTAGCCAATCTTCAATAGAGCCAATTTTTTTTCTTAACGACGATCTGGCTCTTTCGTCCAGAAGCATGTCTTGGCGAGAAAGATCTTCGGCGGTGAGGGCAACTGAATCGAAGCACCTCAAATCTTCCAGCGTACGGACGAATTGCATGGGGTTGGATGGCCATTGGGGAACAAGAACCTCTGGCAAAGTTTCGGCTACCCGACCGCGCATAAAAGCATTATCATCGATGAAGACCACAGATTGCAGACCCAAATTCAATTCCTGAGCCAATTGAGCGACGTTATAGGCTTTGTCCTCCCAATTGATGTAGTAGCCTGCAAAATCGTCCAGCGCCAGGACCATCTCGGGGTGAT
>CAZSYW010000337.1:0-2657 GCA_964611315.1 uncultured Rhodospirillaceae bacterium
GCCCCCTAACCAAGTGAAAATTCCGGGAATCTCACCAAAAATAAAGAAGCCCAATAGTACGGCCCAGATCATTTTCAAAAAATCCAAAGGCATTACAACATTTGTATCCCCCTCCTTGAGCGCCTGAGTCATCAAGAGTTGACCAAATGTCCCTAAAATACCCATCAGTGCCATCACACCAAGTTGTTCAACATTCGGAGTCTGCCACACCATCGCTGCTGGAATGGCCGACAACGGCGCCATTAACAAAATGAGATACGTGATAATAGTTACACTAGATTCTGTTCGCGCCAGAATCTTTATAACTATCAACGAGCAAGCCCAAAATAATGCCGACACCACGACCAGTATTTGACCTTGACCAACCATCTCAAGCCCTGGCCGCAGCAGAACGAGTGTTCCGCAAAAGCCAAAAACAATTGCTGCCCATCTACGACGACCTACGACCTCTTTGAGAATGACTATGGCCAACACCGTGGCAAAAATTGGAGCAGTGAAAGAAAGAGCCGCTACGTCTGCAAGAGGGGTAACGCTAAGCGCATAAAAAAACATCAACATCGCCATCACGTTGATGCCTGAACGCAACGCATGAAGACCCAAACGTTTGGTCTGCAATGGCCTTAGCCCGTATCGTACGAACCACGGCATCACAACGATCAACCCAAAAAGATTACGAAAAAAAGCCAACTCAAATGGATGCAATTCGGTGGACATATGCCGGATTAAAGCGTGCATCAGTGAGAAGCAAATAGTCGCGATGAACATTAATAAGACCCCACGAAGATTACCGCTAAGACTGTTGATCACACTCAAATACCTGCTAAACAAAATGGCTCCCGATACATTCAAAGTATATTTAAGGACATCCCCGGTGCTGATCGAAAGCACGGACAAACCATAGGCGCCATCCCAAACGGGAGGACGGGCAAGCTGGCTTGCTAGCCTACTCTCACAAGCCCCACAATAAGAAGCGGCAAAGCAATATCAGGAAACTAAAGGGCGGGGCGCCTATAACCACGCAGCCAAGAGGTTAAGTGAAACTTTTCGCCCCTTACACGCAACTGTTATATATTAGACATTAAACTCGCGGCGCGCAAAATTGTCTGATCTAATTTGCCGAAATGAGGAATGGAGACTTACTCGATACCATAATTCTTTAACGAAACTGTTAACTGGAAATTGAGCATGCTTGTCAAAGGACTTAATCATCTTGCATTTATAACGCCGGACATGGAAGCAACCATACGTTTTTACCGTGACTTGTTGGAAATGGATTTAGTGTTGGGGATTGGCCATGATGGATTTCGGCATTATTTTTTTAAATGTGGCGACGGGGCCGTGGCTTTTTTTGAATACGAGATTGCACAACCAATGGCTTACGACAAATTTCACGGCTCCCCCACCAACAAACCGATTGGCTTTGATCATGTCTCTTTCACTGTTGATTCGTGTGAAAAACTTTTCCATGTCAAAGACAAACTGGAGGCCGCTAATATCGAGGTCTCCGATGCAGTTGATCACGGCACAATATGGTCGATCTATTTCTTTGATCCGATCAACAATCTCCCGTTAGAAGCCTCCTGGGACTGCGTGGCAATCGACAGTGCGCCGGCCATTCTCGACACTAATCCACTACCCGTGGCAGAAGAAGGTGCCTCTCCACAACCAGGTCAGTGGCCTGAAGTAACTGATCCAACACCGCCGGAGAAAATGACCGCTCAGCCCGGAAACGGCTTCGGCATGCGTGACGACTTCGTACGTCGGGGAATGGCACGTTTGAACCCGGATTTAGAAAAAATTTTAAACAGAGAGAGATACACTACCACCGCAAGCCAGGCAGCTGATTAGTACAATTAAAAGAAGGTTGGCCTAATGAATTTTCTAGCAGCAGTGCTTCATGAGCATAAAACAGCATTGGTTGTCCAAGAGATCAAAACTGTCGACCCGAAACCTGGCGATGTCCTGATCCGTCTCCATGCAAGTGGGCTGTGCCACACAGATCTCGAAGTGATCGAAGGGTCGCTCCCCTACCCGTTGCCAGTCGTGCTCGGCCATGAGGGAGCCGGTGTAGTCGAAGCGGTCGGTGAAGGAGTTTCTCTGGTCTCTCCTGGAGATCACGTTATCTGTTCCTGGAACCCACACTGCGGACACTGCTTCTATTGTGAGCGCGAACAACCAATCCTATGCGAGGTATTCACTGACACCTTTCACAAGGGCCATCTTATGGACAATACCTCCCGAATGAAGGTCAACAATTCAAAGCTCCATCATTTTTCAGAGACTTCAACCCATGCTCAGTACACGATTGTGCCAGAAAGCGGCGCCATTCCCGTTTCTAAAAATATCCCGCTTGATCGTGCCTGCCTGATTGGGTGCGGCGTCATGACAGGTTTCGGTGCAGTCACCAATATAGCGAAAGTCCCAATAGGGGCCTCCGTGGCAGTGTTTGGAACGGGGGCCGTTGGACTCAACGCGGTACAAGCGGCACGCCTTGCCGGTGCTGAACCAATCATAGCCGTCGATATTGCAGCAGAAAAACTTAATGCAGCTCGTCAGTTTGGCGCCACAGAAACAGTGAATATCTCAAAGGCCGATCCTGTTCAGATGATTCACGAACTGACCAAGGGGCGGGGCGCCGACTATGTAATTGAATCAGC
>CAZSYW010000338.1:0-2639 GCA_964611315.1 uncultured Rhodospirillaceae bacterium
AGCAGCGCAATCTGCTCTAAAACGTTTACCAAAAGGGGAGGAGGTTGCAGACTTGTGTTTGTTTCTGGCTTCATCTTCTGCCCGGGCGATCACCGGACAATGCATTAATATTGATTGTGGTGTGCTTCCACAATAGGAGAAGACAATTTTAAAGGAGAGTAAGACAGTTGCAATCATTCCCGCCAGGATGGGGGCATCCAGATTTCCTGGCAAACCGCTGGCTAAAATTTTGGACTTACCAATGATTGAGCATGTTCGGCGGCGGACCTGCCTGTCGGACGCAATCGATGATGTTGTGGTTGCCACCTGTGATCAGGAGATTGCGGATGTAGTTACGGGTTATGGCGGAAAAGCCGTTATGACTGCAAACACGCATGAGCGGTGTACTGACAGGGTGGAAGAAGCTGCTCAAAAAATAGAGTTGGATATCGTAGTGGTGGTGCAGGGAGATGAACCTTTATTTGATCCCTGTATTCTCCAGCAGATGGTGCAGCCTTTTCTCCTTAATGATAAAGTCGAATGCACCAACCTCCTTTCTCTAATTCGCGATGAGCAAGATCTTCAGGATGAAGACATCGTGAAAGCAGTATTGACCGAATCGAATGATGTCATGTGCTATTCCCGTTCGCCCATACCTTTTCAAAGGGTGCGGAATAATATCCCTTTATACAGACAAACTGGCCTATCGGCATTCAGCAAGAATTTTCTGCAAACATTTTCTGCTTTAGCACCAACTTCGCATGAGGTAACCGAATCGGTTGATTTTTTAAGAATCCTGGGTCATGGTCATCCCATTCGTGGCGTTGTCTTTGATGGCAGGCTGGTTGGGGTCGACCGTCCTGAAGATGTGAATGTCGTGGAAAATCTATTGCGGAAAGATCCCATACAGCGAAAGTTTTACGAGCAGATGCTACAATTATGAAACAGAAAATTTTTGTCACGCTATCAACGTTTGCGGAATATGGCGATCAACCCTTGCGGTTGCTGAAGGATTCGGGGATCCCTTTCCAAGTCAATACCCTTGGCAGGCGTTTTCGCCCCGAAGACCTGTTCAAATTAGCGGTTGATGCGACTGGAGTCGTCGCAGGTGTTGAACCTTATGACCAGCAGGTACTTGAAAAATTATCGACCCTGAAATGTATCAGCCGTTGTGGGGTTGGGACAGACAATATTGATCTGTCTTTTGCTGAAGAGCGGAAAATACTGGTCCGCAATACACCTGATGTTGTTACCCAACCGGTGGCAGAATTAACCATTGCTATGATTTTAGATCTGATGCGGCACTTGAGTTACCATACCGCTGTATTAAAGTCCCGGCAGTGGAAAAAGCGTGCGGGAAATCTTCTGGCTGAACAGAATGTAGGAATATTGGGAATGGGTCGAATTGGCAAACGGGTTGCAAAAATGTTACGAGCCCTCGGGGTAAAGGTAATGGGCAGTGATCGTTATCCTGATCTGGATTGGGCCAAGCGAAACTCGGTAAAAATTGTGACTACACAGGAATTATTTCAGTCGGCTGATGTTCTTTCGGTTCATCTGTCACCGCCGGAAGATGGCCAGGCCATCATGGATCAAAAGGCTTTTTCAAGCATGAAAAATGGTGCGGTATTTGTGAACACTTCTCGCGGAAATCTAGTAGATGAACAGGCGTTGTTCCAAGCTCTAACTGATGGGAAGCTGGCGGGTGCCGCATTAGATGTGTTTAGCCAAGAACCCTACAAGGGCCCATTATGCGATTTGGATAATGTGGTGATGACGCCACATTTAGCTACGCTGACTAAAGAGTCAAGATTGCAAATGGAAACCGAGTCAGTTCAGAACCTATTGGAGTCTCTGAGTGGTTAATCAAGTCCTCTCAAATCTCCTGGTATGCGTTGCCTGTGAATCCCCCTTGCTTGACGGTCGCTTCCATCGAGAAAAATACCCTAATAGCAAAACAGATCCTGACGCACCCTCATCCATCCTGGTTTGCAATCATTGTGATTTAGGCGTAGCTCATCCCATGCCTTCAGAAGAAATTTTAAAGAAGCTATATAAAAATGAGGATGCAAATTATTGGGGTTCAATGAACTTGAAAACTATTTCTATCAAGAGATATCCTGGTCCCTATGGATTGGCAATGGCCAGATGGAATTTAATTGAACCTCACCTTATTGAGATGAATCCTAAAGAGCCGACGATCATAGATGTGGGTGCCGGTTTTGGTTTTTTAGGGATGGTTGCAAGTCAGCAAACCCATTTGGAAAAACTGGAATATATTGCTATTGAGCCAGACAAGTCAATGCACAAGCCTATGTCAGATAATTGGAATAATTTAGGTCTCCGTTCGGCACTCAAAACCAGCTGTAATATAGATGATATTGATGTGCAGGCGGATGTTTTAGTTTTATCGCATATTCTTGAACACGTTCCAGATCCAATTGATTTTCTGCAGAAAGTATTGGAAAAACTAAAAAAAGGCGGTCTGTTATTTATTGACGTCCCATACCATGATGAGCGCTTTAAGCCAGACGTATTTCCCCATCTTTATTTTTTTTCTCCGCAAAACTTAGGCTTAATACTGGATAGATTGGAACTTGAAAAAGTGGATGTGGCTGCCTGGGGTTGCGATTGGTTTAATTCACCTTTTATGGCAAAAA
>CAZSYW010000339.1:0-1465 GCA_964611315.1 uncultured Rhodospirillaceae bacterium
TTTTTCCCAACGGTCAAGCCGAATCATCGCAATGCCTTGATCATCTCGTGAAGAGCGCATCGTGCCGATTTCGTCGTTTCTCCATGTCACAGGTGTATTTGGGTCCGGTGTGGGGCCGTCAATGCGGACTTTTACAAGTCGTTTGCGAATTGTGCCTCGGTGTTTCTGCCGAGCTGTGTTTTCCTGTCCTATGTAGCAACCCTTATCGAAGGCTACGCCATTTAGATCCTCGAAGTTGCTTTCTAATAGAAATGACTTATCTACAACCAGGTCCCGACTTCCATCTGGAATACCAAGATGTAAACGGTGGGCGTCGTAAGCAGCGCTACTTGCTTTTTCAATGCCGAGCGATGACGTCAAGGAGTTGATATCCGTAGTTGGTGCAATTAGACGGCTGCCTAGAGATGAATGCCGCGGATCAGTTAATGCGAGCCCGCTACCAAATGCTGAAGTCAAACCAGCTTTGTCCTTCAGACCTACGCAAGATAACGCTTCAGCACCCCATATGGCCACTACTGTTAGTGAGGAGCCTTGGGGGTAAATCTGTACATCTGAATTTAATCGGAACAGGTTAAGTCGCTGGGTTAGAGCGTCACAACGGGCCTTTTCAGTGTCCATCCATATGGCCGGGTTTTTATCAATGACGATAAAATCATATAAATATTTCCCCTGCGGTGTGAGCATCGCAGCGTACATAGATTGTTCAGGATTTAGGTTATCCATATTATTTGAGATCATGCCCTGGAGAAAGGCTCGCGAATCGGGACCAGTCACATCAATCACTTCCCGTTCCTTCAAGAGCGCGTAATGGGTCATCAATCGTTCCACGAGTAAAAATCGGTCATACCCGCACTTTAGCTGCCTTTTATTCCGTAGCAAGGGTTGGGGCGCAGGGACGCTTGGCAGACTAGCATTGAGCGACGTATAAACACTATTAATGCTTATTACCTTTATCGATGATTTGGTCTCTTTTGATGGTCACAGCGCCGAGTCGGTGCCTCTAGGTGGGCCTGAAAAAAACTTGATATCTTTGGCTGTGGCGCTGACTAGACGTGGGCATACAGTTCGGGTTTTCAACCGTTGTAAAAAATCAGTTGTCGTTAATGGTGTGGGCTGGCAGCCGATCGAGGAATGTGATGCAGCCTTTAGCGACTGGTTGATTGCTCACAGGAACCCTTCTTTGCTGCGGCGTGTACCAAATGCTAACCGTACCGCACTGTGGACGGTGGGAAATGCTGAGTATCTGGGCCGTTCGGGATCACTATCAATTATTGCAGCTCGTGAAACGGTTTTGATATTGCAAAGTCTGACACAGAGTCTAACTGTCCCTAAAGTATTGCAGTCGAATGCCGCGGAAGTTGTCGTGCCGGCTTCTATGGATTGCTACAGAACTGTTCCTTCGATGACGCCTTGTGAACCGGCAAATGCGGTGGTGACTACGCATCCGCAAAATGGGCTGGGTTGG
>CAZSYW010000339.1:1565-2632 GCA_964611315.1 uncultured Rhodospirillaceae bacterium
AAAGGGGCCGCAAGGGAGCGTTTGTTGAACGGGAAGTCGGGTTATCTGGCGACAACGGACGAGGATTTTGCTGACTTTACAGCAAGGATCCTAGAGGATGATACAATCTTTGCGAAGCTATCTAAAATTGCACAAACGCGCCAGAGAAATCGGACTTGGGATCAAGTGGCAGCAGATTTCGAACGGGCGCTTTCATGAAAGGGTTGTTTGTAACCCACAACAGGATCGGAGATGCTGTACTTTCGACGGGGCTTCTGGGGGAATTGATCCGTCAACATCCTGAGTTGAGACTAACTGTGGCTTGCGGTCCCATTGCGGCACCAATATTTGATGCTGTTCCAAATGTGGGTGAAATAATCGCAATGCGAAAAAGAAAGGCATCGCTCCATTGGTTGGACTTATGGCGAAAATGTTTTCCAACGAATTGGGATGTGTTGGTAGATTTACGTAATTCGCCTGTGAGCCGGCTATTAGGAGCGAGAAGAAAATACATTGGTGGCAGTGCTGATCCATCTCGGCACCGTGTGGAACATTTGGCCACAATCATGGGTGTGTCAAAAGTGCCGTCCCCGAGGTTGTGGCTAGACAACTCTCATTTTGAGATGGCACGAAAGTTACTTCCAAGAAATCGTCCGATTTTAGCGCTGGGACCTGTTGCTAATTGGAAAGGAAAGCAATGGGACGGAGAAAGGTTTGCTGAATTGGCAAATCGTATTACGGGTCCCTCTAGTGTGTTGCGGGGAGCACCCGTGGTCATCCTTGGTGGACCGGAGGATCGAGGTCAAACGGAATGTATTACGAAATTAATTCAGCCGAATCAGGTAATCGATTTGGTGGGAAAGGTGGATCTACTTACTGCGGGCGCGGTGTTACGTGAATGCGCGTTGTTTGTGGGGAACGACTCCGGCTTAATGCACATTGCGGCGGCGTCTGGAGTTGCCACTTTGGGACTGTTTGGGCCAAGTCGAGAGGAAAATTATGCTCCCTGGGGTTCGCGCTCAGCGATAGTGCGTACGCAAGAAAGTTATGACGAGTTAGTAGGTAAACCTGGGTACAACCATCGAATA
>CAZSYW010000340.1:0-1496 GCA_964611315.1 uncultured Rhodospirillaceae bacterium
GGGGTTATTTTTAAAATCGAAAATTGAGCGGCGGCTGTTTTCAATGACGCGAATATAGTATTGGTGCCGAACCATGTGGTCAGGATTCCCAGTGTCAAATTGGGCTAACTCAAGCGCCACTTCGGCAGCTTTCGCATATTCTCTTTTGGCGACCAGTTGTCTTTCCTGGTTGAGAAGGATTTGTGGCAGCAGAATTTGTGCAGTTTTGCTGTTGGGGTCGGTGTCGCTTAAGGTTTGGGCAATCAATTTGGCATCCTCAAAGCGCGCTCTTGCACTGAGAAAATTGACATATTTAAATGAAACCTCTGGGTTGATCGGCCCAAAGGCGAAGGCTTGGCGGTACGCAAAGTCTGCCTCCCTTTCGTAGCTTTCCTTCAAGACGGGATCAGTTGTGGTTCCGAATCGCCATGCATAAAGTGTGGCGACTGCGGATCGTAATTTTGAAAACGCTTTTTGTGCATCATTGTCCCTAACAAAAATTGGATCTCCTTTAAAGTCAGTCAAGTCGCGCCTCAAATAAATACGACGAGCCCATTCGCAGATTTCTTTGACGGATGTTTCCTGTGTTATCCAATTTCCAATCAGACGCTGAGAGTATTGACTCCAAAACTGGCGGTCTTTTTTGAGCATTGCCTCGGGAAACTGATTCTTGTATTTTGGAATTCTTCGGAAATCTATGACAGCTCGAAATGTCAGTCCGGAATTATTTGCAAATGTAAATTCAGTGGGGGGCATTACGATGAACCGACCTCCATTACCCGTAATGGAGATTTCTGTTATGGAACCAAGTTCATCTACCGCGCTAACAGTCAGAAAAGAGGCGGAATCAGTCCCCTGATACTGGATTGGCTTGTATCCGATGGCGGACTGAAGAAATAAGTTTTGTCCTACTGCGTAACCGGTTCCGGAAAAATCGGGGTCGATTATCGCCGATAAAATACGATGAGAAGGTGTGTTAGCGATTGGCTCCATCTCTATCTTGATGCGGGCAGATGTCGCGTTGGTAGCTCCGGAAAAAACATAGGTTGAAGTTGCAGGCTGGATTAAATATTTTCCGGGATTGTTAATTTTTATTGATTGGATTACCCCATCTACGCCTACTGAGTCCACAGAAAATGCTCCGGGCAATATCGCAGACAGGCGAGTGTCGGTTTCTGTATTCATCGGCGTAAGCGCATCCCCAGGCTTGAAGCCTTTTAAGGGGATAATGGGGGGTGTGATGCTGGTGATTTCGAATTCCTTTTCTGCCTCAAGCCTGAAGATAATGCCGTAAGGTGTCATGTAAGGATACATCCAACTTAATGGAAAACTTTCTTCAAGATAGAATTCGTTTTCCCGGTTTGTGTTGAAAATATTTTTTGCCAACAGCGCATTGATGGCCATGACCGCGGAATTGCCCTGGACCTGTACACGTGGTTCTGAGTCGAGCATTTTATTGCCGCAAATTTGACAGGGCATGCCCCTGCCTCCATCTTGGGTTATCTCTTCAAGAGTTC
>CAZSYW010000340.1:1506-2631 GCA_964611315.1 uncultured Rhodospirillaceae bacterium
TGCCGCAGTTAGTGCATTGAAATTGGACGACCAGGGTAACATTTTCCCCGGGCAGCAATTGGCGTTTTAGCATGCGCGTGCGGGCGTCTTCGTAATAAGTATGAAAAGCAATTTGATTATCTTCATTTGATGGCGTGTTGATCTCATTTTTTGGATATACTCCGGATGCACGCCGAGATGTTTCTACAGAGTCCCCAAGTCTAATAAAAACTGTATCTGCTGCGGTGGCTAAAAGTGTTAAGGGTCGGGATGTTGCTGCTATGCAAATTAAAATTAATACCACTCCCCAAGATCCGGTTCCAATCAGTGTTCTGTCCAGCTTGTCGCCAATTGTAATTCTTCTAAAAACATAGATGCTGATCCCTAATCCCACGGTGATACCAATATAAAGTAAAATATTGAACAGACTGCGTTTTGGGTGGCCATTAATGCTGTTTGCCATCGCCGAAAAGAACTCCGGGTCAATCTGTGCACTGCGATTGTAATGGGCGCGGATATATTGAAGGTAGGTGTTGTCGGCTAGTGCGTTTTGCGTGATGATATATGCATCGCGACGGTCAAACTTTGGATCCCGTTTATTTTTTGGAGCGATAAAACTTTCGCAGAAAATCATGTAGGTTGGGCAAAAACGCCCCGGATCAGTCCCTCCAAAAAGAATGCTGTTTTGGTCCATTTCTGGGTAAATATCAAATGGGGGCGTGAACATATCGTGCCCGTACCAAAAGCCAAAGAGGTGTCCGCGTTGTTCGTTCTCAGCCCAGTTGTTTAGTGCGGGTCGGAGAGGGAGTAGGGTATAAATTAAAAGAGCGAATCCGACGAAAATTTTACTGGAGGCCACGGGCTTTGAGACTAGAGATTTACCTGCAAGCAGGATTAATGCAGAGATCAACAAAAGTCCAATCACGGCAGCCGTTCTTGGAATTAGAAACTCAGTTTTATTGAAAGTGCTGTAGGATTCGTAGCATTCCCAGCTAACTAACAGTAGGAGGAATCCAGCAAGGCCTAAAACCAAATGACGGCAGCGAGAAACAATGGTCGCCCCTAAAAGTGCCAATCCACAGCCCAAGCCGAGCGCAATAAATAAATGTGTGGCGGTAAAAAACACCTTGTTGAGGTGGCGGTTTT
>CAZSYW010000341.1:0-2608 GCA_964611315.1 uncultured Rhodospirillaceae bacterium
TTTCATCGAACAAGTCAATGAATTCTCATACCAATTCATTGAGTGTATTAATGGAATAAGAGCAGCAAGTATAGTAATGAAGCACTGAGAGCTGCTGTTTCTACCGATGAACACCGTTTTCCACCCAATTTGTTCGAACAGATTATCCTATCCTACCTCCGTCGGACAAAACTCTGAGCACTCAAGTTCTATGCCGTTATTTCCTAATAGTTAAGTCCGTTGTTTTGGTAAATCCTAGAAACTCAAACTTTCCTTAATACCAGTCAGTTTTTGTGATGGCCTGAAGAGTCTGGTGACTTCGATCAGCGAAATAATCGTAAACAGCGGCATCTTTAACAAAACCATCCTTCTCTACTACTGTGACTACAGGGCAGGAGACGAACGGCCCCTGCGTATCAGTCAGAGGGGAAAAGCTAAAGTCAATTTTGCCACTCTTGTGAAAGTCGGTGTAAATCCCTGCCTCTTCAGCGTTCATTAACGCAGCCGCGAGGCTGCAAGGTTCTGTTGGCGCATAGAGTTCAAACTCTTGCACAGGAACTGCCAACGGGAGCAAGTCACCGACACCTATTCGTTTTCTCTCGCTTCTTTCATAATGCAGTTCATCATTAACTGCCTCCTGTTCGGTGAGCTCGTAGCCTGCAATTTCAGCAGCTTCAATAACGTCTCCGGCCACCTCCCTAGCACTCTCCAAACGCTCCTTTTCGCCCCAGTTTAGATAAGCAGAAAAGTGATCATCGTGCTCATTGACCCACTGACAATTAGTAACTTCGGACAAAATCAACTCAACGGTGTCTTCATCATTGCCTCCGAATCTTTTTCCACCTCGCACCCAACCAGCTTCTACGCACAGCATCGCCTTTGAACCATATTGCTCAAACCAATAATCCCCATTCTTACCCTTAGTGGCGCTTATCCCCCTGATTTCAGCGTTTTTTATTGCTTGGTCGATCGTGCAACGTTCTGTGGGTAAATAACCTGCACTCATCTTCTTCCCCTCCAGTCACGAAATGTTTCAGTTTGTGTCGAATAATTCAAAATTAAGTACCGGAAGATAACAGTTTATTACGTCAATAAACGGGGTATAAAGAATACAGGACAGCATTAAGAGTGGGCAACAATCGGCTAAAGAATGGCATACGGAAAACTTCAAGAGTTGTTGGCCCTTGCTAGGGAACTTCAAGCGAATTCTATCGGTTTTACCGTAGAACAAATGATGGACCGAACAGAGAGGTCTCGAAAAACAGTCGAGAGGATGTTGCGCGGACTTTCTGAACTTGGTTTACAGCCAACCTCGTCTCCTATTGAGGGAGACCATCACCGGAGGAAACGCTGGCGGCTAGATGGTCTCCCACCCGCTCTACTAACTCTGGAGCCAAGAGAAAGGTCAGCTCTCGAAAGACATCTTAATACACTTCAGATGGGCACCGAAAAGGAGGCATTGACAAAACTCTTGGCCCACCAAAAACCACTTTCAAAACACCTGGCTATTGACCAGGAAATGTTGATAGAGCGAGAGGCTCACATTGGAAGAGTCGGACCAAGAAGCCAGATAGACGAGGACCTGATGAGCGTTCTGGAAAAAGCGCTAAAGGGATTTGAAGAAATAAATTTACTCTATCGCGCTGCCGCTAAACCAAACGCTACCTGGAGGACTGTGAGACCTCTTGGAATGCTTTTCTCACGATTTGGTTACCTTGTAGCGTCGTCAGGAGGAAGAACGCCCATAACCTACCGGCTCGACCTCATTGAAAAAGCGAAACTTGCAGGAACTTATTTTGGCATACAACCAAATTGGAACTTCAAAGAGTGGGCAAGAGATAGTTTTGGCGTTTTTCATGGAGACGAGACACTCGATGTGAAGCTGCGTTTTCGGAACATCGCCGCACAACGTGCTGGGAAGATCCAGTTCCATCCATCTCAAACTACAAAGAAAATGAAGGATGGGAGCCTCATTGTACGCCTCATTTGCCAAGGCCATAGAGAACTGATCCATGAACTCTGTCACCCCGACTGGATAGGGCATGTCATTATAGAAGAGCCGATGGCACTTAAACTGGAATATCTGGCTTACCTATCAACTTTGCAAAAAGCCGTAGAATAGTCCGGAGTTTAAAGCAGACCTATCCGGCCAGTGAACATAGTATTAGGGCAATAGATATAGTTGTTTCAATTGGACGCAACGAAAAAGCTGAGCCCACTCCATAAAATCTCTGGCAAGTCACTTGCTCGAAGGCGTTTTGCGCTCTAATTTCGCTGAGTGTGCCGCTGTAGCTCAGTGGTAGAGCGCGCCATTGGTAATGGCGAGGTCGACTGTTCAATCCAGTCCAGCGGCACCATCGTTCATGCTTTCTTGTGCGCGTCCGGCGATATGAAAATTAAAAACCGTCCCGCTTCTTAATCGCAAAAATAACGTGACTTTTTAGTTCCTAGCCAATTTTCAAAGCTGCGGGAAAGAAACCTAGAGCGGCAAGGACAAGATCACCTGCCCCAAACATTCTGGCGGAATAATTTTTCCAAAGACCTTCTCAAATAGAAAAATCAGAAATGATCCCTCACCTACTTATGAGAAACAGATGACGGACCGAACATCCAACGAGAAACTGCCTAC
>CAZSYW010000342.1:0-2594 GCA_964611315.1 uncultured Rhodospirillaceae bacterium
AAGGTACTTGGTATCAAGAACGTGCGGTTTCTTCACGGCGACATTCTTGAGGCGGGCAAATTGGGTGGCCCCTTTGACATGGTCCAATCTATCGGCGTGCTGCATCACATGAAGGAACCGCTCGAAGGTTGGCGGATCCTTTCTCGGCTAATTCGCAGCAATGGCGTGTTCCGGGGCGGGCTCTATAGCGAAAGAGGCCGCCAATTCGTGTTTGAGGTGCGACGGGCTATCGCCAAGGAGGGGATTGGCAGCAGACACGCAGACATCACGGGTTTCAGGCGCTGCATTCTGCGCGGCGAGGTACTAAGCGATATTCCCAAGATTATTGAATTCGTGGATTTCTTCAGCACCAGCAATTGTCGAGACCTTATGTTCCATGTTCACGAGGATAGCTACACGCCTCTGAAGCTCAAGGCCGAAATCGACGACGCAGGGTTGTTTTTTATCGGCTTCAACGAGCTAGAGGAACGTGGCGTCAACGCAGAATACCGAGAACGTTTTCCCCGTGATCCCTCGATGACCGATTTAAGTAACTGGGAAGAACTCGAAAAGCACCAAAAATATCCTCCTGAGGGTTACGATTTCTGGTGTTGGAAGCCGTGATATTGTCGTGCTGCGAAAATATCAATGCATTCATGACCTAATATCCGAGCCGCCGTCCGGACCTTAATCTTGAGCATTTTTCGCGTCACAAGATCGCCGTCCAACGTCTCACGTAGATGGTCCAGTATTTCCTCTGCAGGCGACCTGGAGGCTTTTATCATGGCCTTGCATGGCGCGCTCAAGAATATTGCCAACCCAACTCCGACCAATACCAAATGCATTCTCGGCGACTAGTACTACGGCATAACTTCGCTTACCCGGGTTCTGCACTTTGTAGGTCAACCAATCGAGGAACGTTTCACGTTCAACGTTGAACGGTAGCAAGTAATCTAAATTTTGAGGTATCTTGTAGGCGTCTAGTAGAGCGGGGGCGGGTACTTATATCCTCTTCTCGCAATGCACGAACACCTATCCCTGCGCCAATGTTACTGGCTAAGTTTAGTGATGATCAGGATATCTAGATCCACGCGGTCGTTGTGGGTGCTACCGTTCTGTTTGGTTAGGCGTTCCGTCGGAAATTACTACTCTATAACTTAATGTTCTAGGCTTTTCCTTATCTAAGCCGCCAGATTTGTTAAAAAGACCCAAGGACCGTGTTTCTCATCGTTCTTCCAGGTCTCTTGGCTTTCTATCTGCCGATTAGAATGGAACTTGTATTTCGTGACCGCACCGCTCAGCTTGCCGATTTCGAAGGTTAACTTTGCTTTTATACGGCCATCGGAATCGTACTTGACCCAATGACTGAGCTGTTTTCTTTTCTTAAATGTGCTTGTTTTTCTCTACTTTCCCTGTGAATAGTTGGGGATTGAACATTTGCCATTAAAGTCCATTCGTTTTCACTAAGTCTTTCATCTTAACCGTTTCCCCCAACGCTAGCGCGGGAAACAGTATGAATACTAGGACGAGCGATGCGATTGTCTGCTTCATGATGCAAACTCTGACACATCTCTTTCTAAATGAGGAGTCGGCCGAGGGCAGGTCGTTGTCTAGCTGGTACTTATAAGCGGTATCTTCAGCTTCTGTCTCGTTTGCGATTTTGCGTAGCCCGCGGATTACCGCGGTTCTAGCCTGCTTCTTGTCACCCGAACAGACGACTTCTAAATGCCTTATATTGATTCTCTGGCGTATGAATACTTTAAATTATTCGAGCCTTTCCTCTTCATGTTCTGCTTATGTATTTAAGATATAGTAGAGTCAAAACTGAACAAAAATACCCGACCAGCACGAGAGGGCAATCTCACTGATCCGGTATTAAATGTTCGGACTGTACGGAAGGAATGTGCCGGTCCAGGACTAGAGAAGCCGGGGTGTCACCGACTTCATATCCCTGTACGGCGGGCACCGGGCATGGATCACATGGTGGAGGTAGGTCGTATATTCCTGGACGAAAGCCGACGAGATTGAAATAGCCATTGGAATTTCCTCCATTCGGGTTTTGGAAGGTTGTAAACCTCTTCCGGGCTGGATGTGCAGAAGCTTGACGGGATGCCCTAATACGGGGCCCTCCGGGAGCTGCACAACGATCAGAGTTGTGTGGCGACGCTTATAATTGGGCCGTAAGGCGACGGATTAATCCGCTAGCTGATGCCACTAAACCTGGGTACCAATCGTCAAACGATCGGCGAATTCGGTTGCTTTTTGCCGTTATGCAAAACCGTCAGATCAGTCCTGCGTAAAACAAGCGTTACATTTAAAAAATAACCTTTATCTACGCCATTGAAGCGGACTGAAAATTAGACCGTAACACACCAGTAAAACGTAAATAAGGACGCAAACGATGGTTGATATTACCATTTCGCGAGGGACGGCTCGTCCCTTTTCTCTCAAATCTTTCACTGCCATCATCGCGACGACATTTGCCCGTTATCGTTGGAAGCGTTTTCGTCACGCGGTCTTACCAATGAGCGACCGGATGCTGGCGGATATCGGTCTCAAGCGAAGCGATCTTTACAGCGCTTCAACAGTCAGCGAGTACATTTCCAGAAACGGGG
>CAZSYW010000343.1:0-2568 GCA_964611315.1 uncultured Rhodospirillaceae bacterium
AACTTAAAGGCTCTGCTCACTAGATTGGATGGACCAGAATCTGCATTTGGGGAACATAACCTGTGAAGGCTGATTCAGCGGACGCCCCTACTGTTCACAACCGTCTGCCATCATCTCAGAAAATCGTGGCACATCTGAGCAGCCGTCATCTAGTGAATAGTCATCAATCGTGGTCATAAGATGGTACATACGGAGTTTGTCTGGCAGACTATATTTCAGTGAGGTGCAGAATCCTGGATCGTGTTTGGGCTGTTTGCGTGCCTCCCATGGGCACCCACCATTACAGAGTGGCTGTACCAGACAAGTCTCACACGGCCCATGCTGGAAAGGGTCATAGGTATCCCATGAGTTTCTGGTTTGAGAGTGATTCAACTTTACGCGGATTTCACCGTCTTTAAGCAGACCGCTGGCGTTCTCCCCAAGGTCGGCGGCTTCATTCCAGCACTTGAATACAAGGTTATCTGGAGAAAATAAATTGGCGTTAGGGTTATCGGCCCCGCATAGGTGCCCCACTCTTGGTTTTGGCAAGGACGCACTGGGTCTTTCCCCCCTTTCAAGCAGACTAAACTCTAATTTAGATTCAATGTCTGCAAATTCCTCGACTGATAAAGTGACATCATTCACTTCATCTCCGCAGACATCGGTATAGTGGACCACTCGTCCCAAATATAAGCTAACGTAGTTCAATAGATCATTCTCTACGAGTATTGAAACCAGATCGGGAATATCCTGGTAGTTTCTCTTATCAATATTTACCCTGACAGAGATAGGGACTCGACCTTTTGCTTTTACAATATTCCCAAGAATTCTCTCAAAACTCGACTGCCCCCCCGTGTATAGACGTCTTTTATCGTGAGTCTTTGGCGGTCCATCTAAGGTTATCTGCAGATATTTGTAGTTTCCTTGACTTTCGATGTAATCGATCTTTTCCTTATTCAGAAGACTGCCATTGGTAATCATTGATTGGGTGTATCGACAATCTCTCTCCGCGCAAACCTCAGTAAAAAATCCAGACAATTGCTTGATGATGGTAAAAGCCATTAATGGCTCTCCGCCAAACCACGTGATATGCAAACTGGTGTTCGGTTTTAATTCTTTATCGACATAACTTTGTATGCTTCGGACGTTTTCATCCGACATCATCTTCTTGGGATGCTCCTGGAAGCAATACGTGCAACCAAAGTTGCAGTTTATTGTTGGCGCGATTGTCAAGCCCAGTCCAGCGCTGGATTCTTTTCCCTGAAAGTAACGCTGTTTCACCCGACCACGCTCATTCACCTCATCGTCAACGACAAAACCGCCTTCGATGAACTTCTCCGCAATCCAACGATCTTCTGGCGAAAGCGCGGTCTCATCCTCTTTTTCTCTTAGGGACATTAACCACTCCCCTCCAACATCAAACTCTTCCGCGGATAACGAAAGAAAACTTCCGCTAAATGTGTTGTATGCAAGAACAGTCCCGTCGATCAACGATGGAACGAAGCAGTTGAATTCAGAAACTTTCACTACGGACCTGCCCGGTTGCCTGATAGGAAACCTCAGCAACCGCTATCTGAAGTACCGAACTTCGGGCTTGAAAGGGTACTTCAGAGTTTGCTGAACACGAGCCCAGGCATCCTCTAGCCCATACTTACTGATCATGGCATCTAGGCCCAAGCCAGCGTATTCATTACAACCGTGCGCGTCACCAGAGCATGCGTTTGTCCCGCAGGACTGGGTACCACACTCGTGGGAACCGGTACACGTCTGCACGTTACAAGCCTCGGTGTCGCAATCGGAACTGTCTTCGCCCGTACAGAATGTTGGACACGTATCCTGCCCATCACAGACATGTCCTCCCGTGCAGGTTTGCAGACCGAGTCCACCATAGATTCCAATATAGAACCTGCCCTTGCTTACCTGGTCAAGGTTTGGCAAAACATGGTCTATGACTCGCATCAGCCGGCCTACCTGCTGAGGTTCAAGGGCTGTCCTCTTATTTATCAACGATTCGATGTTACGACTTAGCTTTATCAGTGGTTTGGGCGATTTCTTGCTAAGCCGCGGCTGCTTGAAAAACTCCATTCCGCAATCGTCGGCCTTCCCTGCATCCTTTCCTGCCGTCGCGGATAGTGGCGCGGCTACGGCAGCTGCCCCAGTAAGGCTCGCTGTCACTGTCTTTCGGAGAAAGTCTCTTCGGCTACCGTCGCTCGCGGTGCTTTCCGAGTTGCTTTCAGGGGCAGGCCTACCATCACTAGTTTGCTCTTTCATCGTCTCGCCTCCCAATCAATAAATAAGGATGTGCTTTTGCCCGGTACAAATGTTCTACGCTGCCAAATCTTGTTCGCGACCCACCTATTAGATTCTAGAATACCTCCCCAAAAAAAATATATTATCAAATAATTTAATTACCAAACTGTTTTATATAAATACTTTATTTTAAATTTGTTTTCTAAGTAGTTGGATATCCGAGGATTTTGTCAGTTAGTTCCTGTCATCACACTTGGTATTCCAATTTTTGTGTAGAACAACTTTAATAAAGAGATTCATAGTTGGTCCGCTCGGTCGTGGGATGACTACATGAGAGGG
>CAZSYW010000344.1:0-2561 GCA_964611315.1 uncultured Rhodospirillaceae bacterium
GCGTAACGTCTTTTTCAGAGGTGTAATAAGAACCAGGACCGTGAACGATATTACCCGTTTTTCGCATACGCCATTTGGCCGCTTTGGAAGAAGAGAGAGGCAAAGCACCCTCTCTACATTTCGCCCTAATTGGTTTCTTAGGAGAAACGACGGGTTCTGCGTCCGCTAGAAAATACAACGGGTTCCCTTCGGGATGCGCGTGCCTTTCTTTCGCATAGCGCTCAAGTTCGGCTGTATAACAATATCTAGAATCTGCAGTCCACTTATCTTTGATCCCGAACACGTCTAAGTCGGGCGTCTCGTCAATAAACTCTTTGAAGTGCACAACGAGAAACCCAGGGGAACCTTTCCATCGCTCCTTCCGCGTTTCCGGTAAACCGCTTGCTCCGGAACTTTTCACGGGCCCTGGCTCCCAGGGATGCGCCAACTGCCACATGATGGGCGGATTACTCCAATCCTCACCAGCTAACTCAATGACTTTCGCCCAGGCTTCTTTCTCGGTCTTAATGTCACGAAAGACCATGGTCTTTCGCTTATCTGACAGAAAATAAGAACCAGACCCATGGACGATATTGCCTTCTTTACGCATTCTCCAACCGGCTTTAATTGCAGCGGTCCTTTTTGATGAATCGAATACTCTTATGGATGAAACCTTCGTTTCGATCGAGAACCAATCTCCTGGGGTTCCACTCGTCTCTTTATATAGTCCCTTAAACGGACCATAATATCGCCCGGTTCCGTTCTTACCGTCATAAAACAGGACAGAGACTGGCGGATTCACAGTAAACGACTTGATCGCAGTCGGAACTGCTAAATTGTGGACACCCCGGGGATATTTAGTCTCCGTGCCGAGGTACTCAGGCTTGCTGTAAATGCGAACGCATTCAACGCACAGTGGGTCAGTCGCTCTTGCTGCGTTGCCAAAAAATATGCTTGTAAGAAGAAATAATGCTACCCAAGAAAAACAGCATGTATTTTTTTTCATTGAGATACGCTTCGGCTAAAGTCGCTAGCAGCTGATGGTTTAACAAATCTTAAGGGTCCGCTCCAACTCTGTATGTGACGGTGCTCACACTCAAGCCAGTTACTTTGCTTCAAACCTATATGAGAAGCAATTACTTAAGTCGAATTACTATTATAATTATCAGCTAACTTATTAATAATACTGAGTTAGATACATTCTGTAGTCCCGCAAGGGGTGTACTAAGATCCCGTAACCCTACAGGGAAAGTTAGTCTTCTAGCTTCGCTTTTTCGGGCATGGTGCGATTTTCAACCCAACGGAGAAGCCGACCACACTCTATAAGTTTGTCGTCAATACCAAGGCATCGTCGAAAACTCGCCGCCGCCGCTCGCACCTTGCCATTCAACTGTTGTGCAAAGCCGCGGTAATAATAACTGTGCGGTTTGTTCGGCGCGTCTCGCGCCACCCGCTCAAAAACCGCCTCCGCGGCCACAGGATCCGACATCAGATAAAGGCGCCCGAGGGCCACTCGCGTTTTAATATTACCCGAGTCCTTCTCAACCTCCTTGCGCATCAAGGCAATTAATGTTGCGACATAGGCCATGGAAACTCGCGGATGACCATTTTGCGCTGCCTGCTCAAGATCCGAGACGAGCAGTAACTTTGGCCAGAGGGTATAGATCCGCGGTTTTGAAAAATAGGCTTCGACCTGTGCTTTTTTGACACTCGATTCGGCGCTGTCGAAACGAATCTCATTGAATAGACGAAGGCTGTGGTAAGGAGCTAACGCCAGGTGCCAAACCCCAAACAGGCATACCGCCACAATGCCACCCCGACAGGCGACCCACACTGCGTTCGTCCATCGACTGCTCCAACGACTGGGCCAACTGACCGATGGGAGATCCTGGGTAAAGTAGGCCATTAATCCAATCTGAACCATGGACTTTGGGATGCTGTTAATGACAAAGAGTTGTTCGATGAAACACGCCAATAACGCAACAAAAAGCCACCTATCGGTGGGGTGATCCCTGAGACGCCGAAAAGCTGCGACAAAAAGCACAACCAACATAATGATCCATGGCAATGTGCCGACCAAACCGGTCGTTGCCAACATCTCAAAGGGCAACGAGTGAGCATTGTCTACCCACTCTTCGCCCGGATTCTTCGCGTAGAGCCCTGGATGATGACGATTAAAAACGAAAAGAAAATTTCCAAGGCCTGCTCCGAATATCGGTGCTTCAAAAAACATGCGTCCCGCCGCAAACCACAGATCAAAACGCGTACTGATTGACCCTGTCCTGAAAGATTGATCCCACCCAACTGCTAAGTCATGAAAGGTTTCGGATTGCAGAAAGAACACCCCCACAACAATAGAGCGCCTAGCGCAATTGCTGTGACAACCCACAGCTGTCGCCGGAATGATTTGCGAACGAAATTAACGCCATACATCAAAGCGATCGCGAGCAACACACTAACGATCGCCGAGCGGTTATGGGTCCATACTGCGATGACAACTTGCACGCCCGCAAGGCAATACAACAACCACCGAATCCATGCGTTGGGCTTCCTTGCCGCTAGCCACCCACTCGCCAATGCTG
>CAZSYW010000345.1:0-2555 GCA_964611315.1 uncultured Rhodospirillaceae bacterium
CAGCGGATACAATAAGGATCCTGCACACGTGTATCTCCGTCGAGGTGAGATTTACGGATTTCAGAGTTGTCTATCAATTTTTGCAGTACCCCCGCGGCATCGATCTGTCCTTGATGCCCTCGCAGAGCATGTATGCCTGCATGAAATGGAATAGTTGAGGCCATTGCCGCGTCAGTAGAAAGCGCTCCAGTAATCAAGGAGCTGATAACGCAGCGCCATCCTTCAAATACTCCGGCCAAAGCTAGTGCCGTAGAAACCTCAGTTCCATTGATCATGGCCACCCCTTCCTTTGCTTCCAAAACCAGTGGTTCACGTCCTATTTTTTCCAAGGCCTCAGAACCGGATAAGGTTTGACCCAGGAAAAAGGCTTCACCTTCTCCAATCATAACGGCAGTCAAGTGAGCAAGCGGAGCAAGATCCCCTGAAGCACCGACAGAACCCTGCTCTGGAATAACAGGTATTACGTCATGTTCCAGTAACGCTGAAATCTGTTCAATTACCTGCCAGCGTACTCCGGAAGCTCCTACCCCTAGTGATATGAGTTTGAGAGACATGATCAGTCGGACAATGTTTTCTGGAAGAGGATCACCAACTCCGCAGCAATGTGAGCGTATCAGGTTTTGCTGCAAAAGGGTGGTTTGTTCTGCGGGAATACGTGTACCGGCCAGTTTACCAAATCCGGTGTTTATTCCGTATATGGGAGTGTCTGCGATTGATGCTTTTTTTATCAGACCAGCAGAATTATCGACTGAACTCCTTGTTTCAGGACTTATGGTTGCTTTAGAACCTTCCCAGTAAACACGAGCGAGTTCCTCAAGCGAGACTTTCCCTGGAGTGAGTATCATATTCAAAAAATATTTCTAAACAATCTACAAATAATACTAAATGATGATGAAATAATCTTAAGTTTTTCTTCCTGCTTTCGTGGGAATGAAAAACGAGGTCTTGTTTTTACTTTTTACATTATAGTAATACTTAAATTTTTTTTACTTAAAACTTTAGAACAATTGCTCTCAAAATCAAATTTGTTCTACCGAGATGACAACAAACCAGTTTTTTTGTTTCAACTTTCAGTTTTTAATTCTTTCCACCAGTGGATTTTGGCCCATTCGATAGGCTAATTCTGCTGGTTGATCAACATCCCATACTGCCAATTCTGCTCTTTTGCCAAGTTCAATTGTACCCACTTCGTTTTGAATTCCCAGGGCCTGAGCCGCAACACGAGTAACTCCGCTTAGTGCCTCTTCGGTAGTAAGGCTAAAAAGTGTACAGCCCATGTTCATGCAGAGTAGAAGGGAATTCAGTGGTGAAGACCCTGGATTGCAGTCGGTGGCAATGGCTATCGGAACTCCTGCTTGACGCAAAGCATTAACAGGTGGAATCCTGGTTTCACGCAAAGTGTAAAATGCTCCCGGGAGCAAAACTGCAACTGTTCCTGATTCGGCCATGGATTGAACTCCGATAGCATCAAGATGTTCCAGATGATCCGCAGACAAGGCATCATAACTTGCAGCCAGTGAGGCTCCGCCGAGATTAGAAAGCTGCTCCGCATGCAGTTTTACAGGAAGGTCCAGATCATATGCTTTGTCGAAAATCCTTGAGATTTGTTCTGGTGTAAAAGCTATTTTTTCGCAAAATCCGTCAACTGCATCAGCCAAATTTTCACTGTGTACAGCAGGCAGCACATTTTCACAAACAAACTCAACGTACTTGTCTGAATTTCCGCTGAATTCGGGAGAAAGTGCGTGTGCCCCCAGGAAAGTTGTTTTGACACGTACATTATTCTCCTCACCTAATTTTCGTGCCACACGCAGCATTTTGATTTCTGTTTCCATGTCAAGGCCGTAACCGGATTTTATTTCCACAGTTCCTGCTCCTTCATCTATGAGAGCTTCTAGTCGGGGCTTGGACTGTGCTAGCAATTCATCCTCTGAAGCAATGCGAGTGTCCTTAACGGTACTTAATATGCCTCCCCCTTTACGAGAAATTTCTTCGTAGCTTGCTCCATTCAGTCTCATCTCAAATTCGCCCGCACGACTGCCCCCGTAAACTAGATGAGTATGACAGTCGATCAGTGCCGGAGTGATCAATTTGCCGTCTAAATTATGTTCCGGAAGGCTGGAAAACTTTTTTGGAAGTTCTGTTTGTTTCCCTACCCAGCCGATCAGTCCGTCTTCAATCACAATTGCCCCATTCTTAATCAAACCATAAGGTTTATCTAAAGTCATGGTTGAAATTTTTGCATTGATAATCAAGCTCGAAGAAGGCATAGACTGTCAAATTTTTTATGTTTTGGAAACTTTGCCGGATTCAGGAACACTCATCTGGAAAAATATTTCTCGAGCAGAATCAGTTCCGATAATTGCAGCACGGTCATCTGCTTGAATTCGGAAATGTTGATCAGGATTTGGATGCAGTTTTTCATCCCGAACTATACCTGCAACGGAGAAATCTGTGTCTGTGCTGAGTTTTAATTCACTGATCGTTTTACCATCGAGAATACTACCCTCCTTTATCAGCACCCATTGAATGTCGTATTGATGTTCAGCAAGGTT
>CAZSYW010000346.1:0-2542 GCA_964611315.1 uncultured Rhodospirillaceae bacterium
TTTCCTTCAGAAAACACCATTTCTGAAGGGTTTTCACTGCCAAAAGCACCTCAAACCCCCCAAAATTTCTCCCCGCCCCCAAAGGCCGCCCGAAACAAATTATAAAAAAACCCCCCGCCAAATACACGCGGCGGGGGTGGGTGCGAAAGGGGCCTGGGGATCACCCGGCCGATCTCGGCGATCGTGATGGTTTATATCGCAGGACAGATGCTGGCGAATGCGGGGGGGGAGGCGAGGACCGAAATGGGGCAAAGAAAACGGGGGTGAATCGTACTGGGATTGCCGGAGACTCCTTTTCTTGAGAGGTTTGGAGTCATGACACACGCAAAGAAGTATTCCCCCGAGATCGGCGAGCGGGCCTTTCGCCTAGTTTTTGAGCAGGCATATTATCAGCAGCATGCGAGCCCCGCCAAAGTGGCAGGACTCAGATAACCAAGCTTTGGAATACTCGGGGCGATTTAAACACGAGCATTTAGTCGTAAATTCAACCAGAGGCAAAGGAAACGTGCAAGATGAACCTAACAGGCAAAGTACTAGTCGCAATGCTCTTGGGTATTTTCGCAGGTTTGACCATCAATGTCTTGAATGAGGAAGTTTTTGATGGCTCTCTTATGGCAGAAGGCGCCTTTCTCAGCGGATATATCGTCAACGGCTTTTTTCACATCGTGGGCAAACTCTTTGTCAACGCACTCAAGATGCTGGTCGTTCCTTTGGTGCTTTTTTCCCTCATCTGCGGCGTATGTGGGATTGGCGATCTCAAACTCCTTGGAAGGATTGGCGGCAAGTGCTTCTTACTGTATCTATTTACGACGGCCATAGCGATTGCGAGCGCCATCGGTGTAGCTGCTGTTATCGGCATTGGCGAGGGGATGAATGCCACGTCTGATGCCAGTTTCACCGGAAGGGAAGCGCCCCCCCTCTCCGATGTACTGATTAGTATCATTCCCAGTAACCCGATTCAGGCCATGGCCAACGGAGAAATGCTATCGATTATCTTTTTCGCCATTCTAACGGGTGTCAGCATTTTAATGGCCGGCAAAAAGACCGCATCGTTGGTCGATAGTATAGAATTACTCAATGAAGTCATGATGAAGATGGTAGGCATCATCATGACTTTCGCCCCCTACGCCGTGTTTTGCCTATTGGCAAAGGCGATGGCGAATCTGGGTTTCGACTTATTTGTAAGCCTCGTGGGATACGTGCTTGTTCTGATCGGCGTCCTGCTGCTGCACTTATTTGTGACGCTACAGGGTGTACTGACTTTTCTGGGACGAATCAATCCCATTGTTTTTCTGTCAAAAATGCGGAATGTGCAGGTATTTGCCTTTAGCACTTCCAGTTCAAATGCCACCATCCCCGTCACGCTGCGGACCGTCACACAGCGGCTCGGTGTGAACAACTCGGTTGCCTCATTTTCCGTTCCTTTTGGCGCAACGATCAACATGGACGGCACGGCTATCATGCAGGGCGTAGCCACCGTATTTATCGCCAATATGTATAATGTCGACTTAGGGTTGTCAGGCTATTTAACGGTAATCTTAATGTCCGTTCTGGCCTCAATAGGTACAGCAGGTGTCCCTGGCGTCGGACTCATTATGCTATCGATGGTCTTTGCCCAGGTCGGACTTCCTCTAGAAGGGATCGGCCTTATATTAGGCGTCGACCGGCTGCTCGACATGTTGCGCACGGCGGTCAATGTCACGGGTGATGCAGTGGTCTCAACGGTAGTTGCCAAAAGCGAGGGTAAGTTTGATGAATCCGTATTCGATGATCCCTCCGCCGGCGCGTTTGATGAGAGCGAAACGGAGTTAAAGGGCCAAAATAGCGAAACGATAGCAAAAAAGGAGCGTTAACGCTACGATTCAAAATAAACAGTAGACAACGCGCACCCCCATGCCCGAACGGATGCGATAGCCGTAGAAGTAGGGCTTGAGCTTCTTTATATGGGCATGTGGAATCGGACCTGGCCAGTTATTCCGTCTGCCTCCACGTCGTCGCTGCCGACGCCTCAGTTTTACATTTTGTGCCTAACTCGTACAATGCCTCGATGGCTCCTCCGTAGCGCTTGATCGATAGCCATCGACTTGTGGCTGGTGAACTGAGACTTTTGCGGATAGACGTATATTGTATTTCCTCACACCAATGACTAATATATCCCTCCGGTACATAGGGTATACGGCTCTCCGGGTTTCTATTTCAAAGAAGAAGCGATGCAAGCTCTGACTACTTTCGGCGATGTGCACCACGAGCAATTCATAAATCAAGGTTATCTGCGGTTGGGCCAGGTCTTAACCGCCCATCAATTGACGGCGTTGCAAGAGCGGATTGAGGATATCATGATGGGACGCGTTCGCTATGAGAATATGCGTATGCAGGAGGTCGGCGAGAATAGCCGAACTCGGCGGACCCTGGGCAATGAACAAGCGACGCTCTCCTATCGGCGGATTGACGATCTCGAGCAGGATCCGCTCTTCCTCGCTTATATACAGCATCCGCTCTTCCGCCAGATCACCCGTCGCTATATCGGCGAGGAGGTTTCGGT
>CAZSYW010000347.1:0-2536 GCA_964611315.1 uncultured Rhodospirillaceae bacterium
GGCTCGTCCAGTGGTACAAAAGTATAGTGCAGACCGTCCGAAATTATTAGCAAGGATTTACAAGATTGGGGTAATCCCTATGTCCTGACCGACCGAGTGGTTGAAGAGGGGTGTACTGTCTTTTTTGGGTGTTTGGGCGATTAGCTCAGTTGGTAGAGCAGCTGACTCTTAATCAGCGGGTCAAGGGTTCGAGTCCCTTATCGCCCTCCATTATTTCAATGACTTAGGTGGAACGTGGCGAATTCCTTTCCAGTTTAATAAGGGTATAATAAGGTTTTTTGAGCAAAAACCGCCTAATCGGAGAACAGGTCACTAGCCACCTTCCTTTGCTAGTCCTATAGGTCGGGTCCCTTTCCGATCAAGCCCAATGAAGCTCGCTAGTGACACCGCATCGGGGAGTATCCAAAGCCCGGCCTCATCGGGGATCGTGCCCGAAAGGTCGCGTTCGCACTGACGATCCCACATGCATCACGCACCACGGCCCATGGCCCGCAGAGGCTCGGGCACCTAATTCAGCAGCCAGTTTGCTGGAACGCTTGGTCGATTGGATCGGCGGCCAGGTGGACGTTAAACAAAGTTGAACGCGTCCCAAAAAAGAATAATATTTCATTTTAGAAGTGCAATCCCGCGAGCGGGCTAAACAGAACTGTATCCCCATAAATGTTTCACTAATTGATCTTGTAGTCTGGCCCACAAGTATTGTGGATGAGGAATTTGTCATTATGCCACAAAGATATGCCGGTGATGTGACACCAAACGAAGCTTGGAATATTTTAAAGAAGGAAGAAGACAGTTACATTGTCGATTGCCGTACCGCTGCAGAGTGGAGTTTTGTCGGCGTAGCGGATATTTCCTCGTTGAATAAGGAAACAGTCTTTGCAGAATGGAATCGTTTCCCAGGCGGTCTGGAAAACCCTGATTTTGTGAACGAAGAAAAAAATGTTGGCCTAAAGCCAAATGCGACCATCCTTTTCCTCTGCCGTTCTGGTCAGCGATCTATTTCTGCTGCCATCGCCATGACGGATGCCGGGTACGAGAATTCTTACAACATTCTTGAAGGGTTCGAGGGAGACAAAGACGAAAAAAGTCAACGCGGAACAGTTGGAGGATGGAAACTGTCCGGACTACCCTGGAAACAGAGCTAATACCAAAACTTATGGGCTCAGGAACTTAGAGCCTGGGAGATATCCGCTTTAATGTCTTCTATGTCTTCCAAACCAATAGAGAACCGCACCAGACTATCCTTGATTCCAAGTAGGGAACGTTCCTGATTGCTAAGGCGTTGATGGGTGGTTGACGCCGGATGAGTAACCATACTTTTGGCATCTCCAAGATTGTTAGAGATATCGATCAGTTGTAGGGCATTTAGAAAACGAAATGCTCGTGCTTGATCACCTTCCAATTCGATCGAAACGATAGTGCCCGGCCCTCTCATCTGCTTTTGTCCAAGTTCAAATTGTGGATGATCGGAAAGGCCGGGAAATATCACCTTAGTCACACATGGTTGCTTCAAAAGAAATTCGGCCACTTCCGCCGCGTTAGTAGCCTGTCGGTGTACGCGCAGATCCAATGTTTCAAGCGCCTTTGTCAGAATCCAAGCATTGAAGGGGCTTAATGTTGGACCTGTGTGACGAATAAACATACGAAGATAGTCTTGGTAATAGGTCTCATCATTCGTGAGAATTGCGCCACCCACCGTTCGTCCCTGCCCATCGATATGCTTTGTCGTGGAGTAGAGGACGATATCAGCACCAAATTCCAAAGGTCGTTGAAATACCGGGGTAGCAAACACATTGTCAACGATAAGTCTCCCGCCAGCCTGATGCGTCAGTTCCGCTACGGCAGAAATATCGAACATTTGCATCATGGGGTTTGACGGACTCTCAAGAAACACAGCTGCCGTTGGTTCTGACAAAGCCTCACCCCACGCGTTTAAATCCGAGCTTGAAATAGTGACTACATCGATTCCGTATCTCGGCATTAACACGGAGCAAACATAGTCACACGAACCAAATAGGGCCTTTGAAGCTACTAAACGATCTCCTGCCTTCAACAAACAGGCGAGCGATGCAAACACTGCACCCATTCCACTAGCCGTGGACTGACACACAGCAGCATCCTCCATCATCTTCATTCGATCTTCAAAGACCGAAACAGTGGGATTTCCATAGCGGGAGTAAAGGTAATGCTCTTCCTCCCCTTTAAATGCTCGCGCTGCCTGTTCTGCTGACCCGTAGGCATAACTCGACGTGAGGAACATACTTTCAGACATTTCATCGAAATGAGATCTCTCCATGCCGCCTCTAACTAACTTGGTTTGACGACGATGGACTTTTGAGTCAGAGACACGATTTGACATTTTTGAAGCCTTTCGCGCCGCCACAATAAAAAACCCGGCCAAAGATGGTCGGGTTTCTCTGCTCCGACCGTTTAGCTCCGGTTTTTTTTTCGTGGCCGCAAGCTGGTCGATCAAATCCCCACGTACACGGGAATGTAAAGAGCCCTACATTTCTGTCAAGAGAATCGAATCGATATC
>CAZSYW010000348.1:0-2531 GCA_964611315.1 uncultured Rhodospirillaceae bacterium
TGATAAATATGATGTTGCCCTCGCGGTAACCCAGTCCAATTAGATACTTGCGCATTGCACTGGCGTCATTGTGGGCAAACTCGACCGCCGGGACGCGGTTAGCGTACTTCCGGTTACCGATGACAACGGCAATGGCATCAATATATTTCTCCTGTCTTGTTGCGAGGGCCCTGTCCCGCTTCTGCGATGCCACCCGCTCCCTGGCCTGCTCAGCTTGACGTTTCTCTTCGGCGTTGGCTTCTTCTATTTTTCGGGCTTGTTCAGCAGCGAGGCGTTCTTGTTCTTTTTTCTTGGCAACTATTTGCGTGGGGTCGATTTTGCGTTTCATCGTGAAATTTGAATAACATCCCGACTGATACCTCGAAACGATACTTCCATTAAATTTGTTTTCATCAAACTGACCTTCGATTTCCGCAGTCGTATCACTAACAAATCCTTTATAGGTGTTCATATATTGCCATTCACGGCTCTTCCCTGAAAATTCAACTTCTCCTTTGGAACCGATTTCTCCTTTTAATGTCACGTCCGAATCATAGTCTCGTGTGATTATTGTTAAATTTGTTCCTTTGACGATAGCTTTGATTGGTTGGGACTCAAACCCACAGACATCTTTGTCTTCACCTTTTAATGTGCCGACCCATTCCGCCAGCTCGGCGGTTTTCTTCGCAGCGGCCTCCTGCTTTAGAAGCACAGCCTTACGCTTACGTTCAGCCTCAACAGCAGCGAGACGGGCTCCAGTTTTTGCCTGTCTTCCAAGAGCAACTGTTAATGTTTCGGTGAAGTCAAAATTTACATAACCGCATGCACCACCTGGCACAATTTCTAAATAATTGTCAGCCAAAGTTGCACTATAATCGCCCATGCTAGAGTTAAACATTCGATGTTCATTTACTCTGAATGAAATAGATTGGTTCAACCATTCAAATTCAAATTGTTCTTCTGCGAATGGACTGCAGCCAATGCCAAGTAATAGCGTTTTTCCCACAGCCGCAAGGCGATAATGCCACCGACCTCTTTCTGCCGAAGATATACCAGTTAGGCCTATATTGTAGTTATCAAATGATAGACCACTCTTCTCTCGGGTGACACCGGTCTGACAGCCACCAACAACCACCAAAACTCCAAAAAGACAGAGCTTAGGGCCGATCAATTTTAACTTCTTAATCATCATAATTATTATGACGGCCAGTTACCTCATGGCCTGATTATAGGCAGACGGGTCCTTTCTGTGCAATCCCATGCGGGTTATTCGTGCGGCGACACGCTGCTAGTCACAGAATTTTTTCAAATTTCGCTTCCCAACCCAACCTCATTGTCAGGAAAGGGCACCCCCCTTTTTTGCCCCCCTATGCCGCGAATCGATGTGTGGACGGAAGAATATTGGTAACTCCGACGCGGACGTCATACCGCTTTTTAGCCCTTTTAATGCACATCTAGGATCATCTAGCGTCAATAAGGCTAACGCCTTGAGTTATCCTCAATATCCTCAGCTTTCTGTGCATGGTTTTTTTGACAGAAGTCCCGGATATGGCGTATATTGTGGATAGTTTTTGGGTAGACCACAATCCGTTGTATGTCTGCCCTGAAACGATTGAAGCCCCAGGAGCTGCAACTCTCTGAGGCTTCGAATTTGATGGGCTTGTAGGATTGCCCGCGAAAACTGTTGATCCCGTATACACCAACTGGGTGGATTTATACAAGGGGTCAATGGAAAGCGATCCTACGTGCTCATTCGTTGATTAACTTTTAACGGAGGCGCGTATGACTACCACCATCTCAAAAATGACAGTTCGTCAAGCTGCCGACCGGCTGGGTAAAACACCCTCAGCTATTCGGTCACGACACCTAGCGCGACTGGGTGCCGTAAAGATTCTCGGGGAATGGGCCCTCGATCCTCAGAGAGTCGAAGCAGAGGCCAGGGGCATCCCTGCCGAACAATGTCTCCAGTCGTCGAACGGGTAACGAAGCTTGATGCAGATCGCGCTGTAGCAAAACTCACCGTAGATGATTTCCACTTCGGGTCCATCTTTGTCACGGGCCTGAAGACCACACCGAAAGTATCCTGGCCTACGACTGCCAGAGGCTTTCCCATTGTCGAGTGTAGGTCACCAGAGAAGCGTGCCGAGATCGAGGCGCTGATCCTGGAAGCCATCAACTGATGACTGATCTGGTCGACATCAAAGCGCGTCTAGGTGCTAACGCTGAAGCGTTGGCCCTGGACCTCTTTGGTCGACCGACATCCCGTTCCGGACAGAGATGGAACTGGGGGCGCCACGGCTCCACGTCGATGAATGTTAAGGGCAGGTGGGCCGGCAAATTTAAATCATGGGAAACGGACGAGAGCGGATCGGGCATCGATGCCATCATGTTCGCCCTGGGTCTCGATTTCACCGCTGCTGTTGAATGGGCCGAGAGATGGCTAGGTGACGATCCTGATCTGAAGGTAGCACCGGCGCCGCAGACCCAAGTATTCGACGTAGACCAGGAGGAGATACAACGGCGAGACAAGGCGATACGGGAGTGGACAGAGT
>CAZSYW010000349.1:0-2527 GCA_964611315.1 uncultured Rhodospirillaceae bacterium
TATTAGGGATTGAAACGGTGCTCTCACCGGAAGGCACATGCAGGGGAACACTTTGGTTTGATTGCGCCGCCTTGTCTTCAGATTTTTTTCCAGAAAGTGCTAATTCAATATCAACTTTCACCACTCGCCCTTTAGGGCCAGAGCCAGTGATTTTACTCAAATCCAATCCTGCCTGCTCAGCCATCCTTTTAGCTAGGGGACTAGCAAAAATCCGAGCTTTTTCTTGAATTCTTTTTGAAGTCTGAGGTTTTGAGTTTTGGGATGGCTCTGTCTGTCGCTTTAATTCTTCGCTTTCTGCACTGGTTACAACATCGACTTCCGTCTTTGTCATCGGGGTCGTGGCTTTGTCAAGAGTCACTAACTCCTCCAAGACCGAGTCTTTTTCTCCTTCCTCAAGAATTAGTCCGATAGGCGTATTAATGGGGATTCCCTCAGTCCCCTCTGCGATCAAAATGCGTCCCAATTTCCCTTCATCGACTGCTTCAATTTCCATCGTAGCCTTGTCGGTTTCGACTTCGGCTAAAATGTCACCAGAGCTCACTGTTTCTCCCTCTTTCTTGAGCCATTTGGCCAGAGTACCCTCTGTCATTGTTGGAGATAGGGCTGGCAGAAGTATTTTGACAGGCATGGCTCCTCCCTAAAGCTAGAATTAACGACACTTATATCATTGCGGAGACCGTTTTGTCTCCGCACTTAGTGGTGAATCGGAATTCGAACTCATAGACACATGACTGCGTGCTGATCTTAGCTTAGAATCACACATATTTCATTCTGTCACACACAAACTGACTTCACCATTTCCACAATTTGAACGGTGCTAGGCAATGAGAGAATCTCCAAGTTTTCAGCGTATGCTAATGGCACATCCTTCGCGTTGACCCGCATGACCGGAGCATCCAAATAATCAAAGGCTTGTTCCATTGCCTGCGCTGACAGTTCCGATGCAACACTCCCGAAGGGCCAACTTTCATCCACCGTGACCATGCGGTTCGTTTTTTTTATCGAGCGTAAAATCGTCTCGAAATCTAATGGTCGGAGGCTACGAAGATCGATAACCTCAGCGGAGATCCCATTTTCCGCCAAACTTTCTGCTGCCGCGAGGCCCAATTGAACACCACGCGAAAAGCACACGATAGTAGCATCCGTTCCCTGACGTGCTACGTGCGCAACACCGATGGGCTCCGTCAACTCGCCCTTATCCGGTATATCAAATGCTGTCCCATAAAGTAGTTCATTTTCTAAAACGATAACAGGATTCGGATCACGAATGGCTGCCTTAAGTAAACCCTTGGCATCGGCAGCCGAATAAGGAGCAATTACTTTTAAACCTGGCACCTGAGCATACCAACTTGAAAAGTCTTGAGAGTGTTGGGCTCCCACTCTCGACGCAGCTCCATTAGGACCTCGAAATACTATTGGGCATGAAATACGACCACCAGACATATAGCGAGTCTTAGCCGCGGAATTAATCAGGTGGTCCATCGCCTGCATTGCAAAATTGAACGTCATGAACTCCACAATTGGTTTTAGTCCCATAAAGGCCGCACCTACAGCTACCCCCGTAAAACCGGCCTCTGTTATCGGTGTGTCAATGACTCTTCGCTGCCCAAATTCAGCAAGAAGACCTTGCGAAACTTTGTAGGCACCCTCGTATTCGCCAACTTCCTCACCTATAAGAAAGACATCTTCATCACGGCGCATCTCTTCGGCCATGGCATCACGGAGAGCTTCCCGCACTGTGATTGCAACCATCTTCTATGGCCCCAATTCAGAATATATATCCGTGTATAATTCGCCTTGATCAGGTTGACGTACTTCTTGAGCAAATTCTGCGGCTTCTAATACGAATGATTTAATTTCTTTATCTACCGCACTCAAATCAGCTTCGACGAATTTTGCACTGTCGAGCATCCGTTGAGCAACCTGTTCTATCGGATCGCGAGTTTCCCTTACTTCCCTGACTTCCTCTTTCGGACGATATTTTGCCGGATCCGAGATTGAATGGCCCCTATAACGATACGTATTCATTTCAACAATCATCGGGCCATTTCCGGCTCGCACGAAGGACGCAGCCTCACGCGCAGCAGCTATGACCGCTAAAACATCCATACCATCACATTGAATGCCTGGGATTCCCAAGCCTTCTCCATGCCGAAAGAACTCGGTTTGAGCACTCGCTCTAACAGTAGATGTTCCCATCCCATATTGGTTGTTTTCGATTACGTAAACGATCGGGAGTTCCCATAATGCGGCCATGTTATAGGACTCATATACTTGGCCCTGATTTGCAGCCCCGTCTCCGAAAAATGTAAAACAAACGTTACTCGAACTGCGGTACTTGAGTGCGAGTGCCATACCTGTACCAATTGGAACCTGTGCCCCCACAATACCATGGCCCCCAAAAAATCCATTCTTAGGGGCGAACATATGCATTGACCCCCCCTTCCCCTTGGACACACCCTCGATGGATCCCGTAAGTTCCGCCAGAATTTTTTTTGGATCTTCTCCACGAGCCAACATATGTCCA
>CAZSYW010000350.1:0-2527 GCA_964611315.1 uncultured Rhodospirillaceae bacterium
AACTATGATTTGCGAGGCAATCTCTGTATGAGCGCCGCATCGCGCAGGGGATAGTGCGTCCCGCAAATGCAACATCCGCTGCCCAACCGTAAAGGTTAGGTCCACATCGGCCGCTATCACATTTTCCGCTAGTTGCGCGTGAAATGCATTTTCCCCCACCCCAAGCTCCAACATATCGCCCAAGATCGCGATCCTACGGCCAGTAAATTTTGGCTGGGAAGCGCCTAGAAGGTCAATGGCTGCCGCCATCGACAACGGGCTCGCATTATAGCTATCGTCGATTAATTCAATTTCTCCGTCACCTAAGTCAATCGTATGACGAAGTCCACGACCCTGCACTCCTTGAAAGCAGGCCAGCGGATCCACCGCCGTACGAGTATCTTTCCCGAGCCAATGGGCAACCCCCAAAACAACTAAACTATTGTAGGCCCAATGCAGCCCGTCGGCACCCAGTTCATAAACATAAGTGTGGCCCGCAACCTCGACAGACAGAGTGTTGCGCCCAGGCGCTGGCGCGTATTCAGCCAGCCGAATGGTCGCTTCTCTGACACGCCCGAACCCAATCACTTCGTCAACACTTATTTTGGCAGCCGAACGTAATTGCTGAAAATACGAGTTGTCCTGGTTGAGCACTGCGGCCCCTCCCGGCTCAACACCATCAAAGATCTCGGCTTTCGCCTTCGCTATTTCGGCCACATTGTCGAAGTTACCAAGATGAGTCTCAGCAACAGAAGTTATAACCACAATGTGTGGACGGGAAAGTTTGCTGAGAACAGAAATTTCGCCACTGTGATTCATGCCCATTTCGACTACCGCGAAATCCGCCTCCGCAGGCAAGTTCGCAAGAGTTAACGGCACTCCGATTGAATTGTTGTAGCTCCGCAAGGTGGCATGCACCGAGCCGAAGGCGGAAAGCGCTAGTCGGAGCATTTCTTTCGTACCAGTTTTTCCAACGCTTCCAGTAATACCAACCACTGTGGCACGACTCCGTTCACGACCGGCAGCACCTAGAGCAGATAAAGCGTCGTTAGTGTTGGACACTACGAGCAACGGCCATTCAGTCTCGAACGAATCCGGTACACGCGACACCATCGCTGCCGCGGCCCCCGCCTCCAAGGCGGCCCCAATAAAATCGTGACCATCAAAACGTTCCCCAACCAGCGCTACAAAAAGTTCGCCAGGGGCCACGGTCCGGCTATCAATGGAAACACCACTCGCAGACCATGGGCAAGTGACTCGGCCCCCTGTCACCATAGCAGCGTCACTATGTATCCACGATACGGTACCCACGGGTGGCATGGTCAGACCTCCTGATATCCGATAGTTGCCCGCGCAACTGCCGCATCATCAAAATCGACAACACGACCACCAAAAGTCTGGCTTGTCTCGTGACCCTTGCCAGCGATTAACAAAGCATCGCCATCCCCAAGTTGGTTGATGCCGAAAGCTATGGCCTCGGCCCGGTCACCGATCTCAACCGCATTGCTACAATCTTTCAGTATTTCCGCACGGATCTTTGCAGCATCTTCATTCCGCGGATTGTCATCAGTTACAATTGTCCGGTCTGACAGACTAGCACCGATACGCCCCATTAACGTCCGCTTCCCTCGATCTCGTTCACCTCCGCACCCGAATACTAAGGTCAGCCTTCCTGAAATATGCGGTCGCAAAGCCTGAAGAGCATTTCGCAAAGCGTCGGGAGTATGGGCATAGTCGACAAAGACACGAGCACCCAACTGAGATTCTCCAACCAATTCCATACGACCTCGAACCCCTACGATTTTGGGCATGCTTGCAATTACTGCATCGAATTGAATGCCGTCCGCAATAGCCAAACCAATAGCACAAAGAAGATTCTCCGCCTGAAATGCACCAAGCAAACCTACTTCAAAATCAATTATGTGGCGCCCATATCCCACGGACAAATGTAAGCCGGCGGGAGTGAACTTTGCGTCAAGTAAATTAATGTTTCGGTCGTCGGGCTCCACATCCGGGACATGTCGTCCGTACTGAAAAACTTGATGCCCACGCTCACGACAAATTTTCATGAGCATCGGAAGGCAGCAACTATTCCGATTCAACACTGCAACCCCGCCGGGCGACATAACTTCCCCAAACAAACGTGATTTTGCCGTCAAGTAGTGTTCTAAAGACCCGTGGTAATCCAGGTGATCGCGGCTAAAATTTGTAAAACCTGACATATTTACGCTAACACCATCCATCCGATGCTGATCGAGCCCATGGCTCGATGCTTCGATGGCGACATGCTCAACTCCACCAGCTGCCAGTCGCGCGAGATGAGCGTGGATAACTGCCGGGTCCGGTGTTGTATGATTCAGCGGTGTAGATGCCAGCTCTGACTCCAAGCCAAGTGTGCCCAAACTAGCCGCAGAATGTCCGTTCAAACACCAAATCTGACGTAGAAAAGAAACTACTGAACTCTTTCCATTGGTGCCAGTTACCGCTGCAATAGTCTTCGGTTGTTTGCCGTAAAAATTTGCGGTTAAAAGCGCGTAACACCTTCGAG
>CAZSYW010000351.1:0-2524 GCA_964611315.1 uncultured Rhodospirillaceae bacterium
ACTGGCCGAGTCACACCCTTTTTTGGCTTTGGGTTCGGTGGCTGCATTCGGTGTTTTGTGTTCCATGAGCGCCAAAATAACATGAAGCTCGAGAAACTGCCAGGTGAGCTGGATGCCTGCAGAAGGCAAAGTAGTTTTGGCGCGTGCCTAAAGTAGCCCTACCCGTTTCTCCTGCTCGGGCAAAAATGAAAAGAAAACTTGAAATTAAGTTAGAGTGTGTCCCGATAGCACGTTATCGCATGTACCGTGAGTAATGAAATTGCCATGTCCACACCATCAGGGTCGACCCGATTAGTTGCCCTTAAACTTATGCACTCGGTTTTGCGGCAACGCAAAGCGCTTAATCACGCTGTTGACTCTTGTGGGAAATTTTCTTCGCTCAGCAGTCGGGACAGGGCCTTTGTTTGGCTTCTCGTCGCTACCTGCCTTCGCAGGCTTGGCCAAATTGATATATTGATTGCGCGTTGCATTAACAGTCCACTTCCAACTGCGGCATGGCCTGTTAATAATATGTTGAGGTTGGGTGTCGCCCAAATTCTCTTTCTGGGTACGCCTCCCTACGCAGCGGTGGACAGCACCGTGGATCTAGCTTCAGGAAGCATGACTCGCTATCGGAAACTTATTAATGCGGTACTTCGACGTATAGTTCGGGAAGGTAACCCATGGTGTGACTCCCAGGATGCCGAAAGGCTGAATACGCCGGAATGGCTGTGGAGAAGCTGGTGTGGAGCTTATGGTGAATCGGTGACAAGACAAATTGCGGCGGCCCATCTGCTGGAAGCACCGTTAGATATCACTGCTAAGAATACACCTAGTGTGCTGGTCGAACTTCTCGAGGCTAAGTTACTACCGACAGGCACCCTCCGCGTGGAGGCTGGAGGCCCGATCGCTGAGAGGCCAGGATTTGCGGAAGGTAAGTGGTGGGTGCAGGATGCTGCCGCAGCACTGCCAGTGGCATTGCTTGGTGAGGTATCGAGTGATCGTGTGATAGATTTGTGTGCTGCGCCGGGAGGAAAGACTGCCCAACTGTGCTCCCGTGGCGCGGATGTTGTGGCTGTTGATCGCTCAAGGTCACGTCTCGAGTTGTTAGAAGCGAATTTGGATCGCCTGACTTTAAGCGCTGAGCTGATCAACGAGGATGTGCTACACTGGCGGCCCCCCTCTCCTGCAAAATACGTCCTTTTAGACGCTCCGTGCTCAGCGACTGGGACCATCCGTCGGCACCCCGAAATCCTTCATCTGAAAAACCAAGACGACGTTGAGCGTGCCGTCGTTGTCCAAAATCAATTACTTGATGCGGCGGCTGATATGTTGGCCCCAGGTGGAATTCTGGTTTTTGCTACTTGTTCTTTGCAACCGGAGGAGGGTTCGGAAAGAGTTGAAGATCTGCTTGCTCGCCGGCGAGAACTAGAGCGTTCCCCTTTGTTGCCCAAGGAACGTGAATTCTTTGCCCCGTTTTTGAATGAACGGGGTGATCTCCGTACCTTGCCTGCACACTTTGCCGAAGAGGGCGGAATGGATGGCTTTTATGCGGCGCGCTTGAAGCGTAAGGGCTAAGCTGTTAGGTGGGAAACATGAAGAAACAAGTGCGGATCGCCCCTTCAATTCTTGCGGCGGATTTTGGCCGCTTGGGGGAGGAAGTGGATGCAATTACAGAGGCGGGCGCTGACCTGATTCATGTCGACGTCATGGATGGTCACTTTGTGCCCAATATTACTGTGGGGCCAAATGTTGTGGAGGCTTTGCGTGCCCGCAGCACAAAAGCATTTGATGTTCATTTGATGATTGACCCTGTCGATCCTTTTATAAAAGCGTTCACTGATGCAGGCGCGGATATAGTCACGATACATATTGAAACGGGTAGGTGCGTGCGTAATGCGCTTCGTCTGATCAAAGATATCGGGAAAAAAGCGGGTATTTCGCTTAATCCAGGTACGCCACCAGAAAATATTGCGTCGGTGATTGATATCGTAGATGTAGCTTTAGTAATGTCTGTAAACCCCGGTTTTGGGGGCCAAAAGTTTATTGATGAGCAGTTAGAAAAAATTAAATTGGTGCGAGCCATGATTGATGATTCGGGACGCAACATCGATCTTGAGGTTGATGGGGGCATCAATTTTGACAATGCGCCGAGGGTGATAGCGGCTGGGGCAGATATATTAGTTGCGGGGACTGCAGTTTTTGATGGAGGCAAGAAATCTTATGCCGAAAATATTTTGCGACTACGCTCTGGGAGGGCTCGCGTTTAAGCCTTCTGATTTGGGTAGCGTTTATGCCTGTGCCCATAGCCATAGAATTATTTAAGGTGCATGCGGTATGACTAAGGCTATCCGTCATGCTGTTTACAGTAGTCCGGTCTACCGGTTGTGACTTATGGGTCCAACACCGAAGGAGTTAAACTTTGTCCCGGCTGATCCGTGGCCTAGCCAGTCCGGGCGCGCGGAAGCATTTTTCCATGGAAGTTATGTTTTTGCCGGGAAAGAGATCCGGAGCCCGCACCGTCCACCGTGGATGCCGATTGATG
>CAZSYW010000352.1:0-2498 GCA_964611315.1 uncultured Rhodospirillaceae bacterium
AGATCTCTAATTTTATAAACGAAGATTTGTCTAAAGCCTGTCCCGGCGCGTTTTTCGCAAGCTGTTCGCCGAACACCTATCATCGGGGAAAAGAGGACGCTAGCTTTGTAAAGATTGAAGCCCACGGGGCAGAACCTTTTTCAAGTAATAAGAAACCAGTGACCGCAGGAGGGCCTAATAGAGTTATTACAAGTAGCAGAGACGCCAAAAAAGATTTGCATTGGTTGGACAGCAGGCGGGTGTTGCGTCGCAGCCATTGTGCCGTTGTGGTAACTAATCCTGAAGAGGCCTGCGGGTTGAGGGGATATCATAGGTGTACATCAAGCAGTTTCAGGCACTCCTCTTCCTAGAGCCCTTTTTTGAGCCATGAAGTCTGGGTGCCACCTGATGGCGTATCGCTTCGTGGGCCGCAAATGCCGCTTGGTTAATAATCTCGGAAACGGTTGATCCCATGGGGACGATTTGGGCAGGCTTGCTCAAGCCCATTAGAAGAGGGCCTATAACCGTTCTTCCTCCAATTTCCTTGAGTAGTTTCGCAGATATGTTGGCACTGTGTAGCGCAGGCATGATCAGCACATTTGCGGGACCGGATAATCGGCAAAATGGATATAGGTTGAGCAACTCTGGATCCAGCGCTACATCGGCAGCGATTTCACCGTCATACTCAAAATCAACCTCCCTGGAATCGAGTTCTCGGGCAGCGTCTCGGATTCGGTCGGCCTGTTCCCAGCGCGGATTGCCGAAGTTGGAATTTGATAGCAGCGCGACCCGTGGCTCGTGTCCCATTGAGCGGGCTTTAGCGGCAGTCTGGCAGGCAATATCCGCCAGTTCTTCAGGGTTTGGCAGTTCATGTACGGTTGTGTCAGCGATAAACACAGTGCGGTTCCCTGCGATAACCATCGAAAGACCAAACATACGCTCATTCGGGCGTGGGCCCAGCACTCGCTGGATTTCTTTCAAAGCAACGTAATAGCTACGGGTCATTCCGGTAACCATGGCATCGGCGTGGTCCATTGCGACCATACAAGCCGCAAAGATATTGCGATCTTGGTTAACTAGCCGCTGGCAATCTCGGTAAAGAAATCCGTTACGTTGTTGTCGTTCGTAGAGAAAATCTGTGTAGACTTTGTTTTGTTTGCTAAGGCTTGCGTTATGGATTTCTAAGCTCTCCGGCCCGCTTAGTCCCATTTTTGAAATGGTTTCGAGGATTTGTTGCTCACGACCAATGAGAATCGGGGTTCCAAGGCCTAAGCCGCGCCACTGGATGGCCGCACGAATGACCCTTTCCTCTTCACCCTCTGCGAATACCATACGCACGGGATGGGCCCGTACTTCGTCCTGGATCATTTGGACGCTGCTGGCCGTTGGGTCCAGACGAACACTCAATTGACGTCGGTATACGGATTCATCGTGGATCGGTTTCTGGGCGACACCACTCTCAATGGCGGCCTTTGCCACTGCCACTGGAACTGAAGTTATTAGGCGGGGATCGAAGGGTGCAGGAATAATATATTCAGGACCATATCGGAGTCGCCCGGAGGCGTAGGCGGCTGCAACTTCGTCCGGGACATCTTCTCGTGCGAGAGCGGCTAGTGCCTCAGCGGCCGCAATTTTCATAGCATCGTTAATTGTTGACGCGCGAACGTCGAGGGCGCCCCGAAAGATATAGGGAAAGCCCAGCACGTTGTTGACTTGATTGGGGTAATCGGAGCGGCCAGTCGCCATAATGGCGTCAGCGCGAATTGCAGCGACCTCTTCAGGAGTGATCTCCGGATCAGGGTTAGCCATGGCAAAAATAATTGGCTGTGACGTCATGCTCCTGACCATATCAGGCGTCACCACCCCTTTTTTTGATAACCCAAAAAAAACGTCTGCCCCACCGACAGCGTCAGCCAGAGTACGAGATTCAGTATTACTGGCGTGTGCCGATTTCCACTGATTCATGCCACTTTCACGGCCTGTATAAATTACGCCTTGGGTGTCGCACACGATCACGTTGCTTGGAGGCACTCCCATGCCCTTAAGCAATTCCGCACAAGCTATTCCGGCTGCCCCTGCGCCGTTAATCACGACTTGAGTGGTTCTGATGTTCCGGTCAGTCAGATGTAAAGCGTTAATAAATCCTGCCGCGGCAATGATGGCTGTCCCGTGTTGGTCATCATGGAATACCGGAATGTCCATTGTTTCTCGAAGGCGTTGTTCAATAAAGAAACAATCCGGCGCGCGAATATCCTCCAGATTAATACCGCCCCAACTTTTCCCCAGGAAGCGGACACAGTCGATGAACTCGTTGACATCCTCGGTGTCGACTTCGAGATCGATGCTGTCTATGTCCGCGAAACGTTTGAATAATACCGCCTTTCCCTCCATTACGGGCTTGGCAGCCTGGGCCCCGAGGTTGCCTAGCCCGAGTACGGCAGTGCCGTTGGAAATCACAGCCACCATGTTTCCTTTGGAGGTGTATTCGTAGGCCCGCTCTGGACTTTTTTCGATTTCCA
>CAZSYW010000353.1:0-2492 GCA_964611315.1 uncultured Rhodospirillaceae bacterium
GCATGCGCCATGTGGACAGCAGCCCGCTCATCGCGCGCATCTATTACTGTCCCGCCAAGGCGTGTTATCGCATCCCAGATCGGTTGAATATGACCACCCTGAAGGCCATAAAATCTTTGAACACCAATTGTCAGAAAAAACTCCGCAATGAGTTCAGCACCAACCGTTGGTTTAATCTTACTAACTGGAGTCATAAATGCATCATTGTTGGTAATTTAACGTAAAGTTGTCTGTTAACACTCACATAATCTTTAGGACCAAGAAAGAAGCTGCTTAAGCGTTTTGCATTTTGGCCCCTACTCACAAAGTCTTTTTTATGTTTTACATCAAATGGTGACCCCCTGGAGAGACGATTTCTCGACGAAAGTCTCAACTTTTACGTCCCCCTGACCTCCTGCCATAAAACTAATACCGCCCTTAGTGCAGCCACAAACGCGATGGGCTGATCCAACATCAAATGGTGATGTGCCTCCGGAATACCGATAATAGGTGCGTCCTCACCAAGCAGGGTCTTGATAAATCGGAGCGATTCCTCGTCGACCAACTTCGATTTCTCACCATAAAGATATGCTTTCTTACAAGTCGTCGCTGCCAAATACTCATGGAAAGGCTCCCCAAAACGGCTGTTTTCCATCGCACCACCGTCCCATTTCCAGCACCACCCCTTAGAATCCAATTTCAAAGAGTGCCTGGCAATGTGTTCCACAAGAAATTCATTTTCGCACGGTTGGGACGGCATTAATCGAAAACGTTTCAGGGCTTCGTCGAAGTCCGGGTAATATCGCTTGTTCCCCATTCGGGGGCGTCTTCTCGTATCTTCATCACGTTTTCCTGGCGCCCGGATCGGCGAATCCGCAATAATAATCCCCGAAATTTCGTCGCCATGGAGCTGACCAAAACGGCTCGTCATGTATCCTCCAAAACTATGACCGAGAACAAAAGTTGGACCGCGGAATTGCGCATGAGACATAACACCACGCATGTCTTTCACCCGGATATTTGAATCGTAGGACGAACGCGAACCACTGTCGCCCATTCCTGACAGAGACACCGCGGCCACGTTCAGATCTTGGGCTAACATTGGCGCCAGAAAACTCCACCAATGAGCATGCCCTCCGCCACCGTGAACAAGAAGTAGATTACCTCGGGCCTTTTTTTTAGATGGCCAGTAAAGATAGTGAACATGGCAATTCTCAACATCCACAAAACGGGAGTCTCCGGCGTCAGCCATGGCTGCCTGAAACCAGTTCGGAGCAGGAGACTGAACCTCTAAATATTTCGTCATTTTTCGCTTTATCTGAAGTAGTCTGAATTAAAGTACCTGGTTGGAGTCATGAAAATTCGTCGGCGGGCGGATTCAGGGCTACGAGAAAATTAGTCATTAATTCTACTAAGAAAATTTGCCTGGCCCCAAAGGCAAATTATGAAACTTTTGAAACAAAGGGTGTAAAAACCCGCAAAGGAAAAATCGACGTGCTACAATTGGCATTGCAATCAGAGTATTCCTACTCTCCCAGGACCGCACTGACCATCTAGGGAAATTTAGGAACTCTATCAAACTGAGTTCCCTCATCCAGCCAAGCAACCGTCTGTCCCGCTGGCGACCGTTGTCGAATTTCACGCACAAGTTTTTCTAAGGCCGCACGTGAAAAATCATGATAATCCTTTGCCTCTAACACAAAGGAGTCTAGCCCACCTATCACGTGTTCTTCGTAATACGAATCTACAAACGGCTGCTCATTGATTATTGCTAGACCGTTGATTGTCACATCTAAGGACAGTGCTCGGTCCCGCACGCTGGTCGGCAATGGCCCGTCATTACCGCGACCGTCTCCCATCACATTGATAACCAGGTGATTGCCGTCGAAATCATTAGTTTGTAGTTCGCTCAAGCCAAAATGAATTGCACCGCTGATCGAAGTAGCGCCACCAGAGAATGCTCGAGGCGTCGTTCCTACGGAATCAGAAAACTCTGCAGCATCTTCCGAGTTCACTATCTGGGTCCAGTCAACAACAACTTCCTGCGCCCATGTCCCGGACCATTGGACAACTGCCACCGCCACTCCGCCCGAATTTAAACTCTCAATGGCTGCTATTACCTCAGGATGCCGAAGTGCCCAAGCCAAACCGCTCATTTGCAGGTCGTATTCTGCATCATCCACACTCGATGAAATGTCAACGGCCAAGACCATCTCAATGTCGACAAACTGCGGCTCCGCATTCGCCAACGGGCAAAAAAGTATCACTGGGTAAAGAGAGCAGTATAATAGCCGCAATACAAACCTAATTTTCATGGCAAAACCCTAACAACTCTGAAACCGACAAAATCACTTTTAACATCTTTGCCTAAACCCGCACGGTTGCCAGAACGAACCTCTTTCAGAGTACTGGTCCAAGCACCCCCACGATACACTTTTCGATTGCAATCACTAGCATGAAGTGACACGTCACTCTTCGAGGCTACCGTCTTCGCTGACGGCCTTTGTTCGGCA